>NZ_OY764081.1:704394-1056591 GCF_963667985.1 uncultured Methanocorpusculum sp. | reverse complement strand
CCGATGGAAGTCACCGGTAAAGCCGGCTCCGTTGCCGTTACCCTTAAACCAGCTCCGAAAGGAATCGGTCTTGTGACTGGTGATGTTGGTAAGAAAGTACTTGCCCTCGCGGGAATTCAGGATGTCTGGGTTAACACGAGTGGAAACACGAGAACTACTCTTAACTTTGCAAAGGCAACCTACAATGCACTTCGTGAAACGAATCTGATTCGCATCGGAGGGCGCAAATAATGTACGCTGTCGTTCAAGTTCGCGGTGTGGTCAACACCCGCCGTGACATCAAGGAAACCCTGAAGATTCTCCGTCTTCACCACATCAACCACTGTGTTCTTGTGCCTGAGACCCCCGAGTACCTCGGTATGATCCGTAAAGCAAAGGATTTCATTGCCTTTGGTGAAGTTGACGATGCGACGCTCGCAACTATCCTCACTACCCGTGGAAGACTTACCGGCAACAAGCCGCTCACTGAAGAGTACGTGAAATCTGCAACCTCCTATGGAAGCATTGAAGAATTTGCAGCTGCTCTTGTCAACGGTGAGGTCCGTATGAAAGATGTCCCCGAACTTAAGCCGGTGCTTCGTATGCACCCGCCAAGAAAGGGATACAAGACCACGAAACGCACGTATACCCAGGGCGGTGCCCTTGGTTATTACGGTACGGAGATCAATGATCTTCTGATCAAAATGAGGTAATTAGCATGCCAGTAAACAAGCGTTCAAAGTTCCGGGGGACCCGCACATGTGGTGGGGGTACCCACAAAAACCGCCGTGGTGCAGGTAACCGTGGAGGTCGTGGAGCAGCCGGATGGCGTGACCACAACTTTACCCGCTGGTATCTTCTCGGTAAAACCGAGGGAAAACACGGATTTGTCAGTAAGATATCTGTAACGTATGAGGTTCTTGATATTGGCGACCTTGATCAGATGATCCCTGATCTTGTTGCCCGTGGAATTGCAACTCAAAACGGAGATGTTATTACTCTTGATGCCGCACAGATTGGTGTAGAGAAGATCCTTGGCGGTGGCAAAGTCACTCACAAACTTACCATCACTGCAGAGAACTTCTCAGGCCGTGCTGTTGCTAAAATCGAGGAACTGGGTGGAACCACCCAGACCTCCGAATAATTTTTTGGTGTATAACTCATGGGAGAACTGTTGGATCGAATGGAACCCCTGCTGGCCCGAATGCCGGCAGTCAAGCCACCGGAAGGTCACGTCCACTTCAAAAACAAACTGATGTGGACTGCTGCGGTGTTGCTGCTGTATTTTATTTTAACGAACATTCCGGTGTTTGGTCTTTCCGCCACATCAATCGATGTTTTTGAGTATTACCGTGCCCTTTTAGCTGGTGCACAAGGTACTATTCTGCATCTTGGTATTGGACCAATCGTTACCGCATCAATCGTTTTGCAGTTACTCCGCGGTGCAGATCTGATTAAAATCAACACGTCAGATCAGCGTGGCCAGGTAATCTACATGGGTCTGCAGAAGGTCCTTATCTTCGTCATGATTATTCTTGAAGCCCTGCCAAATGTGCTGGGCGGATGGATGAGTGCTGATCCAGCTGTTTCAGCATTCTTCGGCGGGAACGCCGGATTTGTCATGCTGTTGATCTTCCTGCAGATCTGTATTGGTGGTGTCCTTGTTATGTTTATGGATGAGGTCGTCTCCAAATGGGGTATCGGGTCCGGTGTCGGTCTTTTTATCGTCGCAGGAGTCGCCCAGGGTCTTATTAACGGATTCTTCAACTGGGAAGCAACGACCGATCAGTTCGCGGTCGGATTTTTCCCGAGATTGTTCCAGGTCATCGCCGATGGTGCAAACTTTATCGATTACTTCGGTCTGCAGCTCCTGGCTCTCGTAACAACCGTTGGACTGTTCTTCATTATCGTGTATGTTGAATCAACCCGTATTGAGATCCCCCTTGCTCATGCAAATGTTCGCGGTGCAAGGTCAAGATTCCCGGTAAAACTTGTCTATGCAAGTGTTCTCCCGATGATTCTTGTCCGTGTGCTGCAGGCAAACGTCCAGATGATTGGTATGTTCCTTTCGAGTATAGGATTCACAGCACTTGGCGAATTTAACGGCTCAACGCCGCTTAATGGTCTGATGTGGTACCTTGCTCCGATCAACCAGCCCCAGGACTGGATGTGGTGGCTCTCCTCATTTACCGGAACCGGTCATGCCATATGGGAAGTTATTCTCCGTGTTGGTATTGATTGTACGGTGATGATTCTTGGAGGCGCCCTCTTTGCAATATTCTGGGTCAAGACAGCAGGTCTCGATTCAAAGCATGTTGCCCGGCAGATTCAGAACTCCGGTATGCAGATCCCCGGCTACCGGAGATCTCCCGCCGTTCTCGAACGTTATCTCGACAGATACATTCCTCGTGTAACTGTTATTGGAGGGGTGTTCATCGGTCTTCTGTCTGTCATGGCAAATATGCTTGGTATCATCGGTTTTGTTGGTGGAACCGGTCTGCTGCTGACCGTCTCGATCATTTACCGTCTGTATGAACAGATCGCAAATGAGCAGATGATGGAGATGTATCCGTTTATGCGGGGCTTCTTCGATAAAGAATAAACTAAATCCCCAAAAAATATTTCATTTTTCTTTTTTTACTGACTGGGATTTCCTTTGGGAGATGCGACTCAGTTTTTTCCGCTCCGCTATCGTGAAAATACATTTATTAGCCTCCAAACCCAACCTTAGAGATACTATCTCCAAAGGAAGAGAATAACCATGTCAGGCAAAAAAGTAATCATTACCGGCGTTCCCGGCGTTGGAAAAACCACCGTCATCAACGCGGCATTTGACAAAATCACCGCTGAAGGCGTTAAATATCAGAATCTCAACTTCGGCAGTTTCATGTTTGAAGTCGCTCAGGCTGATGGCCTTGTCACCGATCGTGACCAGATGAGAAAGCTCGACCGTATTGCCCAGAAGCGCCTCCAGAAAACCGCAGCCGAAAAGATCGCTGCAATCGACGGTAATGTGATCGTTGATACCCATGCATCGGTTAAGACCCCGAATGGATATCTTGCCGGTCTTCCTGAGTGGGTTGTGTCAGCAATTATACCGGACGTGATTGTTCTCGTCGAGACCGACAACGATCAGATCCTTGTTCGCAGACTCTCCGACGAAACGCGTGTTCGTGACGTTGAGGGTTCGAAATCCATCGCCGAGCATCAGGAAATGAACCGTGCATTCGCCGCTGCATACTCCATGCTTACCGGATGTACGGTAAAGATCATCACCAATGCAGACTTCCTTTTAGACAAGGCTGTCGATGATCTTGTAGCAACGCTGAGGTAACTTGCTATGGACAGAGCCGAGTTCAGCAAGAAAAACAGTATGTATATAACCCTTGCTGTAGTATTTGGCATGATGATGCTTTACGGCTGGCAGGAAGCCCGTCAGGTTATTGCAGGCGTTGTCAATATCGTTATAGGTCCTTTTGCGGCACTTGGCCTGCCGTTCTTTGCTCTTGTTCTGATTCTCGCCACCATCACGGGTTTTTACTCATCCCTGATTCAGAAATACACCATAGATTACGAGAAGATGGCTGAGAATCAGGCAAAGACGAAAGAGTTTCAGGCCAAGTTTCGCGAAGCTCAGCTTTCGGGAGATGAGAAGCTCATCAAGAAGATGCAGGCACGTCAGCAGGCAATGATGGCCGATCAGATGGAGATGTCCAAAAACCAGTTCAAACCCATGGCATATATTCTGGTTTTGACGGTCCCTATCTTCTTCTGGCTGATTGAGCACATCCCGACCGAAGCACAGATGCTCGCAGATCCGAGTCTTGCAACGGCGATCGTCATCCCGTTTGCAGGTCTTTCCACATACTTCGAAGTCTACCTCGGCTTCTTCCCGCTGTGGATTCTCTGGTATATGCTTTGTTCATTAGTAATGTCCCAGATCATCAGAAAGTCCCTGAATATCGGGGGTATGTAAGTGAGGATAACGATCAGCGGGTCGCCTGGATCAGGCACGACAACTCTTGGTCGTTCAATTGCTGAGAAGTATTCATACAGATATGTGTCGGCGGGGGAGGTGTTCCGTGGCCTTGCAAAGGAACGGAATATGGATCTTGCCGCATTTGGTAAAATTGCCGAAACTGACCCTGCGATCGATCTGGAGATCGATGCCCGTCAAAAAGAGATCGGCGAGTCATCGGACGATATAATCCTTGAAGGCAGGCTTTCCGGATGGATGGTAGAGAACGCTGATCTAAAAATCCTTTTATGTGCCTCTCCTGAGTGCCGTTCGACCCGGATTGCGGCACGCGAGGGTCTGACGGAAAAGCAGGCATTTGAAATGACGGTTGAACGCGAGGCCTGCGAGGCCGGACGGTATATGGAGTATTACGAGATCGATATTCTCGATTTCTCTCCGTATGATTTGATCCTGAACTCAGAAACCTTTAGCGCAAATGAGTTATTTGCTATTGTCGATGCTACAGTCTCAGCACTCCTGAAACGCGAGTAACTATTTTTTTTGATTATCTATTCTGCCGGAATTTCGGCGTAATTTTTTTTTGGATACGAGAGATAATTTTCTCTCCCTTACCATGCGATATCTGAGAGGGTTGGATCTGTGGGAAAGCCAGGTATTTGCCAGTAAAAAAAGTGAAATGAAGTTGATTTAGAATGAAGCGAGCAGTGCTGTGAGAATTCCTGTAAGGAAAATCCCGTCAAAGGTTCCGGCCCCTCCGATGGAAAGCATCGAGGTTTCCTGGGTCGGAACATCCTTTAGGTGCAGAAGATCAGCCCCAATCAGCGTCCCAAGAGTTCCCGCCACATAGGCGATCCCTGCTGCCGGAAGCCCGAACCCTCCACCGAGAATCAACGCTGCTGCGAGCGTTACGACCGGGCCGACAAAGAACGGCGTGGCAATTCCAATTCCTCTCACAGGTTTGGCTGCGAGATAGACACACACGGTTGTGATGATCAAGGCCGCTGTCATCTTTGCAAGATACCACGGGTCATGAGTTATTGTGCCGAAAGCACCCATGAAGATGATATAAATCGAGATAAGAATCGGGATCACTGCACCGCCGAGGTTTATAGATATCCGTGTTTTCCTTGCAGAAGACTCGGAAGCATATGGTTCCGGTTCGAACCGGTCAGTCCGGTACATCTTATCATACATAGACGGGGCATACTGTCCGGTTGGTTTTCTCGGGGTTGGCTCTTCTTTTTGTTTTTGGCTTTTTGGCTTCAGCGTTCCAAGAGGAATATTGATGAAACTTCCAATAACGATGGCTATGATCAGAAGAACGATCATCCAGAACCCGAATCCCAGATTTCCGAGTGCTGCTCCGATGAGTCCGAAGAACAGCAAAGGTAATCCTATTACGACGAGGAGGATCAGGGCAAACAGAATCCAGATGGAGATTGGGCTGAATATAAGTCTTGACACTGGTAATTGATTTGTGAGGGCTGATATAAAATCTATCTGGTCACCAACCAATCGCTATCTTAATATTCTGTCATGTCATATTCATTAAGGTAATTTAGCCCGTTAGTGTAGTGGTCAATCATGGGGGACTCTGGATCCCTCGACAGCAGTTCGAATCTGCTACGGGCTACTTGTTTTGCATATTTTTGTTCATATCATCATAGGGGGTATTCTATCCCTATGCAGGTGAATGCTTAGAAATACATTTACGTTCCTTCACTCTATTCTATTACATGAAACTACTTCGTGCACCGAACCTTGCACGGGCACATGAACTTGTTATCCGGTATATTTTGGAAAAGGGTAGCTTGCTGACTACCGAGAACGGTGAGGAAACGGTTGAAACCGACGAGGTCTGCCTTTTCGTCGACACCCCTCTTGCCAAACCGATGGTCTCGCCATGTTCCAGATTTAAAGAAGCATTTCTGGATGAGTATGCCAAAAATCTGATTGAGGGGTCGGATTCGGTGTTCGAGTATGATTATCACGGACGGCTTTTCGACTGGGGCTGCGGACTTACGCAAAACGGCGAGATTCATCAGGATCAGATCCAGTATATCATCGATAAATTACGGGAAAGCCCGGTATCCCGCCGTGCCGTCGCCGTGACCTGGTGTCCTCCGGTCGATGCAAAACTTGCCGACTGCCCCTGTCTTCAGCTGGTCCAGTGCGTTGTCAGAGAAGGGAAACTGAATATGAAGATCGTGTTCCGGAGTAATGATATGCTCTCAGCCGCCGGATCGAATATGTTTGCCCTTGCAAAACTTCAGGAATATATCGCAGAAAAAATCGGGGTAGGGGTCGGGACCTACACGCATATATCGCTCGTACCTCATGTATATTATAAACGGGATGCAGCAGACATTCCGCCGTTTTGTGGAAAGGGAACACAATTCACTCCATGCGTTGAGGTCTGCCGTGCATGCGGCGGATGTGCAAAAGCACAACGCTAACTTTTTTTTTATTCTTCGCCTACAATACTCCAGAATCCGTCCGTCGGTCCAATGATCAGATGATCCAGAAGTTTGATGCCGAGTAGTTCTCCGGCAGCCTGCATCTCCTTTGTTATTTTCAAATCCTGTTTGCTTGGATGAAGATTTCCCGACGGATGATTATGGATCAGGATCATCACTGCAGCCCGGTCTTGGATTGCCCCGGCAAAAACTTCTCTTGGGTGGATTTGTGATTCATTCACGAGACCTTTGGTGATGAGTCTGACCTTCAGTACTTCATGTGCCCCGGACAATGTTACTGAAATGACGTTTTCCTGTGCATCATAGCGGTACTGATGAACGAAAGGTAGCACATCTTCTGCTTTGTGGATAACCGCAAATCGGTGGACGGGCGGAGGGAAACGGCGTGCAAGTTCCAGGGCGGCTATGATCTGGCACGCTTTTCCCTCCCCCATGCCGTTCACCCCGCAGAGATCATCAACCTCCGTTTCATAGGTTTTGGACATCAGAATTTTTCCAACTTTTTTCCCGATTTGTACGGCATCGCAGCCCGGAATCCCTCGTCCGATGATAGCCGCAACCAGCTCTTCAAGTTCAAGGCTTCCCGGACCCTTTGCAATCAGTTTTTCTCTTGGTTTATCGATATCCGCAGTATTTTTCAGACTCATGCGTAATTCTCTTTTGGAAAAGAGTATACATAGTTGTTTCGCATAATGTTCCCCTTCCAAATCTTTATCCGAACTATCCAACAATATATGTGTATGAACACTCAGGACTGTATTAACGGAGCGTTTTCTGGAGAATCGCAGGCAAACCGCAAGTATAAATCATATGCGGAAGCAGCAGCCGATGAAGGATACGATCATGTGGCAAAACTCTTCCGTGCGACGTCAGCAGCAGAAGAGATCCACGCACGTCGTCTTCTCCGTGTCGGGGGCTACATCGGAACAACCGTTGCAAACCTTGAAGCCGGCCGCGAAGGCGAACTCCATGAGACCAATGAGATGTATCCGGAATTTATCTCCATCGCAGAAAAGGAAGACCGTCAGGATGCTGTCATCACATTCATGCACGCCATGAAAGCCGAGGCCGTACATGCTGAACTCTACAGAAAAGCACTTGAAGCGGTAAAAGCAGGCAAAGATTTCGATGTGAAAACCATCTATCTCTGCCCCGTCTGCGGAAACGTCGAGATCGACAAAGCTCCGGCAAACTGCCCTATCTGCGGTATTCCCGGCGCCTCATTCAAAGTCGTCGAGTAAACCTCTGGTTTACTCTTCTTTTTTCTCTGAAAATCATTATTTTTGGTAAATACCCCCTCCATTATCTTTATCAAATTTCTGGACAAAATAAGATGTTATGAACACTCAAGAATGTATTAACAGTGCATTTTCCGGCGAATCCCGGTAAACCGCAAGTATAAAACATTTTCAGAAGCGGCGGATGAAGAAGGATATACGCATTTAGCCAACCTCTTCCGTGCAACGTCAGCAGCCGAGGAGATTCATTCACGCGAGCTTCTCCAAGTCGGCGGGTATATTGGCAGTATGGCTTCCAATCTTGAGGCCGGTATCGAAGCTGAACTTCGTGCAAGCACGGAGAGTTATCCCGCGTTTATCTCAATTTCAGAAAAGGAAGACCGTCAGGATGCAGCCCTCATATTTACACATGCCATGAATGCCGAGGCCAGGCACGCCGTACTCTATAAAAAAGCACTTGAGGAAGTAAACGCTGGCAAAGATTTCGATGCGAAGACCATCTACCTATGTCCTGTCTGCGGAAATGTCGAGATCGACAACGTTCCGGAACACTGCCCTGTCTGCGGTGTTCCAGGCTCCTCATTCAAAGTAATCGAGTAAACCTCAGGTTTGCTCTTTCTTTTTAACCCAGAATTTATTATCCTTTGCCGTCTCTATTCATATAATGAATATTCCGCAGTATGCAAGAGACCATTTCAGTCTGATACTTGTCGTTCTGATATTTCTGGCAATTCTTGTTGTCTCGTGGAATTATATTTTCCTCTTTATCCTTGCTCTTTCCGTGGCGGTTGTGTTTCTGCCGCTGCATCGGAAGATGACAAAGCGTATCCCGGCACCGTTTTCTGCGGGGATTTTGATAACGATTGTTCTAGCGATAATCATCGGGGTTTGTGTGGGAATCGTTGTGGTGGTCAGTTCGGATTTTGGGTACTTCATGTCCATTTTCCAGACGATCATAAACACCGTTACCAATATGCTTCATTTAACTGACGGCAGTGATTTTTCTATAAAAATCGTTGAAGAGGTAAAAAGCATCCTTCTTACCATGTTTCCAAGCTTTGCCCTGAGCGCAGCACAGATGATTCCGGCCGTTATCATCGACATGATCCTCTTTTATTCCCTCGTCTATCTGTCGATAATCTGCGGGGACAGAATTTGGGCCGATTTGTGCAGCATTGTTCCTTCTGGTTCGATGGACAATGTCCTGCTGATGGCGAAAAAGACCAAAGATATCCTCTTCTCTATCTACGTAGTTCATGTTTTCATAGCCTTTCTGACCTTCTTTTTAGCATACGCTTTTTTCCTGGTGCTTGGGTACGGTCATGAGATTTTCTTCTCCACGATGTGTGCTTTATTTGCTCTGATCCCGGTCTTAGGCCCGCTTATGGTGATCATTTTCGTCGGCATCTACGCGTTATGTCTTGGCGATATCCGAGGCGTGATTCTGACCGCAACGCTTGGATACTTCCTGACCTGTGTCTTAACCGATCTGATCATCCGCCCGAAACTCACCGGAAAACGGGTGAAGATCAGACCAATGCTCATGTTCGTCGGATTTTTCGGCGGGGCTATGGCAATGGGACTTCTGGGATTCGTTTTAGGCCCTGTCCTTTTGATCCTTGGACTTACCGCGTATGAGATCTTCATCAAGGAAGGAAGAAAGCAAAAAGCCAGTGAGATAATGTATGAGGAAACCAAGGTTTGACGCAGGGCAGTATTCACTGCTGCAGGAATGTTCGAAGGCGAAGGATTTCACCCGCTGGAACGCGTGGTATACCGTCCATTTGAAAGAAACGATGTATCTGAGAAGTTCTGATGCATACGGTGCCCATCTTGAAGGCGGGGACCTTGCCTACTGGTTTTTGGAGGGTGCCAATCTCAGGTTTGCAAATCTCAAAAATGCCGACCTATCCTACTCCTATCTGAAGTCGGCTGACATATCCTATGCGAATCTTGCAGGCACCAATCTCTGGCGTGCCTATTTATCCAAGGCCGTCCTTGACGGTGCCAATCCTGATGCTGCCGTTTATGACGGGGCAGGAAAAATAAAGTGCGATCCAGTACAGGTTACCCGTCTTAAAGAAGGGGTTTCCAGTTGGAATCCGTGGTATGAAAACGAGATCTCGAACAAACCGGATGATACCCGAGTTTACGGCGCATATCTGGAAGAGGCTTCGTTTATGGGTCTGGATTTGTCGGGAGTGAATCTCTCCTATGCCCATCTGGAAGGCGCCGATCTCAGGCATGTAAATTTCTCTGATGCCGATCTTACCCACGCTCATCTGGAAGGTGCAGATATGTGGAAAGCCGATCTTTCCGGTGCCGATCTTCGATTTGCCGAGTTAGGCGGCGCAAATATGGCCGGTGCCAAAAAAGTCAACACTCTTTTTTAAACCGGTCGGCGAACTCATATATAGTCGAAACAACTGATACGTTAGTATTATGGTAATGGGTTTTAGCGAAAACATCCAGAACTCCAAGGAGTATGCAAACACTGCATTCAAAACCTTTGGTAGCTGGTTTGTTCTCATTCTCCTGTACTCGGTAATGTTTGCCGGTATGGTTCTGCTGATCCTCGGTCTGATCTTTGTTTTGATGGCGTTTGCCGCCATGACTCCCGCATTTGCATCAGCGGTCGATTCTGCAATGATGAGTTCTCCAATGATGGATTCGGCGGCTTTGGCAATGTTCACCTCTGCCTCGGTTCTCTTCTTCATTCTGGGGTCAATTGTCACGACACTTGCAGGAGTCTTCATCTATGGATTTATGATGAGAGTGTACCGCGGAGGAGAACTTGCACTGAATCACTGGGGTAAGATGTTTGTCGAGGGAATTCTCGCAATGATCATCCTCTTCATCTACATGATCCCCTATATGATCATCTCAACTCTCGTGACCCTTGGTCCGATGGATAACATGGCATATCTCATCATTGTCGGCATGATTATCCCGATCATTCTTCTGATCATCTCTGTTATGATTGGAATGATGGGTGTTATCAAATTCGCAAAGGAAGAGAAGTTCGGTGCAGCATTCCACATTAAGGAACTTCTGACCCTTATCGGCAATATAGGCTGGTTACGGTATCTTGGATACTGGATCCTTCTTTCCCTGATCGTTGGTGTTGCAGAAATCGTTCTTTTCTGTATCCCGATCGCCGGCTTTGTGCTGCTCGTCGTCGCACTGCCTTTTATCATGATCGTGACTGCCCGGTTCTTCGCCAATCTCTATGACTCGGCTCTTCCGGCAGTAACGGAATAACTCTTCTTTTTTTATATTTCAGATTCGCTGTCTCTTTCCGTGCAGAGGTCTTTCCTTTTCTGACATCAGGTATTATCAGATTTGAAAACACATACTTATAGATACATCGAATTACAGGTATTAATACATGGAAGAAAAAATACATGAGAAGATTCACTGGGCTGATGCGAAAGCAGCGCAGGTTGCGGCCGATGCTCCGCAGCTGATCGCGACCGGCATTACGCCGTCCGGTCCTATTCATCTAGGGAATATGCGTGAGGTCATGACGGGGGATATGATCTACAAAGCTCTCCTCAAAAGGGGAGTCGAGGCCGAGCTTGTATATATTGCAGACGACTTCGATCCGCTGAGAAAAGTATACCCGTTCCTCTCTGACGAATATCAGAAATATATCGGCTGGCCGGTCAGCGATATCCCGTGCCCGTGCGGAAAACACAAAAGTTATGCAGAACATTTCCTTGATCCCTTCCTCTCGGCAATCGAAGAGCTCGACATCCACCCGCGGATCATCCGGACGAGCGAAGCTTACCGCTCCAGTATGTTTACTGAACAGATCAAACAGGCACTCATTCACGCCGAAGATATCAAAGAGATCCTTGAAAGAGTCTCCGGCAGAAAACTCGAAGAAGGATGGACGCCGTATTATCCTATCTGTTCCTCATGCGGCACGATTTCCCGTGCAGCGATCCTCTCCCACGATATCGAAAACCATACCGTCACCTACAAATGTTCATGTGGTCACGAAGGCGTCTCCGACTACTCCAAAGGCGAAGGGAAACTTGTCTGGCGTGTCGACTGGCCGATGCGCTGGTCCGTACATGGCGTAACGGTCGAGCCGTTTGGAAAAGACCACGCCTCGCCCGGCGGATCGTATGATACCGGCAAAATCATCACGAAAGAGATCTACGGTTACAATGCTCCGGTCCCGGTAACTTACGAATGGATCAGCCTGAAAGGAAAAGGCGAGATGCACTCCTCAAAAGGCGTAGTCTTAACGATTCGGGATATGCTCGATGTCGTCCCGCCGGAAGTTCTCCGCTACTTGATTGCAAAAACCAAACCAGACAAGACCATCGCGTTTGATCCGGGAATGGGCCTGCTCCGTTTAATCGACGAGTATGACAAGGCGGCCGTTGTTGGAGAGTCCCGCGAGTATGAACTATCCAGAATCGCCTCCCCCCAGACGACGATCCCGTTCCGTCATATGGTGACCGTTGTCCAGATCGCACGGACCGATGATGCAATCTTCGATATCCTCAAACGCAGCGGATACGAGATTGTTGACAAAGAGGCCGTTCTCGATCAGGCAAACCGTGCCAAGGTCTGGCTCGAACGTTACGCTCCCGAAGATGCCAAGTTTGCCGTTGCCGAATCCCTGCCGGAGGTTGCCGCGAATGAAAAACCCGAGGTCAAATCAGCCGTAGTTGCCTACGCAAAAATAGTCACCGATGCCGAGTGGAAAGCCGATGTTCTCCACAATGCCGTGTATGACGCCGCCCAGGTAGCCGGCGTTACCGGAAAAGAGGTCTTCACCGGTATCTACCGGGCTTTCCTTGGGGCTGACAGGGGTCCGCGTCTCGGCTGGTTCCTCGAAGCGCTTGGCCGCGAAGAGACGCTGAAACGTCTTCTTGAGATGTCGTTATAAATATGGCGAAGGAAAAACTCCCGAGAAATCTCTCTGACGGCTGTAAACTCTGTTACATCGGAGCAAAGCTGGTCCTTTTTATTACCGGACGGTGTGACCGCGACTGCTGGTACTGCCCTCTTTCCGAAGAGAGAAAGGATCTCGATGTGATCTATGCAAACGACCAGAAGATCACTACTCCCGAAGAAGCGATCGCCGAAGGCGAGATTATGGATGCTCTTGGGACCGGCGTCACGGGAGGGGAACCTCTTCTCGAAATCGAACGGGTCGTCGAGTTCTGCTCGGCACTCAAAAAGCATTTCGGCAAAGAGCATCAGATCCATCTGTACACCGGCCACGCCCCGACCGAAGAGGATCTCGCTGCTCTCGTCGTGTGCGTTGACGAGATCAGAATGCACCCTCCCCATGAAATCTGGAAGGATATTTTGAACTCTCCGTACGTTCAGTCGATCGCGAATGCAAAAAAGATGGGATTTGCGATAGGTTTTGAGGTCCCCTCACTTCCGGGTCTCCGGCATTTCTTCCCTCTGCTTGACTCCGTGGACTTTTTCAACATCAATCAGCTTGAGTGGGGTGACGCCTGTGCTGACAATATGCGTGAGAGAAAACTCGAGACGGAAAATCCTCTCTGTAATGCGATCAAAGGTTCGACCAAATGGGCTGGCGAGATCAACGGTCATCCGAAAGTCCATTACTGTACATCCACCTTCAAGGACTCGGTCCAACTCAGGGAAAGACTCAAGCGTATCGCCATGAACTCTGCCCGGCCGTTTGATATGATCACCGAGGACGGCACAATTATGTACGGTTCGATGGAGGTAAAAGGGGATCTTGAGCTAATCATTCCGTGTCTTCGAGCTGGAAGTTATTACGAAGAGATGGAGGACGGGACGATCGAACTCGACTGGCAGCAGATGCGAAAGATCCCCCGTAAGTTCGGTGGCGAACGAAAAATCATCGAGCGGTATCCAAACGACGGGATGATCGTCGAGGTGATTCCTCAGTGAGTCTCAGGTCCTTTGCAGAAGACCTGTATGTTCACAGGCTTATCCGGCAGCTGACCCACGTCCCGACCCATGTGGCGATCATTCAGGACGGAAACCGGAGATATGCAAAGGCCAAAGGAAAAGATACGGCATTTGGGCACCGTGCCGGAGCCGAAATCACGATGAAGGTCTTCGACTGGATGGAGGAGCTTGGGGTCATACACACAACGTTTTATGCTTTTTCCACGGAAAACTTCAAGCGTTCGCCCGAAGAAGTGAACGAACTTCTGGAACTTTTCATCGAAAAATTTTCGGAGATGATCAAAGACCAGCGGATCTATGATAAGAAAGTGAACATCACGGTGATCGGGGATCGGTCTCTGATCAACGACCGGCTTTTGCAAAAGATCCATGATGTCGAGGAGGCCACAAAGGATCATCATCACTATTATCTGCATTTTGCCATCGCATACGGCGGGAGAAATGAAATTCTGGAAACCACCAAATCTATCGTTGCAAAGGTCCGTGCCGGCGAGTTCTCGGCTGATTCTATCACGCCGGACTGCGTGACCGAACGTATGTATCCGGAAGTGGAGATGCCCCCGGTCGATCTGATCATCAGAACGGCAAACGACAAACGGACCTCGAACTTCCTCCCGTGGCTTGCAAACGGGAATGAAGCGGCCGTCTGTTTCTGTGTCCCGCCGTGGCCCGAATTCCGGTACGTGGATATGGTCCGTGCTCTTAGAACATATGATCAGAGGATGAAGGTCTGAGATTATTTTCTCTTCATTTTCCTGAGTATATTTTTTGCTTCCTCATCGGCCCTGAAGGATTCGCATATCTTCTGGATCGCTTTGTTGTAGGTGGCGTTATCCAATGAGGAGTTTTCCAGATATGCATGGGTGATTTCCGGAAATTTCACGTAACAAACTGAAACGGCCCAGGCTACTGACATTTTGACGTAGTATCCTTCGTGCGTGATGGTATCGAGCCGCTCCAGGACCAGAGAGATGTGTTTTTCGTCCACATAATGGGACAGAAGCATCACAACTCCGAACCGAACGAAAAATTCCAGGTTCGAGTCAAGATACGGCTGGATAAATTTCCAGAATGTATCCTGGTGTTTTTTGGCGATCTTCAGCCCCATCGCGTTTGAATCATTGATCGACCAGTTGTCTATTTTCGGGATAAAATAGGTGAGAGCTGCAATTATCTCATCCGGCTGGCCTTTTGCATAACCGATGACAAGGCCCTGCAGCATGATCTCTTCAAAGGAGTCATCGGTTGCTTCTCTGAGATAGTTTTTCCAGTCGCCGGTGGCGATCCTTTTTGCCAGATCGCGAAGGTCCGGGATTCGTACCCCGATCATATTATCAGCTCCCGGAATCAGACCGCTCGAAAATGTGCGGTATTTCGGATCGGCAAGCCGTATTAGTTCCGATTTGATCTCAGAATTATCCACGTGCTTTCGTGATGGCTTCACCCAATGCTCTCCCTTTTTCGTATGCCGCTTTCATCACTTCCGGTTTGCTCTCTATTTTCTTAATGTTGTCCATATCGTTTTGGAGCAGTTCATCGAAATATTTCGTGTCGATGATCTGGCAGAATGCTTTTACGGTAAGGACCGGTCCGATGAAAACCTCGAGTGTGTTCATCCCTGAGATGCAGATGAACAGGGTTTTTCGGATCTTTGCATGTTCATCGGAGATGAACGAATGCTTCCGGTAATATTTCGCCATGTAAAACGGCTGGCATCTGTCCATGAAGGATTTCAGCTGACCGGGTATCCCGTAGGTCATCACCGGCGTTGCAATGATGATCCCGTCGGCCTCTTTAAGCAGGGTATGATATTTTTCCGCTTCATCTAAAATGACGCAGTGTTCCTTTTCCATACAGTGGTAGATCTGTCTGCATCCCGAGAGATCGAGGCTGACGATATCCAATCTCTCGACGATGCATCCCGCATCTTCTGCTCCGCGAATCGCTTCTGTGAGAAGTTTGTCGGTGTTTCCTCCAATAACATTGCTGCCGAACAAGGCCACGATCTTTTTCGTCATTGTTGAATGTTATGCCGGGCGATCTATAAAAATGTGCTTCTATACATAGAATAATTAGCTTGACGGACAATATTTCGCTGAATAAAAAATGTCATTCGAAGAAAAAAAAGGCACCTGCGGGTGTCAGGGACAAATGAGGGAACTTGAGCATAATATCGGTCACGTCCCCGTCTTTTTCAAAGAACTCGCCGAATCCGACCCTCTCATTCACGAAGCCGTTCTCAAACTGGATAACTACATCTGGTCGGACGGTTCCCTGACCCGGAAAGAGAAAAAACTGATCGCCATCGGCATTGCGGCAGCAATGAGAGATGATCATGCTCTGCGTGCCCAGCTCGCCGGAGCCCAGATGGTTGGCGTTGATTTGGACGAGGTCGAAGAGGCATTGCGTGTATCCTATATGCTTGCTGGCATGCCTTCCTATGTTCACGGAAAGTACGTCGCCAAGTCCGTTTTTCATGAGTGAGGTCCCCCTCACCCATTGATTTTATCTGATTTCAGATCGAAACCTAATTTATGACTATTCCACTGCCGCTTGCATTGTCGGCATTTCTGGTTCTTGCGACCTTTCTCTATGCTTGCTGGCAGGATGTAAAGACCCGTACGATTTATGCCGTGACCTGGTATCCGGCTGCCGTTGGGTGTGGTGTCCTCGTTATCTGGTTCTGGATCGAATTTTTTTCAGCTCCATGGGGAGTGTACGTATTAGGTACGTCGGTTTTCATCGCTCTGCTGATGTTCCTTTTCACCTATTTAAGTCTGTTTGGGGTTGCAGATGGAAAAGCCATGATCCTTTTATCGCTCGCGGTCCCAATTACTCCATTTGCCGACTGGATCTTCCCCTCTCTTGCTCTGTCCTCTCTCGTGAACGGTGCGGTCTTTGCGTTGATCGTTCCGGTCGTGTTCCTTATCCGGAATCTTGCCTTGAAAAATAAAGCGCCGTTCTGGCTGATGTGTTCGGGAAAACCGGTCCCGGGAGATTCCATCACCAATTATTTTGGTTTCGTATCCGAGGATATCACCGAAGAGAATGGAGTCATCTCCCGGAAATTCTGCCGCGCACACAGTTCGATCCGTGCTCTGAAAACCCAGTCGGGTTTATCGATCCGCAATCTCCGTGAGGATCCAAAAACCTATGCAAAGGAGCTTTCATTGTATGCAAAAGCCGGCGATGTCTGGATATCGTACGGCGTTCCGTTCATGATCCCGATCACGATCGGCTATATCTTTGCCCTCTTTGGATTTTCTCTTGTGGATATGGTTCTTGGGATGCTTATTTTGTGAAATGGGATGCACTTCGATTTCGTGTGCCGTATTTGTGTGGATCCCTGAGAAAAACCAACCTCGTTCGCAAATCAGAGATTTGCTCTCCGACTCGGGTTTTCGACCCTCGCTTGAATCTCCGAGAATCTCGCAAGCCTTTGGCTTGCTCTCAGAATCGGATTTGCTGTTCCTCACTTGAACTCGGCGGTCCTTATCGTCCCGCCGTTTCATCCCTCATCGGGAGCGTTCGGGCAAATCCTGTCGCCGCCCCAGCGGCTCCCAATACTGATTTCTCCCCATCTTCTATTAAAAACAACTCTCTGAATATTTCTCCCACGAGAGGCGCCGGGGTGCCGATAGGATTTGCCCGAACGCTCCCGATTAGGGGCGAGCAAGACAGCGAAGCTGTATTGCGAGAGTGAGGAAAAGCAAATCCGATTCGCTCGCCCGAAGGGCGGATTCGCGCCGATTCGCGGTTCTTTTACTTATCTATCCACACCAAGCCAGACCCTTCCTGAATTGGATTCGCCCTGGCGAGAGAGTAAATCAGCTGTAATTGAGAAAAAAAGAGAGGAAAAATCGGGATGTTCAGATGAGATTATAGAACGTGTCTCTCTGACGAAGCGTCCTGCCGATATCGTCACACATTATTTTCATATCTTCGGGACTGAAGTAATCCGATTCATCTCCGCCGCCGGCATCCTTTGAAAGGGCGTCCACAAACATCGTCCCCCCGACATCATTTCCTCCCGCCATCAGGGACAACTGCGTGACCTTTCGTCCGATCTTCGACCAGGGGACCTGGATGTTGTCGAAGTTGTCCAAAAACAGCCGTGAAATGGCGATCAGCAGAATGTCTTCGCGTCCTGTTGCATCATGGTTTACGATTCCTGCCCGTTCGAGCAGCGTATTTTTGTGCAGGAACGCCAGCGGAACAAGTTCGGTAAATACACCGGTTTCGTCCTGGACGTCGCGAAGGACCGATAGATGGCGTGCCCGTTCCTTTTCCGTTTCCACCGATCCGTACATGATCGTGGACGTTGCCCGAAATCCAACTTCCGAGGCTTCTTTGATGATTCTGACCCACTCTGCCGTGGAGAGTTTTTTACTGCAGATGATGTTTCGAACACGGTCGACGAGAATCTCCGCCGCCGTTCCCTGGACTGAACCGAGTCCCGCATCTTTTAGCCGAATGAGGGCTTCTTTTGTTGTAATGCCGCTTTGGTTCGCTGCAAACAATATTTCATCCGGGCTGCATCCGTGAACATGGATGCCGGGGATCTCTTCGTGGAATGTCCGGATCATCTTTTCGTAACTTTCGATAGTGAATTCCGGGTTAATTCCGGAAAGATACGAGACCTCGGTGACCTTTTTTCTGCCCGCATCTTTGGTATGCTCCCGAAACTCTTCATCCGTGAAGCAGAAAGCCTCGGGATCGGTACTCTTTCGTCCGAATGCACATAACCAGCAGCAGTTTTTGCAGATGTTGGTCATGTGAATGTTCATGTTTCGGACATATGTTACGACATCGCCGTTTTTTCGTTCGCGAATGATATCCGCGGCCTCGGCAATCTTCCATATATCCCGGTTTTGCACCGAGAACAGGAATGCAACTTCATCTTCCGTGAGCCGTGAGCCTCCAAGGACATCATTCAGAATGGTGGTGACGTTCATTTTTTCTTTCCTTTCGTTTTGGTCTCTTTGTTCTTCTTCAGCTTTCTGCTGACGAGTTCAATGATAACGATGATGAGTACCACAATCAGGGCAGACTCAAACAGATGCATCGGTATAAAACCGATTAGAGGGATCGCAAACAATGCTTTTCCAACAATCCACTCCTCTTTGACCGGCTGCATCCTCCCGTAAGCCGAAAATATCGCATCCTGATCGATAAGGTCATTGTTGTCGCCTTTAGTAATATATCCTGCATGGGCTGCATCGCCGGTAAATCCCGCTTCTTCGGCGACGGATTCGTTGATCCATGTTATCGCCCGATGGATGATTGGCGTCACGCCGGTTACCCCGTTCGGCTGATAGACGATCATGTCCCCGTATCCTCCAAACGAAATCACCCCTGCTTCTTGTGCCTCGACCATCGTCATGAACCCGCCGTATCTGTTCTCATCAACAACAAACACAAGGTCGTTGACGTTCAGATTCGGGACCATGCTTTCCGATTCGACGGCGACCAAGGCAGGCCATGTTCCTGATACTGCAAATAAAGCACAGCCGATAGCTGCAACAATGATAAAAACGATCAGGATATCCCTGATAAAATTTACTTTCGGATCTTTCGATTCGGGTAATTTTGGAATGGAAAGTGACATTGTTGTAGTATCTTATTCATCTATGAGTAGTATATAGATGTTTTCCCCTTTCGACTGATTTCAGGTCCCGTATCGCCGGCTCCGGGACTGATAATCGCGAAGCGCCCTTAGATAATCCACTTTTCGAAAGCCGCCCCAGTTGATGTCGGTAAAAAAAAGTTCCGAATACACCGACTGCCAGATCAAAAAGTCGGTGAGGTGATTCCCTCCGGTTTTTATCACAAAATCCGGGTTCACGTGAAATATGAGATGTTTCTCTATCATATCTTCCGTGATTTCATTAGGCTCGACACCTTCTTTTGCGATTTTGATGATCGCGTCGGTGATCTCTTCCCTTCCGGTTTTGCCAAGAGCGATCAGGATCTCTGGAATTCCGGTCCCGATTATCGTATCATGTTCCGGCGTACTTACCCGTACGGTCGTTTTCTTCCCAAGTTCTTCGAGTCCAAGCAGTCCCTCGATTCGCCGTGGATCATCCGTACTGATGTGGAAAATGATCTTTTTGATTTCGGGAAACTCTTTTGTCCAGGTATAGACCGCCTCTATTTTCCCCGCATCGAAAAGTACATCCTCATCGCTCAGCATGAAACATATCTCTTTTGGAAATGTGGTGAGGTCGCGGGAAATCAGGTACTCATAGAGGCGGTATATCATGAGGTATTACTCTATTGCTTTTCTCTGCATATCAAATTCGTGTATTATTTTATACTTGTTTGAGCGGTATTTATTTATATACACAGATACATACTAAAAAATATGCTTTCACCTTCAGATCTGCGAAAGGAGATTGAGAGACGACTTCGCAGTTATCTATCTCGTGACAAGTCAGGAATCAGAAAGGCGCTTTTACGTCTGCTCATTCGGGCAAAGTCCATGACCGTTCCCCAGATTCACGAAGCGCTTTCGACAAAGTTTGACGTGACCTATCATTCCGTGGCATCGATGGTTGGTATTGTTGCATCGAAATTAGGCATCCTGTCAACCCACAAGATGAAAGACGGTGCACTTGGAGTCTACGAACTTAAGGCACAGTATGCCGATTTAGTCGAACAGGTAGTTGCATCCACCTGAACATTCAGGCTGGATTCAGTACCAACTTTTTTCATCATATACTTCCCATCAATATTAAATGGATACTAAGCAGGGTGGTCCTACCCCTCTTTCTGATATTACCGTCACGGACGAGGTCATCGCGTATATGGATAGCCGCGGTGGGGATTTTCGTATAAGCACGTCATGCATCGGCCCGATTCTGATGCCGGTGCGAATACGCCCGGCAAAATCATCCGACATTCCGATTCGGGCAGGGAATCATGTGATCTTTATTTCCAGATATCAGATCCAGTGGATATCGGAGATAACGATGCGCATGGTCCCGCGGCTTCTTTTCGAAGACGGCGATTATGGTTTTTGAGGAACTCGAGCACACTGCCGATATCCGTATGCGGATATCCGCCCCCGATCTCTCTTCTCTGTTTTCAGAGAGCGGGTTTGCTCTGGCAAAAATTCTGTACGGAGTGTATCCTCTAGAACCCTCTACGGATTCATTTCCCATTCATGCAGAAGGAAAAGACCGCGAAGAACTGATCGTGAATTTCCTTTCGGAACTTCTCTTTCTGACGGAAACCGAGTATCTCGTCCCCCAGAAATTTACCCTTTCTGTTGGAGACTCTGTTTCCGGTACGGTTGAGGGAGTTCTCTTCGACAGAGAAAAACATGCCGGCGGCACCGGGGTAAAAGGCATCTCCTACTCCGGTTTATCGCTCACCAGAACAAAAACCGGATATGAACTGATAATAATTTTTGATATCTAACAATCATGAACGACCAGATCAAACAGGTTACTACGAATGAATGGGAGATCCCCATGGATTTTGTTCCCGGGATGCGTGTTCCCGGACGGTTTTTCCTCTCGAAAAATCTTGCAGAAACGCTTGAAGACGGAGCCCTCACTCAGCTTGCCAATGTGGCGACGCTTCCGGGAATTCTCAAGTATTCCCTTGGGATGCCCGACATTCACTGGGGATACGGTTTTCCAATTGGCGGTGTCGGGGCATTCGACGCCGAAACCGGGATCATCTCGCCGGGAGGCGTAGGGTTCGATATCAACTGCGGGGTTCGAATGATCACAACCCCGCTTACCGTCTCCGATATTTCCGATATGAAAGAACTGGTCGAGGATCTTTTCAACGCCGTCCCTACAGGCGTTGGTTCGAAGAGCCCGATCCGGTTATCGCAGAAGGATCTCTCCAGTATGCTCGAAGACGGCGCAAAGAACGCTGTTGAAATGGGATACGGCATGGAGGGCGATATTCCCCGATGCGAGGAAAACGGAGCAATGGAGGGGGCAAAGCCGGAGCATGTCAGCAAAAAAGCCAGACAGCGGGGCATTCCCCAGTGCGGAACGCTTGGTTCCGGCAATCATTTTCTGGAGGTTCAGGTTGTTGATGACGTGGTCGATAACGAAACGGCGAAAACGTTCGGCGTATATAAAGGACAGATCTGCGTGATGATCCACTGCGGATCCAGAGGTCTTGGGCATCAGGTCTGCACGGACCATCTGCAGGTTCTCGAATCGGCAGCGAAAAAATACGGCATCGATCTTCCGGACCGTCAGCTTGCCTGTGCTCCGCTTTCCTCTCCCGAAGGGGAAGCATATTTCGGTGCAATGGCGGCTTCTGCAAATTATGCATGGGCCAACCGTCAGATCATCACCCACATCGTCAGAGAACTTTTCGTGAAAAAATTCCAGATCGCTTACGATGAGATGCCGCTCGTCTATGATGTCGCTCATAACGTGGCGAAATGGGAAGAGCACAAGGTCGACGGAGTCCGGCGCAATGTCTGCGTCCACCGGAAAGGAGCGACCCGGGCATTTGGTCCGTGCAGAGCGGAAGTCCCTCACGAGTTCCGTACCAGTGGTCAGCCGGTCATTATTCCAGGAAGTATGGGGACACCATCCTACATTCTGGCGGGAACGGACGGTGCCATGGAGAAAACATTTGGGAGTACCTGCCATGGTTCCGGCAGAGTGAAAAGCCGTTCTTCGGCGAAAAAGAGTCAGACCGGCGAAGAGGTCGCGAAAGCTCTTCTTCAACAGGGCATCATCGTTCGAGCCCCGAATCAGGCGGCGATCGCCGAAGAAGCGCCGGATGTGTATAAACCCAGCAGCGAAGTCGTTCAGACCGTACACGATGCCGGGATCTCGCGGATCGTTGCCAGAATGAGACCTCTTGGGGTGATCAAAGGATGACAGTCGCCGTATTCTGGGACTCAAAGATGACGTTTCACCGTCTGGTCGAAGATTCTGCCTGTCCTTGTGAAGCCGTCACGCCGCTTTTACTTTCGGCCCCGTTCTACCGGGGACAATATGCAGGCGTCATTATCCCGACCGGGTTTGGCAATACCTCGTACTCGAAACTTCTTCCGGCTCTCCGGGCATGTTCCGGCCGTATCGAACGCTATCTTGAGAATGGCGGGAAACTTCTCGTTTTTGGAGCCGCCGATGCCTCGCCGAACAGATATGACTGGCTTCCGGTGGACATTGAGTATCATTTTGAGTTTGGCGCACACTCTCTTACCGTCGACACTTCATCTCCGTGGTCTTCCCTCATAGACGGCTATGATATAACGAATTTTGCCAGTGACGGCTGGTTTGAAAAATACGAAGGCAAACCTCTCGCGACTGCGGAAAACGACTGTCCTGTATTGGTCGAGTGTCCGGTTGGAAAAGGTACGCTTCTCCTTGCAAGCACGCATGAGTATCCGAGTTGTGCATTTCTCAAAAAATTCTCCGAAGGGGATGCCGTTTCTTTTTAATTGGAAAGATCCGGGTCTTCAAACGAAATCTTCTTCTTTTCAGATGGCGTAACAAGTCATATATCCATTTTGGAGTCAAAACCTCATGACAAACGTAATATTCGATCTTCTGCATATTCTGGACGAAGCCGGAATCGGCCAGCCGGTTGCCGGAAACGTTATCAGTGAACGCCTGGGCATATCCCGGACTGCCGTCTGGAAGTATGTCAATCTTTTGCGTGAGGTCGGATATGTTATTGATGCCTCGGCAAAAACCGGATACACACTTCGGAAACGTACGTGGTTATTACTCCCGTATGAGGTCAAACGGCATCTCAAAACCAAGGTCATCGGTCAGGAGATGCACCACTTCGAGCAGGTTCCCTCAACGAACGCACTTGCCCGGCAGATGATGCATGAGGTCGGAGACGAAGTTCAGCCGGGAACTGTTCTTATTGCCGAGCAGCAGACCGGCGGTCTTGGCCGAATGAACAGTGTATGGATGTCGCCCGAAGGAGGTATATGGGCGACGATCGTGGTGATGCCAAAACTCCATGTTGATCAGACCTTCCTGATCATGATGGCCGCCTCGATCTCGCTCGCCCGGGCTATCAGACATGAGTTCGAGCTTTCGGCTTTGATCCAGTGGCCGAACGATGTTTTTATCGGCGATAAAAAAGTTGCCGGGACGACGCTTGAACTTGCCGCGGACGAGGATATCATCAAATACTGTCTGGTCGGGATCGGTGTGGACGTGAACGTCTGCGTTGAAAAAGTTATGCCGAACCTTTCCAAGATCGTCACGTCTCTCTCGGACGAACTCGGCCACGATGTGGATCGTGCCCAGCTCTTTTCCGTGTTTCTTAAGGAGTTCGAACGCCGGTATCAGATGATTCTGAAAGGCGAAACCGAGCCGCTCTTCCGGGAATGGAGAAGTCTTTCCCGAACTCTTCACCGGAGGGTTCGCGTTCGGACGATCCGTGAGAGCTTCGAAGGCGAGGCACTCGATGTCGATGAGCGTGGGGCATTGATCATCCACAAAGATAATGGCGAGGTCGAACGCGTGATAGCGGGCGACTGCTATCTTATCTGATCCTTTTATATTGTTAACCAACACACAAATTATGGTTAACAATGTACGGTAACGAAAAACGTTCGAGTCTGATCATTTATTCAGCGGTGTTTGTGGCACTGATCACGGTAGGCGGCTGGATATCCGTCCCGTTTGTCGTTCCGTTCACGCTTCAAACGATGTTTGTTCTGCTGGCGGCATCGGTGATGAAAAAATATGCGGTGATTCCAACAGCGCTGTATGTGTTGTTCGGCACGCCCGGTCTGCCGATTTTCCACAACGGGACTGCAGGAATCGGGATTCTGCTTGGTCCGACCGGCGGGTTTTTGATCGGTTTTATTCTGATGGCGTTCATTGCAGGCATGTTCTTTTCGAAAAAGACCTTGTCTGCCGATATAACCGGGCTTCTTCTCGCAACGCTTGTCTGTTATATCTTTGGTGCCGGATGGTTCATGATCTCGTCGGGAGCTTCGCTTTTGGCGGCCCTGATTGCCTGTGTGGTCCCGTTTATTATCGGCGACATCATCAAAATCACTGCGGTCGAGCTGATAACGCTTCGTCTTCGAAAAAGCGAGAGGTTCGTGTTTGATTGAAATAACCGATCTCCGTCACGGGGTTTTGCGCATCCCCGCTCTTTCGATTCCGCATGGACTTACGGTGGTCTCCGGCAAAAACGGCGCCGGTAAGACCACGCTCCTGAAGATATGTTCGGGGATCACTCTACCGGATTCCGGTTCGGTCAGTATAGACAGCCTTTCTCCCCGCTTGCAGAATGTTGGGTACGTGAGCGAGTTTCCCGACCGTCATCTGCTGTTTCCTACTGTCTTCGAAGAAATCGCTTCTTCCCTCCGGTTTGCTAGAATGCCGCCCGCTGCAATCGAGGAAAAAGTTTTGCAAACCGCCGAGGATGCAGGCATAACCCATCTTCTTGATCGGGAATGCCGGACGCTTTCCGGCGGGGAGAAGATGCTCGTCGGGATAACGGTGGCGGTCGTTCATGATCCGATCCTTCTGGTTCTCGACGAGCCGGATTCCCATCTGGACTCTGAGACCGTCGAAGATCTTTGCTCGTTTATTTCTTCGAGGAATATTTCGTATGTGATGTGGAGTTCGCACTCCTCTTCCCTTAGACAAAAAGCGGATTTCGAGGTGAGGTTGCGAAAATCATTCTCTCTTCGGTCCGGCTCCGTGCAGGGACATTCACTTTTGCGGCCGACGATTTCTTTTCCGAAGGGGTTCATATGATTTCCGGCAGGATTGGGTCAGGCAAATCCACGCTTGGGTCGGCTCTTGCTGGATTATCCCGAATCGAATCCGGGAAAATACTTTTGGAAGGCTGCGGTTCTCCAATTCTTTTGATGCAGTTTCCGGAATATCAGGTGACAGGCCCGACGGTGGTCCATGAGATTTCGTCGTGGGGTGTCCCCCGTGGGGGTCCGACATTCTCCAGTCTCGACGTGGAGATATCGGATAGGGATCCGTTTACTCTGTCCAGAGGAGAACTGAAACGGCTGATGCTTGCTTGTGTTTTTGCGAAAGACCCGGATGTTCTCATTCTCGATGAGCCGTATGCTTCGCTGGATATTTCAGCTAAAGAGGTTTTGACCGGTATGATAGAAAACCGCCGGGGGATCACGATCGTTTTTTCTCATGAAATGGAGTATGCGCCAAATCCCGTCGAGCGGTGGAGGATAGAAAATGGAGGGCTATATCGTGAATGATATCCGCTTCCGGCTTCTTACGCTTGTGCTTCTATCGGTCCTTTCCTTCGCGAATTTGTTTGGAGCGGCGGCGGTTTTTATCTGGTGGCTCGTTTTCGGGGCAAAGACGACGTTTGGAAAAAATTCCTGGAAGGTTGTTGTGCCGGTGTCGATATTTGTCGGTTTGTTTCCTTCGGTTGTTTTGTTTTTTACCGGCGGTGATTTTTTCTACGGCGCAAAGATCTTCGTACTGGTCCTTCTTGCTTTCTGGTTCTCGGCTTCCTTACGTCCGGGCAAACTGATGAGTTTTTTTGTCTGGCTACTTGGTCAACGAATCGGTTTTGATTTGGGGATGGCGGCAGAGTTTTCCGTTCAGGCAATCAGCGAGATCCGGGAGGATTTTCTGCGTATGCGGTCTGCTCTTCGGATCAAGGGTCAGAAGTTTTCCGTTTCGGCCGTCCCTTCTCTTGCGGCAGGTCTGCTCATTCTCTCATTACGCAGAGCAGGAGTCCAGTCATCGCTTCTGGCAAGACGGGGATATTGTTCTGGAGGGACGTTCGTCCCGTTTTTTTCGCCTGCTATGTCTGATTTTCTGATTCTTGGCACTGCGGTTATTCTGTATGGTGTGCTTCTGATCTGATGTGAGGGTTTTCTCAGCTTATGGCTAACTTATCGGCTCATCCTGTCCCGCTCGCAAATCAAAGATTTGGTCGCAAGGCAAAGCCTTGCTTCGCTGAGGGTGAGCCTGTTCGCAAACCTTCGCTTTGCTCTCCGACTCGGGTCTACGACCCTCGCTTGTTGGCTCACCCCGCCACACAAACTAATTTATTCCAGGGAACCTACAATGAAGTATGGATACATCTAAGGACAGCGGCGTAAGTCCGGTTATTGCAACTGTACTTTTAATCGCTCTTTCCGTTGTTCTTATAGCGCTTGTCGCTGCAGTCGTTATGGCAAGCATCAGCTCTTTTACGCCGGTCGAGAATAAGGTGGTCCGGTTCACTGTTGAAGTGAATGCGACGAATAATACTGCTCTGATAACTCCGGTTGCAGGAACTGATCTTCCATTTATGACTTCATATCGCGTCTATACGAATAACGGACACTGGGACAGCCCGGATGCACAAGGGATCCAGGTTCCCGATTTCAATTCGACCGTGACGTATGTCAACATCGTCGGCAATTTTTCCGATAGGGTGACCGCACTGGTTTTCAGCGGGAAGGTCGTTATTGAAGGTGGTGTCATTATCGTGACCCCGGTGGAGAATCCATATTATATTGTTGGAGAGCATGGCTACACTACTACGTTTGAGTTTGTTGATTCAATCAATGAGTGGTACAATAAATATTACAACAATGCTTCTCCGGGAGATCCAAATTATGAGATTGTAGTTGAAGTCCATCCAAGCAATAACAAAGACTTCACTTTTACTAATGAGAATCCAATTATTGTTGGTGATGAACCAATTGAGCTTTCGCCTTCGAATATTCAGACTCTAAGCTATGGTGATGTAAAGATCCTCATTGAAAATGGCGGGAACTTTGAGCGTGCTCCCGATTACAACGGGGCACTTCTGCAGATCGGAAATCCGCTTGATTCTGGCACGACCAAGGTTACGATTACGAAAAGTACAGGTCACGAAGATTACGACCACATGGTCCTCAACGGTATCATGGAAGGACAAACCGGGAATTATGATGATATCAACACCGCACTTATTGATATAACCTCTAAAGGGTGGTTAGTCATTGAAAAGAAGGCCACTCTTATCCTGAAAAATAACCGGAACGTAAACGGAGATGGATTTGGGGGTGGAATATTTTTGGCACCATCTGGCAAGCTCGATGTGAATGGTGATTTAGATATTTACAATAACACAGCTCGTTATGGCGGTGGGATATATAGGTTAGGAACTGTTTCTGGTCTTAATAATATTAATTTTACGAACAACTATGCACTTGTTCTTGGCGACAATATTTATCCCTAGTTTTTTTCCACCGCCCTCAAGGGACTACTTTTTTAACTTTTCACTCCAAAATAATAAAGGTTTAGATAACTCGTATGAGCAGGGAGAACACTATGAAAAAACTCAATATTACCGACACAACGCTCCGTGACGCTCATCAGTCACTGGCGGCAACTCGTATGCGGACCGAAGACATGCTCGCTCTAGCCCGCGAGATGGAAAAAGCCGGCTTCTGGTCCGTTGAAGCCTGGGGCGGGGCGACCTTTGACACCTGTATCCGGTATCTGAACGATGATCCGTGGGATCGTCTCAGAACACTTCGGGAAATCTTTGTCAAGACGCCGATCCAGATGCTCCTTCGAGGACAAAATCTCGTCGGCTACCGTCATTACCCGGATGATGTCGTCGATAAATTTGTCTTGTCTGCATCCGAAAACGGCGTTCGTGTCTTTCGGATCTTCGACGCACTGAACGATATCAGAAATATGGAGAGGGCCATGAAGGCCGTCATCGATACCGGAAATCACCTTCAGGGCACTATATCATATACGACCAGCCCGGTCCACAGCATCGAAGGTTTCGTTACGATGGCCGAGGAACTCTACGGTCTTGGCTGTAATTCGATATGCATCAAAGACATGGCCGGACTCATTATGCCCGAGGCCGCCCGTGAACTGATCACCGGCATCAAAGAAAGACTCGACATCCCTGTCTGTCTCCACAGCCACTCGACAAGCGGCATTGCCCCCATGAGTTATCAGGCGGCCATCGAAGCAGGCGTCGATATCCTCGACACTGCCATGTCTCCCTTTGCCGGAGGAACAAGTCAGCCCGCAACGGAAAGCATCGTGGCCTCTCTTGTCGGCACTCCACGTGACACACAGATTTCTCTTTCCACTCTTCGTTCGATCAAAGGTGCAGCGGCAAACATCAGAGGAAAATATGAATGCCTGATCGACCCGATCAGTGTCCGTATCGACAGCGATGTTCTCAGCTATCAGCTTCCGGGCGGTATGATCTCCAACCTTGTCTCCCAGTTGAAAGAGCAGAATGCTCTGGATAAAATGGACGAGGTTTTTCTCGAGGTCCCAAAGGTCAGAGAAGATCTCGGCTACCCCCCGCTTGTAACGCCGACGTCCCAGATCGTCGGGACCCAGGCTGTGTTGAATGTTTTGATGGGCGGACGCTACAAGACCGTCACCAACGAAGTCCGCGATTATCTCAAAGGATTGTATGGAAAGAGCCCCAAACCGCTTGACGATGCTCTGGTCACTTCGATCATCGGGGATACTCCAAGAATCTCCTGCCGACCTGCCGATACTCTTGAACCGATCTACGACAAGATGAAAGCCGATGCAGAAGCGCAGGGTCTCGTCAAAAAAGAAGAAGATGTCCTCACCTACATCCTCTATCCGGCTATTGCCCCGGCATTCCTGAAGGGCGAGAAGAAAGCTGAAGCATTCCCGGTTGTTCCAACCTCGGTCGGCGGCATTGCCCCGGCAGACTACGACATCCCAAGATCCATGGAGGTCGAGGTCGACGGCGAGATCTATGCCGTCCGCATCCTCTCGGTTGAAGGAGAAGCCGTCGTCAGTTCCGTAAAGTCGGCCGAGACACGTCACCGCGGCGATGTTCCCGGCGGCGTGAAGAGCAGTATTCAGGGCATGGTCCTCGACATCAAAGTTCAGGCAGGACAGAAAGTATCTGCGGGCGAGACCCTCCTCGTTCTCGAAGCGATGAAGATGGAGAACCCGATTGTCAGTCCGATCGACGGTACGGTCACCGAGATCTTCGTCGAGAACGGAGCCGTCGTCCAGAGTGGCGATGTTTTAGTGGTGGTGCAATGAGTAAAAACGAATACTTTGACAAAGTATTGGTTGCCAACCGTGGCGAGATCGCCATTCGCGTTATGCGTGCATGCCGCGAAATGGGTATCGAAACGGTCGCCGTTTACTCGGAAGCCGATGCGAATGCATTACACGTGAAGTATGCCGACGAGGCTTTTCTCATCGGTGCCGCCCACCCAACGAAAAGCTACCTGAATATGGACCGGATCCTCGAGGTTGCCGAGATGGCCGGCGCCGACGCGATCCATCCGGGATACGGATTTCTTGCAGAGAAAGCAGCATTTTCCGCAGCAGTAAAAAAAGCCGGATTCACGTTTATCGGCCCGTCGGAAGCGACCATCAAAATGATGGGATCCAAACTCGACTCCAAGCAGGCGATGCATGATGCCGGGGTCCCGGTTCTTCCCTGGACCCAGAGCACCGACCAAGATGAGGCCAAAGCATTTGCCGAATCGATCGGTTACCCGGTTATTGTCAAAGCGTCCGCCGGGGGAGGGGGTATTGGTATGACGATCGTCAACAACGAAGCCGAACTCGACGAAGCGATCGCAAAATCCAGCAGGACAGCTGCTTCGGCATTCGGCGACTCCACGGTTTTCATCGAAAAGTATCTGGCAAAACCCAGACACATCGAGGTTCAGGTCTTCGCAGACTCAAAGGGCGATGTGATCCACATGTACGAACGTGAGTGTTCGATCCAGAGACGTCACCAGAAACTCATCGAAGAAGCGCCGTGCCCTATCATGACCGATGAACTCCGCGAACGAATGACCCAGTCTGCGATGACGGTTGCGAAAACCTGCAATTATGAAAATACCGGGACCGTCGAGTTCCTGTATGATTCGGGAAATTATTACTTCATGGAGATGAACACCCGTCTGCAGGTCGAACACACCGTGACCGAGCTGATCACTGGACTGGATATGGTAAGAATGCAGATTCAGGTCGCAACCGGCGAACCTCTACCGTATGCGCAGGATCAGATCACCTGCCGTGGGCATGCGATCGAGTGCCGGGTGAATGCCGAGGATCCGATGAACAACTTCCAGGCTGATGCTGGCAAAATAACCCGCTACCGGTCTCCGGGAGGTCCGGGCATCAGGATCGACAGCTGCATCCATGCAGGATACTCGATCCCGCCTCTGTATGACTCGATGATCGCAAAACTCTGTACACGGGCAATGACCCGTGAAGAGACTGTCGCGAGAATGCGCCGTGCCCTCACCGAATACGTCATCATCGGCGTAAAAACGACCCTCCCTCTCCATTACGCCGTCATGAACAATCCAGAGTTCATCGCAGGAAACACCCACACGCATTTCCTGCAGGATCCGACGATCACCCAGTCTCTCACAAGATATATGCGCGAGAGCGAGACCCGGATGAATCAGCTTGGGGATTCGCTCCGTCAGGGAAAAGAGAAAACCATCGCGGTTACTGCGGCAGTCAGTGCCTATATGAGTGCTCTTGCAGCTAAAAACGGCCAGAAAAAAGAATAATTTATTTTTATTTTTATTTTTCTTGTTTGCGGTAGCCTTCCAGCATCAGGCTCGCGATATTTTTTACCGGCAGTCCGGTCACCTGATGAAGATGGAACTCGCAGAACGGACAGACCGTTACAATGTAATCGGCCCCGGTTTCTTTTACCATCTCGGCACGAACCGCTCCGATTTTTGCCGCTTCTTCCGGGAGTCCCGACTTCACACCGCCGCCTGCTCCGCAGCATCTTGCCGGCATTTCTACAAATCGTTCGGCGACCGAGTTCAGGAGGATTCTGGGTTGTTCCGAGATGCCCTGCCCTCTAAGGAGATGACACGGATCATGATACGTGTAGGTGCCTTCCACTTTTTCCGGGATTTTGAATCCCAGTTCGCAGAGGAATTCCGTAATGTCTACCACTCTGAATGGGGTGTCGTAATCGTTTTTCAGCGTTGACCCGCAGCCTGCACAGATCGTCAGAACCGTGTCCACGCCTGCTTTCACAAAAGCATCGATGTTTCGTTTCTGCAGTTCCGGGATGAACCCGCAAAGGCCGGTTCTGATCAGCGGAGATCCGCAGCAGACCTGATCCTTTGGAATGATAATCCTGATCCCGTTTTTCCTGAGAACCTCCATCGCATCCAAGGCCGGCTGAATGACTCGTCCGTTGAACATACATCCAACGAAAAATCCGACTGTTGCTCTGACCTCGCCTTCGGGCTCGATAACATCCGGCACCCGTTCAAGGAAGGTTGGTTCCTTTCGCTCGATCGACCGGCCGGTTTTCTCTATAAGAGAAGCAAGGGCTTTGTGTGCCGGAAGGGAAAGCCCTCTTCTCGCCGCTTCTGCCCGGAGTTTTTCGATAGCCTTTCTTGGCGTCTCGATCTCTTTTGGGCAGACCTCGACGCATTTATGGCAGGTCGTGCAGGAAAAAAGACCCTTGTCGATCGCTTCGAGGATCCGGTCCGCTTTGTCCCGGGGGTCGAGGTTAAGTCTTTGCTCCTGACGCATGATTGTCGGACCCTTGTAATCCGAGGCCGAGATCGCCGGACATGAGGAGATGCAGGAGTAGCACTCGATGCATTCCCTCAAGGGTTTCATCTCCTCAATCTCCTTCTGCGTGACCGGCGTGCAGTCACATCCGCTGTTCATCCAGGCGATCTGGGCCATTACCGGGGCAATATCGGTAACGAGATCTCTGATCCTCGGCAGTTCGAGGGGTTCGATGACGTCTCCTTCCTTTGCCTCCTGCATACAGGCAAGAACCGGTTCTCCGTTCACGCGGACTGCACATGAACCACACTGCCCGCCCCGGCAGCAGTGTCGGTAGGCAAACTCCGGGTCGATCGTATCGCGGACTGCATCCAAAACATTGAGTACTCGTGCCGAATCTTTAACGCTCACATCATAGTCAACAAATTTTGGAGGAACGCCTGCTGCCGGATCGAAACGGGAGATGGTTACTTTCATAATCTGTCCTCCAGAATCTCGATGCCAGATTTGCCATTGACAAAGAAGGTGTGGCCAAACGGCGATGTCTCGTTCGTCCAGCTCTGCTTCACATCGGTTCTGGTGTGAGCCCCTCTCGACTCTCTTCTCAGAAGAGCTCCCTCGATAACGAGCTGTGCGACAAGCAGCATATTTTCTGTGATCACGGCATCGGAGAGTTCACGGGGCGAAGCGATTTTCAGGGGTGTGTTCTGCAGTTTTTTGATCTCCCGCTCGGCAACTTTCAGGTCGAGTTCGTTTCGGTAGATCCCGACATTGTTCCACATCATCATCTTCATGGCCCGCCTGATATCGGCGGATCTCGCCGTGCCTTTATAATAGGATTCCAGTTTGTTTTCAGCGGCCGTGATCTGATCCATGTCGATTTTTCGTATCGTCCGTTCGGTTTTACCTGCCGAGATTCCTGCTCTTCTACCAAATACCTGCGTATCGGCAAGGGCATTTCCTCCAAGCCGGTTTCCTCCATGGACCCCACCGGTTACTTCTCCGGCTACATAAAGATGGGACACCGTTGTTTTTGCCTCAGTCGTGATCTGTATCCCGCCCATGAAGTGATGAGCGGTCGGTGCGACCTCCATTGGTTCGTTTCTGATATCCACGCCGAACTGCAGGAACTGATTCAGCATGATCGGAAGGCGGGTTTCGATCTGTTCACGCGAAAGATGACTCACATCCAGCCATACACCTCCGTGGGGGGTGCCCCGTCCTTCGAGAACTTCGGTGGCAATCCCTCTTGCCACGACATCCCTGGTGGAAAGCTCCATACGTGCCGGATCGTATTTCGTCATGAACCGTTCGCCGAGTGCGTTTTTCAGGATGCCTCCCTCCCCTCTGACCGCTTCGGTGATCAGCCTTCCGCGTGAGTCGTTAGGAGTCACGGCTCCGGTCGGGTGAAACTGGACCTGCTCCATATCGATGAGCTGTGCTCCGGCCCGGTATCCAAGGGCGTATCCGTCCCCGGTCCCGGCCGTCGAGTTGGTCGTTGTATCATACACCTGACCGGCCCCGCCGGTTGCAAGAATCACCGCATCAGCTGTAATAACTCCGAGTTCTCCTTCGCGGTCACAAGTTATCGCCCCGTTTACTTTTCCGTCGATGGAAAGAAGGTCAAGGACCGTCACTTCGTTTTCGATCTCGACTGATGAACCCCGGAGTTTTTCTAAAAGGGTCATCACCAATTCATGACCGGTGTGGTCGCCTGCATAACATGTCCGGGCACACCGCTGACCGCCGAACGGTCTCTGAGCTATCGTATTGTCTTCTTTCAGATCGAAGACGGCTCCCCAAGAGAACAGATCCCGGATCCTGTTCGGGGCTTCGCTTGCGAGCGTCTGCACGAGCAATTCATCGTTGAGAAACGCCCCGCCCTTCATCGTATCCTCGAAATGGGTCTGTATCGAATCTTCTTCATTCAACACAGCATTGAATCCGCCTTCTGCCATGACGGTACACCCGCCTTTGCCGGTGATCGTTTTCGAGACAATGATCGTCTCGCCAAACGTTTCCGCCTCAACGGCGGCACGTATTCCAGCGCCGCCCGAACCTATGACAAGTACGTGACAGTCTTTTGTGTTTTCGATGCCCATTTCGAATCCTTAATTATATGTATTGGAAGAGGGAGGGGATAAAAGCAGGGGAAAAGGAAGGTTATGCTTCCAGAATCGTCTCGCCGTTCGGCGTCGTGTAATATTTTATCACGGTCCCGTCGGGTTCTGTTGCCGTATATCTGATATTTCCGTCGTTGTCGGTGAACCACTCGGTTTTCGATCCGTCAATGAATTGGACGGAGCCTGCAGTCTCATCGCCCGTGAAAATATTTCCATCCTTGTCGGTATACGAAGACGGCTCATCCGTCTGTGCCGTGCAGCCTGCCGAAAACGTCAGCAGGATTAAGGCGAGGAGGGCTATACCGACGATTCGCATTTTCTTCATGAAGGAGTGTTGGTCCGAATAATTGATATCCTTTGTTCCCCATCCCGCAGAGTATATCTCTTGACACGACCCATAATCTACATAACTACCCAAAGGTGTTACCAATAAGATGCGTCTCGTAATGAAATTCGGTGGAACTTCGGTTGGCGATGCAGACTGTATCGCGAAAGTCGTTGATCTCATCAAAAAATCCCGTGAGGAAGGTAATGAAATAGCCGTCGTCGTTTCAGCAATGACGAAGGTCACCGACCAGATAATCACGGAGGCTGAAGGGATTGTCAGCTGTACTGACAAGAAGAATCTGGATAATTTCATTGACAATCTCAGGGACCGGCATTTAACGGCCCTTCGGATTGTTGCACCGGATTATGTCGAAGACGTCACCGCTCACATAAACATACGCCTCGAGCGGCTCAGAAATATCCTCATCGCCGTTAATCACCTCAGAGAACTCACCCCCCGTTCCCGTGATTACATAATCTCCTTTGGTGAAAAACTCTCTGCCCCGATCGTCTCGGTGGCGCTTCGGCAGGCAGGCATCCCGTCTTTTCAGATAAGCGGGTGCGATGCAGGGATTCTCACTGACGGCGTTCACGGAGGGGCCACCGCTCTGCCGGAAAGTTATCCAAGGATCATGGAGCGGATCGGCTCGAAGCTTGGGGCCCAGGTCCCGGTTATTCAGGGATTTGCCGGATGTTCCGGCGAAGGAGCGGTAACCACGCTCGGACGCAGCGGTTCTGATTACTCCGGAGCGATCATCGGCGCCGGCATCGATGCCGAAGAGATCATCATCTGGACCGATGTGGATGGCGTTATGACGACAGACCCCAGAATGATCCCCGAAGCACGTGTCATCGATTCGCTTTCCTTCCTGGAAATGATGGAGATGTCCTCCTTTGGTGCGAAAGTAATCCATCCCCGTGCTCTTCTCCCGGCAATGGAGAAGAACATCCCGGTCTATGTCAAGAACACCTTTAACCCGACCCACCCGGGAACCGTCGTCATCAAAGAAAGCCATGCCGACAAACGCATTGTCAAAGCCGTCTCGCTGATTAAAAACAGCTGCATGATCAGCATCAGCGGATTTGCCACCGGAAAGCCGGGTGTTGCAGGCGATATCTTTGCCTCGCTTGCTCAGGCCGGCGTGAACGTTATGCTCATCAGCCAGGGTTCGTCCGAGATGAACATCTCGCTGATCATCACCGAAGAACAGGTGAATGCTGCAAACAAAGCCCTGATCAGGATCAAAGAAAAAGGTCTGATCCGTGAGTACACATTTGCCAAGGATGTGAATGTGGTTTCGGTCGTCGGTGCCGGAATGGCAGGCACTCCCGGCACCCTTTACCGGATTTTCCACGGCCTTGGTCTTGCAAAAATCAATGTGATGATGATTTCGCAGGGTTCGGAAGTGAACGTTTCGTTCGTGGTGAAGGAATCAGACGGCGTTCGTGCCGTAAGAGCCATCCACGAGGAGTATGATCTCGACAAGGAGGAAGCATGACAAAAAAATATTCGTACAAAGAAGCCGGGGTCGACATCAATCTTGAGGCCGACGGGGTCAAAGCTCTGATCCATCAGTTAAGCTACAAACGCACCGGCGAACACGGCATGGTCGGCGATGTCGGCCACTTTGCCGGTATGATCGATTTCGGCAGCAAAGTTCTTTCGCTATGTACTGACGGTGTCGGAACCAAGATGCGGATCGCCGACGATCTTCAGGACTGGACAACGGTCGGTATCGACTGCATGGCAATGAATGTGAACGACATGTATGTGATGAACATCGAGCCGATCGCATTCGTCGATTACATTGCAACGGAAGGTATCGATACCGAACAGATGATCCAGATCGGTGTCGGTCTTAACGAAGGGGCCCGCCTTTCCAACCTTAACATTGTCGGTGGCGAGACGGCGACCCTTAAAGGAATGATCAACGGTCTCGATCTTGCAGGAACCTGTCTTGGCGTTCAGGACAAGGATAAGGTCGTTACGGGCGAAAAAGTTGCTCCGGGCGATATCATCATCGGCGTGGCAAGCACCGGCGTCCACTCGAACGGCTATACGCTTGCACGGAAAGTTGCTGAAGAAAACGGTGGATATTCGACGATCCTTCCATCCGGCAGAACCGTCGGCGAGGCTCTGCTCGTTCCAACACGGATCTACTCGGAAGTCCTCGACGTCTGCAGCAAAGCCGTTGTACACGGGATGTGTCACGTTACCGGCGGAGGTCTGCTGAACTTCCTGAGAATTTCCAGCTACGGTTTTGCAATCGAAGATCCGCTTGAAGTCCCGGAGATTTTAGCATGGATCGCCGAGAAGGGAGATCTCGAGATGAATGAACTCTACCGTACATTCAACATGGGTATGGGCTTTGTGTTCATCGTGCCAAAAGAGAGTGTGGAGGCCGTTCTTTCCATGGTCGAAGGGGCAAAAGTCGTTGGTCGTGTGATCGAAGAACACAAAGTCACGCTCAAGGGCGTGGAAATCAACTAATTTTTTCTTTTGCGGGGTGAGCCGATAGGCTCTCCCTTAGCTGTGCAAGTCGATAGACTTGCGAGCAAATCTCCGATTTGCGGTTCGCGGTTGGTTTTTCTCTTGTGTCAAAACGAATGCCGTACACGAAATCGAAGTACCTCTCATACGAACTTCGGTTTTTCCGGTTAAAACCGCACCGCGTAACTCCTATTAAAAAAGTGGTTCCTATACCCGAGTATAGGTATAGGTATAGGTATAGGTATAGGTATAGGTATAGGTTGTGTTATCCCAGGTCTCGGTAAGGATTCCACCGGTTCCGAGAGTGAATGTTGAAACATCATCCGGATACGAATAACGGTAAACGCCGTTTTCTACCGACCACACAAGTGGATAGCTGGATTCCAGCGTGGCATTATTCTGGTAATACCAGGAAAACAACCCGGTCGTATTTTCATAAAATACAAACTTCGCTTCATAGAGCACGCCGTCGAACTCCTCAGGCGTATCCTTCGTCCAGACGCCGACAAATCCATCTCCCGTGAATTGGTCACCAGATCCGTCGCCTAAAATGGTAAAGACCTTCGCATCCTCGGATAAAATCAGCTGATGTGCAAATGCCGCCTCATAGGTCCCGTTGCCGGTCGATTTCCAGGTAAGATTGTATACATCAGTGGTTACTACAGGATCTTCATACGTCTCGACGGCATTCCCGGTCCCGTCCGCATTGAAGATATACGTGAACTCCGTATCGTTGAACAGTTCGGGTTCATCTGCACTCCAGGTTCCAATGATTGGGTCGGGAGTTGCTCCGGGGGCCATACATCCGGCCGCAAAAATGACGGCGATGGTCACGATCCCGACAATAATAATATTTCTCATACTGTGAATAGTATGCGATCATCGCACTTGAATTTGCCGAGACTGGAGTATTCTCAGAGAAAGATTCCAAAAAAAGTAAACGAAAAAACTCTATCTCTTGCCCGAAGATTTCCCCGTCTTTTTTCCGCGATAATTCGGCGAAGGTTTTTTCCCGTATTTTTCCTTCAGCAGTGCGAGTTTGTCCGGCGCTTTGTTTCCCGTCGGGGTTCCTGCAATCATTCTCGTGTAACTTTCTCTGCCCATCAGCAGATTGTAGGCGTTCTGCTGTTTATTGAACCGGACCAGCACCGAATCGATTGCAACCACCGATCCGTAGGATGCCGTAAGCAGAGCTTCGTGTTCGGGAGTCCGGTGAAATGCCGGGAGAGCCACATATGCCGGCGTTGTTCCGGTCCCGTCACAGACCAGAAACAGATAATTTTTCGCATCGCCGATGTCGGCCGACATCACGGAAACTGTGATGTGAATACGTTTTTCCAGATGTTTTTTCAGCTGGGATAACCGTGCCCGCTTTGCCTCCGCCGGGATTTTGTATCCGCATTTTCTGTGCCCGTCGACTCGAAGAATCGTGTACGAAAACTTCACATCCGTGTTCACGAACCTGAATTTTTCTTCGGCCCCACCGAGTACGAACATCAGCTCCGTCGGCTTGATATCGGCATATGAACGGAATGACCAGCAGGGAGAAACGGTGCAGTACACGCCCCGAAGATCGTTACAGGGAGCGTAGATGGTAAGACCCCGTTTTTTCACATCACGGGAGAGATCGCGGAGCATCGTTGCATTCGCCAGATCGGCGGGCTCGAGGATAACCAGATTCCCGTCGGAAACGAGATGATTCGAAAGCGCCATCACAAGCTCTGCTTTTTTCTCGGAATCGAGACCGCTCAGTTCGTTGATGACGTTCGAGCAGACGATCAAATCGAACTCTCCTTCGGGAATCTCTTTTGTTATATCCTGCGGGATCGGTTTTTCCGCAGTGACTTTTCCCCCGGCATTTTTCAGGAATTCGGGCACGATCGCCTGATATGCTTCGATATGGGTCTCGTACTGTTCAAGAGACGTGATCTCGGCCGTCATGTTGTCCAGACAGGAAAGAACACGGCCGATACCGATCGAAACGGTCCCGGGTCCGGATCCGATATCCAGGACCTTCACATGTTTTTGAATCAAGCCGGAGGTAACGAGTCCGGCAAAAAACTCGGAGAACTCCATGACATATCCGGGCATCTGGTATGCCATGTAGCCGAGAACGCTGTATGCTCCTTTGTAGGAGACACTTTTTTTGACCCCCTCTTTCCAGTATGATTCTTTTTGGGCGATGATCGCGTTCCGTATTTTTTCCAGAACCGTCTCGTCGTTCCAGGTTTTTCCGGTAACCTTTTCGATGTACTGGATTGTCTGTTTTTCAAGATCGGGCAGGCTTCGTATCTTTAAAAAAGTGCTGAGGCGTTTTATTTCCTCAGCGGTCGGGATGTATCGGGGATTATCCATTCTGGGTTTAAGCGAGCGGTTTCACGGAGTATCCGTCAGGTTCCGGCTCAATATCGAGTTTGGTCTTTTTTGCTTTAGAGGAAACGATCCCTGAGTTTCCGCTCGGATCGGTTATGACGACGGTAAAGGGTATTTCGGATTTTCTTGCTTTTGCGATCTCTTCCTGCAGTTCCGCCGCCCGGCAGATTTCATCTCCTCCGCAGGAGATCGCGGCGCGTTTTACCGCATCCTCTGCCCGTTCAAGAATGCCTTCGATGTTTGAAACGAATCCGAAGCACGACGGACCCGGACGGATATTTATGCCGAACTCCGGGATGTCGATCTCTCCCTGCATGCTTCGAACGACCCGGGCATCCAGATCCTCCGGTGTCTCCACCTTCATCTCCCACCGGCTTGGCTCGTGATCGTTCATGATCATCGTATCGACGATCTTAAAGCCGCAGTTGCAGACACCGCAGATGAGAAGTATATCGGAGAAATACGGAATATTTTCCGTATCGTAGATGTATTCGATATCCTTTCCGCAGTCCGGGCAGGGGGCGGGAATTACCTGACGCATCGGGTTTTAGTACCCGCCGAGCTTCTCGCGGGAAATACGGACGCCGGTCGGCACGACGATCACATAGCGCTGGTCGCCAAGGCCGATAATATCACCGTTTACATCGCGGGAAACGGCACGCAGATCGCCCATTACCCGGTCGAACATGATCTTGTCGAGCTTCAGTTTGGTGATGTCGATGATGACAATATTTCCGTTGTAGATTTCGTCTTTTATTTTTGGACAGTCTTTGATATCGCAGACGCTTGCGACCTTGACATACATCGTTGCCGGTTCGCTTTCGCCGACCGCTCCTTCGTATGCCTGCAGATCAAGCTTCATGTAGGTATCTTCATCTGTTGCTTTATCCTTTGAGCCAAATACTCCGTCAAGAAATCCCATATGAAAAATAGTTTAGTTGTTGGTTATTTAATTCTATCTGTGTGGGGTCTCTAGATCTCCAGATTCCAGAGCTCGTCACCGATGTAATGCAGATTTTTCGCCGCCTTTCCCTTCTCAAGCGCGATGATATCCTTCGCATCATACAGAGGAAGTACAACCGCGAGGGGTTTGTCGTGACTTTCGTCAACGGCGAGCGCCGGCTGACCGGCCTTTACATCATCCGTGACCGACACAATTCCGGGACGCATAACGTCGGCGCCGTTAATCATATAGGGGATCGCCCCCATATCGACCACGATCCGTCTTCCTGAAAACGGACGAGAGACAGCTCCGCGAAGCGTAGGGAAAGCCCAGTCATCCTTCTCCATGATAAGCGGTTTTTTATCGATGATGTAGATATTGAATTTGGATGCCGTCTCCGCGATCTCGATCATGGGGGCATTGTACAAAGCTGCATCTTCTCCGATATTCTCGGTAAGTTTTGTCATCAAAGCTGCAAGCTGACTTTTTTTGATGGCGTGGCGTTTTTTAATGATAAGGTCTGCCATGTGTTATACAGTTATTTGGCCCGTGGAATTAAATATACTCCGTGACGGAGGCATTGCCCGGTATTTTCTTCACTATACAAGCCAGTTAATCAGGCTTCGATTCCCGCTATCTTTATGTGTCTGGGTGGCATATACATTAAGCACTCGTCCATGAGTCTCTAGCTTGTGTGACGTCCGAAACGTACATGAAAGGCCAAAGGGTTTTTCGTGCAGGTCCGGCACTGTGTGCCGGAAAAAAACGTAATCGGACTCTCTCCCTGAGAGAAACGAGAGGTAATCCAATGACAAAGCGACCACTTGAAATTTTAGATCAGGTTCTGAACCGCCAGCCGGTAATCATTTCACTGAAAGGTGGACGGGAGATCCGTGGAGTTCTTCAGGGATACGACGTTCACATGAACCTGGTTCTTGACAAGGCAGAGGAAGAAGGGGAGAATGTTACTGTTTCACTGGGCACTTTGATCGTGCGTGGAGACAACGTAATCTACATCTCCCCCTCCGTAGAATAAAATCGAGGTGAATTTAACCAATGACAAAAGGCACTCCATCAATGGGTCTGCGCAACAAGCACTCCCACATCATCTGCCGCCGCTGTGGCAAACAGTCTTTCCACGCACGGCACGGTGTATGTTCATCATGCGGTTTTGGTAAGAGCTCCAAAATCCGTGGGTACAACTGGACGAAAAAAGCAGCAGATAACTAATTAAACAGGTTGTAATATGAGCGGTATTGCAGGCATCGTCGACTCTCGAGGTGTCGCGTACCCCCTTTATTATGCTCTGCATGCCCTGCAGCACAGAGGGCAGGAAGCAGCGGGCATATCTACTTTTGACGGGCGTGCATTCTTTATGCATAAGGGGCCCGGGCAGCTTTCCGACGTGTTTTGCGAAAAAGTACTGAGCCGACTGGCAGGTAACGTGGGTATTGGACAGGTTTTGTATACCCAGAAAGCACACCGCGGCAGAAAGGAAAATATTCAGCCGTTCAACTTTAATTTCAAAGACCACAAACTCTCCATTACCGTTTCAGTTGCTTTGATCAACCGCGAGGCACTCAGAAGTGAATATGAGGAAAAGGGGCACATCTTTTCATCGACAACGAATGCCGAACTGATTGCGGCAATGATTGCCCACGAGCTGATCTCCGGCGTTTCGGCCGAAGAGGCTTTCGTGAATACGATGCAGAGGCTTTCCGGCGCATATGCAGGAGTCGCCATTCTTGATGGGGTATTGTATGCATTCCGAGATCCTCTCGGGACAAAACCGCTTTGCTACGGTAAAACCGATTTCGGGTATGTCGCCGTTTCCGAAAGCGTTGCTTTGGATATCCTTTCGGCAACGTTTGAGGCGGACGTTCGTCCCGGCGAACTTCTCACGATAACACAAGACGGCGTTTCTCACCTTCAGGTTCTCGAATCGGATCATAAAGCATACTGTGTATTCGAATACGTGTATATCGCACGGCCCGATTCGGTCATCGACGGCGTGCTTGTCTACGACGCCCGAAGAAGAATCGGTGCGTGTCTGGCAAAAAACCCGCCGATAGCCGATCTCGTCTCGCCTGTTCCCGATTCGGGCATTGCCTTTGCGACCGGTTATGCATCGGCATCCGGCATTCCGTATATCGAAGGACTGCTCAAAAACCGGTACGTTGGTCGGACATTCATCATGCCTACCCAGACCCTTCGGGAAAATGCCGTATGGATGAAGATGAATCCGGTTCGCCACCATGTTGCTGGAAAATCGGTTATCCTGGTCGATGACAGTATCGTTCGGGGAACGACGTCTCTTAGAATCGTCGATATGGTCAAAGATTTCGGTGCCGAAGAGGTCCACCTGAGGATCGGATCGCTTCCGATCGTCGCTCCGTGTTACTTCGGTATCGATCTTGCTTCCCGTGAGGAACTGATCGCTACGGGTCTCGATGTTGAATCGATCCGCGAAAAGATCCATGCAACGACCCTTCAGTATGTATCTCTGGAAGATCTCGTGGCATCTATCGGTATTCCGGCAGAAGATCTCTGTATGGGATGTTCCACCGGCAGATTCCCGCTCGATATTCCGGGAGAGTGTACGGGCTGCTGCCGAAAGATCACTCCGGCAAAAAAATAATTTTTTAGCGAAGCTTCTTGTATGTTTGCAACCCACCGAATGGTGATGCATCTTGCGTATACCTTAACTGAGAATGATTATATCGCTTTCAATAAATCTCATTACTCACGTTCGCCGAGCATGAGAAAACAGTTCTCGCGTTCGCGTGTCTATATGGCGATCGTATGCTTTTTCCTGCCGATTCTGATCGCAGTGACCTTTTCCGGATTTACCTATGTCTGGGCCGGGGTTTTAGCCGGCGTGGCAGTTTTTGCACTGATCTACTGGATCTATCCGAAGTTCTACTGGAAAATCATCGAAAAGAATCTGCGAAAATTCCTGCGTGAAGGAAAATCCGGCTTGCCCTGGGAGACACAGGCGAGTCTTTCGCTTGAAGACGACGGCATGCACTTCTCGATTGGTCCAAACCTTTCCGTATCGCCGTATTCGTCGATACGGGATATAGTGAATGAAAATGGGGCCGTATACATTTATGTGGACTCTCTGCAGGGAGCGATCATTCCGCCCGGCGTTTCCGGTTCCGACGAGTTCGTTTCCGCGCTGAAAGCAAAGCTTCCCGCCAATTCATAATTTTCATATCCTCCCCCGTCCAATTACCTGTACCATGATTACTGTTTTCTCCGGCGGAACAGGAACACCCAAACTCATCCGTGGTCTCCGGCAGATCCTGCGCGACCACGAGATAACGGTCGTCGTCAATACGGCCGAGGACCTTTGGATGTCGGGACTGTACGTTTCTCCGGACATCGATACCGTTCAGTATCTCTTCTCCGGTCTTTTGAATACCGACTCCTGGTGGGGGATTCGTGGCGACTCGTTCGAGACGTTCCATGCAATGGAAAAACTCGGCTACACCGAACTCCTTCCTCTCGGAGACAAAGATCGTGCCACCAATATTGCCAGAGCAGAGTTTCTCAGACAGGGAATGACTCTCACCGAAGCGACGGAAAAAATCGCGAAAGGCTACGGCGTTTCGGCCCGGATCTTACCGATGTCGGATCAGAGTGTTGCATCATACGTCGTCTGCGAGGATGACTCCCTGATGCATTATCAGGAATACTGGGTGGCAAAACGTGGAAACGTGAACATCAAAGGGGTCGTCAGAAAAACAACCGACGGCTCCCCGCTGAAAACCACGCCCGAGGTCATCTCGGCAATCAAGGAAAGCGACGGCGTGATTATCGGCCCCTCAAATCCGGTTACGAGCATCGGCCCGATCCTCGAGTGTGCCGGGGTCCGCGAGGCTCTGCAGAATACGTTTACGGTGGCGGTAAGTCCGTTTATCGGAAACCGCCCGGTCAGCGGTCCGGCTGCTGCTCTGATGAAGGCCTGGGGGTATGAATCCACGTCGTATGGAACCTGGCAGGTCTACAAAGACGTCGTGGATCTCTTTATTCAGGATATCAAGGACACGGCAATCGAAGTGCCCGGCGCCCATCGTCTTGATACGATGATGACCAATGAAAAGAAGGCCGAATCCCTTGCATGGGATCTGCTGTCCTACTTCCCGAGAAAATAAGAAAAATGGAGGGGCGACGTGTTGGTTTTGCCTCTACTCGGGATATGTAATGCTGAGTGTGAATAGATGATATTCACGGTTACATAACCCGAAGGTCGCAAATCGGAGATTTGACTCCCAAGGCAAAGCCTTGCTCAGCTGAGGTCGTTGACTTCGTCGCCAACCCGCCTCCGCTAAGATTGCCCCTGCGGGTCAGCCCGCAAAATAAGAAAAAAAATCAGAGGGCACGCTGGCGGAAGTCGTGCGCTGCTTTGCCCGGATCTGCCGATTCGTAGATGGCACGGCCGACAATGATCCCGTCCACATATTTTTTAATATCTTCAGGCTGTGCCCCCTGAGCGCCCACGCCCGGCGAATAGATCTTCATCGAATTCCCAATGATGGATCGAAGAATTGCTGTTCGTTCCGGTCTTGTCGCCGGAGCGATGATTCCGTCAGCTCCCGCCTCCTTTGCCATCTTTGCCATTCGCTCGGCATTTGCACCGCTCAGAAAATCGAGCGCGCCCGGGTGACTCATCTCGCAGACGACAAAGGCACGTCCTCCGTGATCATGTGCTCCGTCCACGATCGCTTGGAGAGAGTCCGATCCGCAGAATGCGTGGGTGATGATCCCCGAACATCCCGCTGCAAAGACCTCTTCGCAGATGAGGGAGTTGGTGTTTGGAATATCGGCAACTTTGAAATCGGCAATGATCGGAATATTGGATTGTGCAAGCTCCTTTACGATTCCCATCCCGGTCGAAAGGACAAGGGGGTAGCCGATTTTTATCGCAGCCAGCTCCCCTTCACATGCTCTGGCTACGCGAACTGCCTCTTCTTTTCCCTTAACATCAAGCGCGAGCAGAAGTTCAGCCATTTACTTTCTCTCCATTCGTTCCAGGGTTGCAGCGGCAAGGATCGGGAGTGTTATTGTGGCATCGCCGTAGACGGTAACGCCGGTCCCCCCTTCGCCGATCTTACCCCAGGATTTTGCTTCGTCAAGCGTCGCTCCGGACAGTCCGCCAAGGTCGGGGCGGTCTCCGGTAAGCTGGATTACATAGGTGAAATCGTTTGGCGTCATCAGCATGCTCTGCAGGGTGAAGTTCTTCGGGACTCCTCCGCCAACGAGAACTGCCCCGGCCTTTTTCACATTGAACACCTGATTGAGGAGAACGTGCATATCGCCGATCGCGTCGAGGATCGTCTTTTTGTGGAACTGGGAAAACATCCAGTACTGGAGACCCAGAACCGAGTCCTGAAATGCCGGGCAGTAGACCGGAACATCGTGTTTTGCTGCCGTTGCAAGAATTCCCGTATCGAGTTCCTCGCCGATTGCTTTCAGAAGGTTGCTGATCGTGATCGGTTGTTCGGGAAGTCCGCAGTATATATCCTGAATGAAATCCTCCAGATCCTCGAATGCATCATTCGGCAGGAAGACATCGTAAATACGGTTTACTTCGTCATTTCTGAGTTCGACATCATTACACTCCGCTTTGCCGTGGTAGTGATGACAGCCGATTGCCTCGATGACATCATGGGTGAGGTTCGCGCCCGTCGATGTCAGAACATCGATGTGGCCTTTTTCTATAAGTGTCGATACGATCCCACCCATCCCTGCCGGGACCATCGCTCCGGAAAGGGCGAAAAACTTGGTCATGTCCGGATCGGAAAGCATTTTTTCGTAGACTTCAACGGCGTGGAAAAGACTTCCGCCGTTGTACGCTCCTGCTTTCCCCATCTCACAGACCAGTTCGTTTACGGTCATATTGCCGCGTGGGATAAACTGCTTGACCGGGGTACTACAATGTTTATGCATGATTGTGACCTTAATGCTGGATATGGTTGGTCGGGTATACCCATATAGGTATGTCTTGCCGATGAAAAAATAAAAATGCAGTAGCTCAACTGCAGTCAATGCTGCAACATTTCAGCGTGGTGATCGTTCCATCAGAGAATACTCCTTTTACTGAGATATCCCTGGTGCCAGAAATATCTTTGACGGCTCCCGAAAAAATACAGGTGTTGCTGTAAACGGGCTGTCTTGCCTGCTCTTCGGTAAGCTGCACGCCGTTGATACTGATAATGACCTCCTGAAGTTCGATTATATCTCTGCCTCCCGAGGCATAGATAACCACATCATCTCCATAGACGGAGACTACTGTCTGTACATCTTTTGCATGAAGCGGATTTTTCATCACGAAAAGGCTGCTGAACCATCCGGTGCTCGCGGCCGCGAAAACAATCAGGATGAGCAGCGCTATCAGAATAATTCCAGCTGAGGTCATAGTCTTGCCTCTTTTAATTTTGGATCCGGCTTTTTTTCTCATGATGACTTCATCTCCCCGTTTGCTGCGTGAGCATGAGGTTTTCTGGATAGTAATGTCATATTTTATTGTATTGCGGCTATATTCTGTGTTATTTCGTTGATCTCATTCATGAAACAAAAATGGGTTCAGCATTCCTGCGTTTTTTGGCGCACTGAATCTCCGCGAATGATGGCAGATACTTTACAATTGGATGCTGGAAGCATTAAGGTATCTATCATGATATTTTGTTTCAAAATGGGTTGAAAAACGATAAAAAATAATGACGTACCGAAATTCCTGCAAAATAGTATTCAGATCAATTGGTGAGGGCAGCAGTATCCACACTGCTTTGTACTCCACATCCCCCACCTAACAGTATTATATGGCGTTAACTGCTTTTAATCTTACCGTCTTTCCCTGACAGAATACCCTGTTTTCTCAGGTCTGAGACGACTCCTGACAGATACTCCGGGGATATATCAAAGGAAATCACATCTTTTGTTCCTTCGAGCGGGAAGGCGGGGGCATCCAGTGCCGTGAGCAGATCTGCCTCGCTCTGTTTTCCTTCCGAGACCAGTTTGTGTATCTGACCGATCAGAGCCTGTTTGAAAAAGACCGCATCCACGAATCGTGCCGCTTCGTCATCTTCGACATCCATATGATCCAGCATATCGGTCAGATCCTCGATATCGGATACAAACAGGATCTCAGCACCCGCGGTGATAATGAATTCCGTGGTCGATGAGGTTCTGATGTGGCTGACGAGCTCCGTTTCGTGCAGGTCCTCTTCCGTTACGCCGTTAAAATCGGTATATGCATACATAACACGGAGATCGCCCGGCTCTTTCGTTCCAAGAAGCGTGTAGCACTCCTTCTCTTCGGATACTTCCAGAAGTTCGTTGTCCTCAAGGGTCCCAAGGATCATCAGTGCATTCATGAACTTGTCGGTTGCCTGTTTTTGGACATCCTCTCCCATCGCATCGATCGACTCCGCCTGCGCAAGAAGTTGTGACGGCGTTGCATCCGTCAGACAGTCGCCTTCTTTGTGCGATTGAAAAAATTCTTCGAGGGTTTTTTTGCGTGCAAGAAGATCAGCTTTGAGTTCATCCAGATCGGCGTCCGACTCCCGCGCATGTATTTTATCTATAAGCTGCAGGATCGACGATATGCTTCCTTCGAAGTAGGGTGTTCCCGAGAAGCTGTGTTCGACGGATATCCGTGATGGACATCCCTTTTCCCGGAGATACTTCTGAAACGCCGATGCGTCTTCGCGGGAATAGAATGTGATCTTTTCTTCCAGTGTCATCTGGATATCTGGTATGCTCTCTTCATGGTTATTAATTCTGCTTGACCATGACACTTGTTAACACGGAGCATAATATTTTATACAGGGAGCACAAACATTATAAGTGCACATCAACACCACTTAAAATCCGGAATACAGTTCGGTCTCCGGGGTGGTGTCCACCACGGGGTTACTGGCGGGACTGTTTTTCGGGTTTATTTGTATTTGTTTGTGCTGATTTAGGTGAATTACTCATGGATCTTGATACTGGTGCAACAGCTTGGGTTCTCATTTCAGCAGCATTAGTGTTGATGATGGTTCCCGCAGTAGGGCTGTTCTATGGTGGAATGGTAAGGAAGAAAAACGTCATCTCAACGATGATGCTGTCCTTTGTGGCTCTTGCCCTTGGAATTGTTCAGTGGATTATCATCGGCTACTCGCTTGCCTTCGGCGCTGATGTGGCCGGAGTGATCGGGTGGTCTTTGGACTACATAGGTCTTTCCGGGATCCCGATTGACGGGGTGACAGGCGGAATACCTGACATTCTGTTCGTCTGTTTCCAGATGATGTTTGCCTGCCTGGCACTTGCGATCCTGACCTCAGGTATTGTCGGCAGGGTCAAAATGTCCTCCTACATAGTCTTAGGTCTTCTGTGGCTGACCTTAGTATATGCTCCTCTGGCACACTGGGCCTGGGGTGGCGGCTGGGCATACAGCCTCGGTGCTCTCGACTTTGCCGGCGGAACAGTTGTCCACATCAGTTCTGGATTTGCAGCCCTCGCTCTTGCTTTAGTCATTGGTAAGAGGGTTGGGTACGGCAAACAGATGTTCAGACCCCACAACATTCCGATGACACTCATCGGCGGAATGTTCCTGATTGTCGGCTGGTTCGGATTCAACGCCGGTTCTGCCCTTGCTGCAAACCAACTCGCTGCAAGTGCATTCTTGGTAACTGCAGCAGCTGCAGCGACCGGAGCACTCACGTGGATGGCCCTCTCCTGGAAGAGCGGAAAGCCGAACTCACTCGGTTTCATCTCGGGAGCAATTGCAGGATTAGTCGGAATAACCCCGGCAGCAGGCTACGTCAATGTTGGCGGCGGACTGCTGATCGGTATCATCACGGCAGCTGTCTGTTACGCAGCCCTGTCCTGGAGAATTAAGGCCGGGCTTGACGAGTCTCTCGATGCCTGGGCAATTCATGGCATGGGCGGTTTCGCAGGAGCAATCCTTACGGGTGTCTTTGCAGTCTCTGCAATCTGCGGGGTCGGCGGACTTCTCGAAGGAAACGTGATGCAGTTTGGAATTCAGATTCTCGATGCAGTAATCGCAGTGGTTTACGCCTTTGGAATGACCTTCGTCATCGGCTGGATCATCAACAAGACCATGGGACTCCGGGTTACGGAGGATGAGGAATACATTGGTATGGACCTTGCCCAGCACGGTGAGCAGGCATAAGCAAAACGAGGTTTCAGAACATGAAAATGATAACAGCTATCATCCGGCCTGAAAAGGTGGATGAGGTATTGAATGCACTTGAGCAGAACAACATTCCGGGTGTCACGATCACTGAAGTCCTCGGACGTGGTGAACAGGGCGGCGTCTGTCTTCAGTACAGGGCCGGTAAAATGCAGGTGAAAACCCTGCCCAAGACCAAACTCGAGATTGTCGTCCCCGACAAAGATGTGGATATGCTGATAAAAGTCATCCGTGAGCACGCACGGACCGGCAAGAAAGGGGATGGCCGGATCTTTGTTCTGCCGATCGAGGCAGCAGCATGGGTCAGGACCGATGAGTACATCACCGGATAACCCCAATTTTTTCTAACCCTCTCTCTTTCCAATCTTTTTTTTTACAGAATTCAGATGTCGTCTTTCATTCTGACGGCAGGTTTTGCCAGATGCCTTCTCGATCCCGGCGGAACTTCATACCATTTCGTTTGAAGAGTTCGTTCCTGATCCGGAACATCCGGAACATCCGGAACATCCCGAACTTTCCCTGAACATTCCCGGCATTTGTATCCTTTGTTTTTTCCTGCTGAGGTCATTCTTCCTCCACAGACCGGGCAACGGGGAGATGATCGGCTTTTCTGCGATGCAAGAACGGTTGGCCTGAACTTTTCCAGATGGAGGACACCTTTTTGAAAACTTCCGCAGACGGTGATTTCGTCACCGATCACAAGTTCGCGAACAGCATTTCGAAAATATTTGGTTGGCTCAAATGCGAACACCTGGATACTCTTGCCGTTCGAGAAAATCGTAAACTGCACATGGCCCCCGCGATTCGTTACCGGAAGTGAATCGACAACGCCAGAAAACCGGTAGGATTCGCCGTCTACAGGTCCATCGGTCGGGAGCGGGAGGAGATGCGTATCAGTTCCCTGATTCGTTTCCCATACTTGCGAAAACGCCGGCTCCTCAGTCTCCAGAAAACCTGTCGCTTTTCTAACCCACTCCACACTCTCCCCACGTATGCCATACAGAACCGGATCTTTTCCGTGGGGAATACAGACGATCTCTCTTCGAATAAAATCCACCGTATCCCAGGTATGCGGTGCCGTCTGCCCTTCCGAGGTAAAAAATCCCTCTTCTGCAAAAACACGCGGGGTCCCAAGCACCTCTGCCTTTCGATATGCAAGACACTCATAGGTCTTGTCCGGCAGGACCGACGATACGGCAGCAAGAGCCCCGTTCAGTCCCCGCCCGTTTTTGTATCCTTTATACAGTGCGCCGATCGCTTCCAGCCGTTCGACCGTCTCTTCGATCGTGCAGAATCTCTGCAGAGCTTGGTAATAAAATGCAGAATCCGGAGGAGACTCGACCACAACAACGCCGGGATTCGTTTTCTCGCACTCGAATCTTGCAAAACGTTCCACAAATTCGCAGGCGATCTCAAAAACGTCCATTGGGTTGCCGTCTGCGATCTCGATACAGATACCTGCATTGCCCCGTGTTTTCCAGATAACGTTTGGATTCAGTCTGACGAGACGGTGATTCGTGACCGTAAAACCACGGTGGGTCAGCTCGTTTGCTATCAGTGCCCCAAGGTATGTGGTGCACATTCCGTCCGGTGAATCCGTGTCGTCGAGGCCCAGCAGCATAAATGATATTATTTTATAGAACCGCATTACTATTACGATTATACATCTATGTCCAATGACAGGCTCCTCCAAAACGTGGTCAGTATCCTCCTGATGACAGGATACAATGTCTCGGAACGCTGCGAAATTCGCCCGAGAAGTTTCGACCTGATGACATCGAAAGGAGAGAATCTGCTGGTTATCAAAGTCTTTTCACAAATAGATAGTGTAAACGAAGATATTGCCTGGGACCTGGATAAGATCGCCCGGCATCTTCACGCAGTCCCCCTTATCATTGGGGAGCGCGCGCGTGATGTGGCTTTAGAGCGGGGAGCTATCTACCTTCGATACGGGATCAATGCGGTTTCTTCGGCGACCTTGTATGATTATCTTGCAGAGGGCGAACTCCCTCTCGTGTATGCTTCACCGGGGGGTCTGTACGTAAACATAGATGCCGAAAGACTTCGGACTCTGCGTGAAGAACAGTCGATGTCCCTAGGGGATCTCGCCCACGCACTTGGGGTCTCCAGACGGACGATCAGCAAATACGAAGGCGGAATGGGTACAACCCTTGAGATGGCGATGAGGCTTGAGGAGTTTTTCAACGACGATATCGTGATGCCGATCGATCTTCTGCATTACACGCCTGCCGAAGAGGAACATGTCCCGGCATCGCTTGCCTCCGGACACAATCCCGAATCCGATGCCCAGCCGAAACGGCCGGAAGATCATCTCAGATCAATCGGCATCAATGTTCAGGAACTGAGACGGGCACTGTTCCACGCCTTTGCAATGTTTGAAAACAAAACCATCCTTACCTGCTATGGATCGCCGCAGAAAACCGTGCAGCGTGCGGAACTTGTCGGAAACATCTCCCAGATCACCGGGACCCACTCACTGTGCGTGGTCTCCGACTACCGCAAGGAGAAGAAGATCGGTAAAACACTGGTGATCGGCGAAGAGCGTCTCAAGAACGTGGAGGACGGCGAGGATCTTCTTGAGATGGTCACCGAGGAAAAATAATACGATACTTCAATTCATGGTGTTAAAATAATACCTTTTCCATAATCCGTCGTGTGCCGTAATACTTATTATTGAATACGTGTTATTGTAATATACAGGTGAAACACTACGCACATCCCTGATTTTCTGTTTGGCTATAGCGGACTTGGCGTCCCTATTGGTATCGTATTCTGGATAATTGCTCTTGTTTTTATTGTTCTCGCAATAAACTGGGCAAGGAAAAATCTCGACAAGTCGAAGATTCCAATCCTTGCAGTCATTGCAGCAGGCATTTTTGCCCTTCAGGCGTTCAATCTCCCGACCGGATTCGGCGTTTCCGGACATTTGGTCGGCGGTGCTCTTGCAGCCATCATTCTCGGATCTCCATTTGCAGCCGTCTTTATTAGGCGATAGTTCTGGTTATCCAGGCACTCATCTTCGGTGACGGCGGTGTTCTGGCTCTTGGCGCAAACATCATCAACATGGGTGTTATCGCTGGATTCGTCGGATTCTACTCATACAAAGGAATCAAATCCGTTCTCCCGAACGTCCCGGTTGCAGTCCCTGCAGCTATAGCTGCGTGGCTTGCATGTGTTATCGCTGCGTGTTGTGCAGCCTTTGAAATCGCCATCATCGGTGCCGTTCCAATCTCAGTTGGTCTTCCAACAATTTTCATCTATCACGCGATCATCGGTATCATCGAAGGTGTCATAACCGCAATCGTGGTTACCCTGATATTTACCGTGCGCCCGGAACTGACCGGAGATACAACGAAAAAGGCCGTTCCAATCAAAAGTTTCCTGGTCGTAGGTCTTGTTATAGCACTTATTATCGGAGGTTGTGCAGTTCTGTTCGCATCAGGCGATCCAGATGGACTTGACAGCACACTGCTTGTGAACGGAGGCGTAAAGGAAGTCTTTGCTCCGGCAACGGGCGATGAGATTATTGAGGCTGAAGATCCGATCGGCTGGGCAGCACCTATGCCCGACTATGCACTTGGAGATAGTGTTGCCGGCGGAATCATAGCGTTGATTATAGGAATATTTGCAGCTCTTGTTGTGATCCTTATCGCAGCAAAGATCGTCTACGCTTCCTCCACAGCGGGGAAGAGTAGTTAACCTCTCTTTTTTCATTCAAAGTACGTACAACCCTCTGGTTAATTCTGATTATGTAAGAACTCTAATATAGAGAAACGAACAAATACTTCAGCATGGTCGGAGAATCGGATCTATCACGCATTGGTATATCACTGCCTGAAAATCTTCTGAATAAATTTGATGATATCATCGGGAAACGGGGATACTCTTCGAGGTCCGAGGGGATCCGTGATGCTATCCGTTCCTATATCACCTATTACGAATGGATGAACGACGTCTCGGGCGAGCGTCAGGGCGTCATAACCATGGTTTATGATCACGATCACCGTGGACTTATGGAAGCGATCACGGAGATCCAGCACGCAAACCGTCAGATCGTTCAGTCGACGATCCACTCGCACGTCAGCGATGAACGGTGTCTCGAGGTCATTTTGGTTCGTGGACAAGGCGAGCAGCTCAAACAGCTCGCGGAACGTCTGATGTCTTTGAAAGGTGTCGATTCGGTCAAACTGACGACGATCAAGGTCGACCGAAATTTATATTAAAATACGAAAATCCATCACTTTTTCTGCTTTGACGAAGCTGAATCTATCAGGGTATTCAGCACGTTCTCCATGAACATGATTCCGCCCTCGATTCCTGCAATCGGCCGTGCCGCTATCGAGACACGGCTCCGGTCAGGCGGCGTTATGCCGAGGAATGCAGTATTGGGACAGGCGTTTGCTTCGAATGTGGATCCAAGGATGAGGTCCGGATTACTGCCGGCAATCTGCCCTGCGATCTTCGTCAGATCGGTTTCAAAGGGAATGCTTTCTGCATCCCGGTTTCGTGCAAGCATCACCGGAACATCCGAGCCGAAATACCGCTCCATCATGGCTTTGGCAAACAGAGCGTAACTTTCCTGGGCACAGACGGCAACGACCGGCGGTTCATATTTTCGCAGATATTTGTCGCTCGAGTAGAACAGCTGCTCATCGGCACGCTTCCACTCTTCGAGAACCGGCTCGATATCAGCGTTCGGAAATATATCCGCGAGTTTCGCACAGGTCTCTTTCAGGTCGGGGAACAAAAACGAGCCGAGCATCGTTCCGACTCCGGATGGGTATGAAGGATTTACCGAGACGGTGTGCAAAGCTGCCCCTTTTCGCAGATTTTCATAACTGTCCTTTGCAAGACATAGAGCGGTCGGGATTCCCATTTCCGTTAATAGCCGTTGTGCTTCGTGCAGATTTCCCCGCCAGAATAGATCCAGAAGGGAGACTCCGTCGATGTTCACGCCTTCCCGCGATGCATCCGTTTCGATCCCCAGCCGTTCAAAGGCGATCTTTGCTCCCTCTTCGACATTGCCGAGGAATCCGGGTGCATCAATAAAGATCGTCTCTTGGCCTGAAAATGCCCCTGAGAGATCTTCGCCGGTGAGTGCCGGGATACAGGTGTTCAAAACGGCGATCGGCTTCTTCGACGTCGAAAGAGTGTTCACGACCTCTCTCAATCGGTCGACCGTGCCGAACACGATCTCAGACTCCAGAAGATACGTGCTGAACAAAGGAACCTTCAGCAGTGATCTGGGGTAATAGTAGCAGCCGGAAGATCCGTGGATCAGCACGTTCAGCCCGGAAAAGCCTGCAAGTACCGAACAGGCCCCGGTCATGGCACACGGCCAGACCGGATTAGTGCACAGCCCTTCATCCATGCAGGATCGTCCTCCTCCAAAGATAGAGCATCTTCACGGTCCCGGAAACACCGACCGGCAGATAGAACGGAAGCCTGACCTTGATTCCTGTCGGTGATTCGGCCATCCCAAGTCTTTCGAGCGCCTCTTTTGCCACGGCGAGTGTTCCTTCGAAAGGTTCGACCCCAAGGCAGACCTCGCGTCCGGCAAGATCCGAAAATTTCGCAAGCATCTTTTTCTGGTGTTCGGTCTCTTTCAAGATCGCCTCTTCGATTTTTTCTTGGGAAACACCGGCAGCTTTTCCTGTCTCCTGCAGAAATGCGATCGATCCGGAAAGTCCCCGTGGAAATTCGCTGATTACCGGTCGGCCAAATCTCTTTCCAAGTTCTCTTCCCGCATGTGCCGATCTTCCGTCGCGTACAATAAAACAGCAAGCCGTTCCAAGTTTTTGAAGTTCTGCGACGTTGGCATTTCTGCAGAATCTGACTGAAACGCTCAGGCCCAGGAGATCAAGAAGCCGGCTTACCTCGGCGAAATTCTCCTCAACCTCCGACTCCAGATTTTTTTCACCGATCACTGCCACGGTTCCGGGGATCGGATCCGCCGGTTCTGCAAGCTTTGAAAGGCCGATTAGTGCAGCATTCTCGCCGTCCTTTGCACTTCCGCCAAGAAACCCGGACGTTGGAATATAGATGGTCCGGTTCGCACATGCATGTTCCCTGCAGACGGCCAGACAGTCGTCCCCGATCGTTTCTGGAACACAGGAGGTCACAACGATGATCAGCTCCGGATCCTTTGCTGCTGCCCGGTCGAGAGCCTGTCTGAGACAATCCTCTCCACCAAAGATGACGTCTTTGTCGGAAAGTCCCGAGACAAGGATCTCCGGGACGATTTTCGTCTCCGCTTCGTTCATCATCGCATGGAGCATGGAAAACGTCTGGTGGGCACAGCCTTTTGGAGCATGCACTACCGTTACTACCCCGGGGATAAAACAGGCGACGGAAAGGGCCCCCGTAAGGGTGCACCCGGCCATCCGTGATTCAGAGATAGTTTCTTGCAAGCTCTTCCAGTTCCTCTAATGCAAGCGGGGTCGGGATCCGAAGATCGGTGTTTTCCAGAATGGTTTTGGCACAGTCCCGGTAGATGGCCGCCTGTGTTGACGTTGGATCGTGTTCGATGACCGTCATACAGTTCACCTCCGCTGCCCTGACCGATTTGCTCCGGGGAATATAACAGACAAGGCGTGATCCGATCCGTTTTGCAAACTCCTCGACAAGTTCGCGTTCGTTATCCATATTCTTTGCATTGCAGATCACTCCCCCAAGCCGGCATTTTGCCGTGCTTCGTTCGGATATTCTCGCGATCGCTTTGCAGATATTGTTCGCAGCATAGAGACTCATCAGTTCTCCGCTGGTGACGAGATAAACCTCCTGTGCATATCCGTCACGCATCGGCATCGCAAATCCCCCGCAGACGACGTCCCCGAGAACGTCGTATACGACAACGTCTCCGTAGAGAGCATCCATCTTTTCCAAAAGCTGGAATGTTGCGATGATTCCCCTGCCTGCACACCCGATCCCTGGCTCGGGTCCCCCTGCCTCGACACAGCGGATGTCCCCAAATCCCTGATAGATGATGTCTTCGCTTTCGATCTTCTTATGATCGTACATCTGCTCAAGAACGGTTGGGATCCAGCGTCCGTGCATGAGCATCCGTGTGCTGTCATGCTTTGGATCGCAGCCGATCTGCATAACATCCAGGTCCATTTCCGAAAATGCCGCCGAAAGATTTGCCGATGTAGTGGATTTTCCAATACCTCCCTTTCCATAGAGGGCGATCTGTCTCATTCCCGTATATATTGATCTGCAGGATACATATAATTTGAGTTAAATCCATGTTGTCTGGTGAACGGTCCAGTCGATACGTCTCTTCGCTGAACAAAAGAAGAAAGATTGACTGAGATTTTTCTCAGTCAAGGAAATTTTTATGTTCGGTATGAACAGGTAAATTATTGCGATACCGCGAATTTTGTTGAAAACGATATAACGTTCACGTGGCTTCAGGTTTTTTTCCCGAGATCAGGTAATAGGTGCCCTTTGGCGCGATCTTCATATACCAGCTGAAATACTTTCTCTGTTCATCGGTAATTGCATCCAAATTGACGACGGTAATATCGGTAAATCCGGCATTTTCAAAGTATGCTGTCGCCTTTTCTTCCGATGTCCCTCCTTTGTTCGGGAGATAAGACGACACCTCATCACTGTAACGGCTCTTTCCTCCATGCGGATGAGCCTCGACTAACGATGCAATTTTGTGCGATATCTTCTTTTTTACGGTATTCAGTCTGAAACCGTCATCCCAGACTCCGTCGATTACCATTAAGGTTCCATTCGGTTTGAGAACGCGGAACCAGCTTGAAATGGCCGTGTCGGGATTTGGAAGCGTCCAGAGCAGATGACGATTTACAACCACGTCAAATACCCCGTCATCGAACGGAGGATGCTCTGCATCACCCGATGAAAAGTTCATCGCAAGGTGCATCTCGGCTGCTTTTTTTCTGCCGACATCCATCATCCCTTCCGATAAATCAATTCCTTCAACCGTATGTCCCATCTCAGCAAAAATCAGGCCCATGGCACCTGTTCCGCATCCGACATCGAGAACCTGAAGAGGTGTGTCATGTGGGATTTTTGTCGAAAAAGCCTCTATCCACAACTTTTTCTCTTCATTTGATTTCATTCCGTGCGATACGTGGGAGTCGTAGAAATCTGACTCCTGGTTCCATGCATTTGGAATTTCCTGTTTAATTTTTTCATCATTCATAGTAATGCCAGTAACAATTAGATAAGAACAAAATGATCTTTTGAGACTTCAGTCATCCTGCCGCTGCCGTCAAACCTTGAAGTATCATATTCAATAATGGTCTTGTTTCTTTCATATACCGGATCGGGAACCGGTACAGCTGATATAAGAGAACGTGTGTACTCATGTATCGGATTTTCAAACAATTCCTTTGTATCTGCCAGTTCCACGATTTTTCCTTTCAACATAACTGCAATCCTGTCTGAAAGAAACTCGATGATGGAAAGGTCGTGTGCAATAAAAATAATGGAAAATCCCCGTTCCTTTTGCAGATTCTGAAGTAGAGTGACAATCTGAGCCTGAATCGAAATATCAAGAGATGCAATTGGTTCGTCGGCAATGATCAGATCGGGTTTCATAGCAATACTTCGTGCGATAGCTACCCGTTGTCTCTGTCCGCCGGATATCTCTCCCGGATACCGCTTTTTAAACGGCTCGGATAATCCGACAAGCCGAAGATTTTCATCAATTGCGGCAGCAATTTCCTCTTTCGTCTTGAAAATATTGTTTACAACTAAAGGTTCAGCAATAATTTTTTCCACCGTCATATGTGGATTGAGAGCAGCTGTTGAATCCTGGAAAATGATCTGGATATTTTTCTGTATGTCCGCCTTGTTCTGGTTGAAGATTTTTTTTATCGGAAATCTTCTTTCCTTTAAAATAAATCTCGCCGTCCGTTAAGGTATTCACACCCATGATCGTCCGTCCGACTGTCGATTTGCCGGAACCAGTTTCGCCCACAATGCCGAAGACTTCTCCTCTTCTGATCGAAAAGGAAATGTCATCCACGGCGTTGATTGTGAGTTTCTTGTTTATGTGGAAATATTGTTTCAAATCCCTCACGTCAAGAAGAACGTCCTCACTCATTCTGCCTGTGCCTCCCCGACCTTCAGAGAGACCGGCGGGTCGATTTTGGGTGCATGTTCGTCAAGCAGCCAGGTCGCAGCAAAATGCGTGGGTGAAACCTGAAACATAGGCGGCATTTTCTCGAAATCGATTTTCATTGCGTATCTGCTTCTGTAGGCAAACATATCCCCTTTTGGAGGATTCAGCATGATCGGCGGTATTCCCGGGATACATTTCAGGGGTTCGCCCTCTTTTGCAAGCGTTGGGTGCGACTGCATAAGACACCATGTATAGGGGTGTCTTGGATCGTAGAAAATCTCATCGACATTTCCTATCTCAACAATTTTGCCTGCATACATGATCGCAACACGGTCTGCAATCCTTGCAACAACCCCCAGATCGTGAGAGATAAACACAATTGACAATCCGAGTTTGTCGCGAAGATCCAGGAGCAGGTCGATGATTTTTGCCTGGACCGTCACATCGAGAGCAGTGGTTGGTTCATCGGCAAAGAGAATCATCGGCTCTAATGCAAGAGCAATGGCAAGAACACATCTCTGACGCATGCCGCCGGAAAAGAAATACGGCTGCAGGGAATATCTCTGCTCGGGATTATCAATTCCGATGAGTTCAAGCATCTCTATCGCACGCTTTTTTGCTTCTTCTTTACTGATTTTTTTGTGTTTGAGAAGAGCTTCGGTGATCTGTTTTCCAATAGGCATTGTAGGATTCAAAGTAGTCAGCGGATCCTGGAAAACCATCGAGATGAGATTGCCTCTGATATTTTTCATGTCTTTTTCTTTAAAATCGGTGATATCAATCCCGTCCACGAGTATTTTCCCGGATTTGATGTGACCGTTTTTTGGAAGAAGTTTCAAAATGCTCTGACAGAGCACAGATTTTCCGCAGCCGGATTCACCGATTACTGCCAAGATTTCCCCGCGTTTCAGAGAAAAACTCACTCCTCTTACAGCCTGAACTTCTCCGTCCGGCGTGTCAAAACCGACTGATAAATCCTCGATGTCTAAAATAGAATCCATTTATAGCCCCCATGTTTCATGGAAAAGAAAAAAATTATTTGGAGAGTGTCCACTCTTCAATGTTCCACATAACCCCAACTGCGTGGTGACCGAGCAGTTTGTCGGTGTTAAGTCCGGAAAGACCGTCGATACCTACATAGTTTCCTTCGAGATACGTATGTTATACCGATCAGTGTGACAATGGCTGCACCCAAAAATCCTACCGTCAATGACGTTCGTCCGCCGTACCAGATGATTGAGAACAGATCACGGCCGAGAGAGTCCGTTCCGAAATAGAAATCACTGTTTGGCGGTTCGTTGAGATTGTCGAGATAATACGTGGATGGATTGTGATTGGCAATCAGGGGAGCGAAGATACAGCCAAAAAGGATTGCTGAAAATACTATTATTGAAATCCAAGGAAGTTTTCTCAGTTTTTTGGATACAGATTCTTTTTTGATTTCAGGTTCCCATGTCTGATATTCTGCTCCAACGATCTCGAAGTCGGAAGGATCTATTTCTCCCATATTGTACCTCCCGCGTCTTTCATACGGGGATCTATGACTTCGTTGATCATGTATGCACACATACTGGTTATGATCACAAGTGAACCCGTGATGAGGACAAGAAGCATGAGGAGATTATAGTCGTGATATTTTGCAGCGCTTATCGCCATGTTTCCTATTCCCGGATAGTTAAATACTGCTTCTGCAATCACGGTCCCGCCTAATACATGCGGAATCGAGATTGCCATGAGGTTGACAATTGTCGGTGCGATATTTCTGAGGGAATGTTTCCAGAGGATCTCGGATTTCGTCAGGCCTTTGATTTTTGCAAGCAGGACGTAGTCTTTTCTGTTTTCATCCAGCAGTTTGTTGCGTATCATATATGCATAATACCAGATATGGGAGAATATCATCACCGTGAGCGGTAATATCATGTGCCAGATTCTGTTTGCGATGTTTCCCGCCTGACCATAATCGTATGCTCCGCTGCTTTGGAACCAGTTTAGATTTACACTGAATATGAGGATGAGAACGAGGCCCAGCCAGAAGGCAGGTATAAAATAGCTCATTGTCCCGATTTTGCAGATTACTTTGTCAAGAAGGGTATCTTCATGTTTTGCGCAGATGACGGCGAGTACGATTGCGAGGGCGAAGACGAGAATGTATGCAGTGAGTCCGAGGATAATGGTGTTGCCGATAAGGGGTGCAATGACGTCCATTGCCGGCATTTTATACTGGAGTGACAGACCGAAGTCTCCCCCAAGGGCAAGGAGCAGCCATTTGACATACTGATAATATATGGGTCCGTCCAGACCCAATCTTATGCGTGCTGCATCCATTTCTTCGATGCTCATGGTATCCAGCGCATCGCCGTAGAATGCCTGCAATGGATCTCCCGGGGCCAAACGTGCCATGACAAAGACGATTATGGACAGTACAAACATCGTTATAATGAATATAACAACATTTTTTCCAAATTTTTTCAAATATGGGTAATCAGACAAGTTCATATTTACACCCAAACAACACAATTTAATAAATTATGTTACGTAATTTATTTTTATGAATTATAAATATTACATATTTTAAAAAAGATAACACAACGGTATGATTTCGTTAGATACTGTTGTGTCGATGATTGTAAGGCCCTAAAAAAAGGATAATGTCTTTCTGCAGGAAAAAATCCTGCCATTCCACAAAGAATAATAGCTAAATGGTGATATATTTTCGAGGTTTCATACCTCTGTCAATATTTTAGTCTCTTCTCTCCGATTTCTTCTGCGTATCGAATCCCCGAAGGATACCCCATATCAGAATAAGCACCGGGATAATTTCCAGTCTTGCGATCCACATGATAAAGAACATGACGACCTTTGCATAATCCGGCATCATCGGCCCGACAACGCCGGTCGAGCTTCCGTTGTTTCCAATACAGCTGCAGAGATCATAGATCGTATGTGCAAGATTCTCCGAAAAATACGGGTCGTGCAGGAACACGATCAGCGTTCCAAGCATAAGCAGAACAAACAGCAGGATCATCAGCAGGGATTTTGCGATCAGCGTTTCTCCCTCTTTTCCGTAAATCGGTTTGCCGTCATGGCGCATCGGGACCACGGCCTTTGGACTCTGCAGGGTTTTTCTAAACCACCAACCCAAAGCTTCGAGCATAACCTGCAGACGATTCAGTTTGATACCTCCCGATGTACTTCCCTGTGCTCCTTCGATCATAAGGAATATTGAAAGGAACAGGATCGGTGCAAGCCCCCATCCTGCAAAGGTCGTGTTCTGGAATCCGGTGGAACTCACAACCGAACCGGCCATAAAGAGACTTTCCCGAAGGGTATCCATAAGGGGCATGCCGGCGGTGAAAAGTTCGACGATCAAAACGGCGGCAACGAAAAGGTACATACCAACCATCAGATGCAGGATCCGGTCATACAGGATCTCCCGAAACGACCTGCTGACGTATACCACGTAATAAAGCCGAAAAGGAAGCGCTCCGGCGAGCATGATCGGAATCAAAACCATTTCGAGCGCAAAATTGTTGAAATGGGTAATTCCTGCAGCGTAAATCGTCATTCCTCCGGTTGCAATCGCGCAGAACGCAACGTTGACGGCGTCCCAGAGACTGAGTCCCGTTAAAAGGATCGCTACAATTGCGATCAGCGTCAAAATCAGATAGATCTTCCACATCTGAAAAGCCGTGGCGATAACGCTTGGCATGAACGACTCCGATCCGCCTTCGGACCGGTAGAGATTCTGGGTCACGAGACCCGACTTGCTTGCAACAGTCAGAGTGAATGCAACGATCCCAAGACCGCCGATCCACTGCATCAATGATCTCCACAGAAGAATGGTTTTTGGCCAGCTCTCAATGTTCGTTGCAATGGAAAATCCGGTTCCCGTCCACGCCGACATGGATTCGAATGCAGCGTCGATCAGCGGCATACCGGCAAAAATAAACGGAAAACAGCCGAGAAACCCAACCAATGCCCAGATAACTGCAGTCGCCGAGATCGAAAGGCTTGCCCGTGGGGGTTTGGTATTTTTCGGCAGCATATGCAAGAGGCCGCCAAGTCCGAGCATGGCAAACGTGGAACTTGCCATCCACGGCAGAGCATACCATTCCTGAAAGAAACAGCCGACAATAATCGGAACAAGGGTGGCGGTGCCTATGAGCAGAAGCACTGACCCAATATCACGACCGATCGCCGGAAGTTCCCTGAGATACCCCATTTGTAGTACAATTAGGTGTTTGATAATAATAGTAGTTGCCTGAATTCAGCCTTCAGGAAAAAATGAATGGGGGGATCGTTTAGACTTTTTTGACCCAGAGTCCGTGCTGGTTACAGTATTCCCCGGCTTTCTCCGCCTTTGCCGTGGTCTTTACGATCATCTCGGGTTTTTCACCTGGAACAAGGAACTTCTCGTGAACGATCCCGTCATCGGTTTTGAGAGCGACCCAGGTGATGTAATGTTCCTCAAGCATCGGGTGGGGAGCTGAACCGACCGCTACTTTGTATCCTCCGGTGACCTCTTCGATGACCGGAACATGCTTTTCAAGCGAGGCGTCGGTGCTGTTTTCTGCAAGCAGATTCATCGGCTGACCGCAGCAGACGAGTTCGCCTTTGCCTTTTCCGATAACTCTGACAGTGTTCCCGCAGATGGTACATTTGTAGATCTCTTTTGCCTTTGTCATACTGAAATCTTACGTCAACCAGAAATAAAAACGTACGTATCGGGGAATAAAAAAAGAGATTCAGAGCGTTTTATGACGCTCTTCGATTGAATCCGCCAGTTTGTGCAGATCCGCGATGGCCGGCTCGTCGGGAAGACCTTTGATATAAACCGGCTCGAGTACTTCGGCTCCAAGAGGCGACAGCATCTCGGCGAGATAATTCACGGCATTGGTTCCCCAGCCGTATGAACCGATCACGCCAAGGTATTTCGCTTTCGGCCGAAGCGCCCTGACCAGATACGCAACGTTCACTGCGACCGGGTGAGGACCGAAAAGAACGGTCGGTGTTGCAAGAATGATGGTTGCTGCATCGACGATCGAACTGCCGAGAACACCCGAATCCGTTTCCAGGAGATTGTACTGCTGAACGGGAATTCCCCGCTGAACAAGATCATCGACAAGGAAATTCACCATCATTTCGGTGCTTCCGTGCATGGAAACATATGCGACAACAACGATGTTTTTCGGGGTGTCGGATGCCCATTCACGGTAGAGATCCATGATCTTTGCGGGAAGCTTCAAAACAGGACCGTGACTTGGACCGATGATTTTCGGCGCGATCTCGTCAACAAGCGTCAGATACTCGCGGACCGATGCCCTAAACGGCATCATAATCGCTGCATAGTAACGTTTTGCTGACTCCAGATAATCGGGAAGATCATTGTCCTGGAAAAGCGTCGGGGATGCGTAATGTGTCCCAAGGAAATCCGAGGTAAAGAGAATCTTGTCCTCGACAACCTCCGCAAACATCGTGTCGGGCCAGTGGACCCAGGGAGTGAGATAGAACTTCAGCGTTTTGTCGCCGAGAGAAAGCGTCTCTCTGTCCCCGATAACGATGAACCGCTCGTCGAGTTCTTCCAGATGGTGCATAGCCATCAGAAGGCCTTTGCAGACCTCGTTCGTGACGACCTTTGCCATAGGATACACTTCGAGAAGAAGCGGCAGCATGCCGGAATGATCCTGTTCTGCATGCAGACAGACGATATAATCCAGAGAATGCTGGTCCACCCGCATAAGATTGGTGATGAACTCAGCTTCTCCGTGGGGTTCACCGGTATCGACGAGGGCGGTCTTTTCGCTGCCTTTTATGAGGTAAGCGTTGTAACTGCTCCCTCTCGGTGTCGGCATGATCGCATCAAAGTACCGGAGGTCCCAGTTGATCGTACCGACCGCATAGATGTTTTCAACAATCTCGCGGGCTGCCATAAACGGTTACACCTTTTTAAACTGCGATTTGCTTGCGCCGCAGACAGGGCACTTCCACGTGTCCGGAAGTGATTCAAAAGCGGTTCCTGGAGGGTATATGATTCCTGCACCTTTTTCAGGGTCGTAGACGTATCCACAGACCGAGCAACGGTATTTGTCCATTTTTAATCAATCCTGCCTTAGTTTCTAAGGTATTACAATAATTCGAGCCTCAAGGTTATAAGTGCTTTCTATAGGATAATTTAGCCGTAATATTTACATCTGTAAAAGCCAATTAACAACTACACTATGGCGAGTGTAAGTCTTCGAAGATATGGTCAGATTGCTGATGTGCTAGTCAAATACGGGTTTGGGTATTTCATCAACGAACTGTTCCCCGGTTTTATCAATACGAAAAAAACAGCTGTAGAGGAGTACAGCGGATACTCGACGTATGCCAGGATCCGCATGGCTCTCGAAGAGCTCGGTCCCACATTCGTTAAGTTCGGCCAGTTAATGAGCACGCGAACGGAACTCTTCCCGGCCGAGATGATCGATGAGCTGTGCAAACTGCAGGACAGAGTGGGCGTGGTTCCGTTCGATGAAGTCATCCCGACGCTGGACGAATACATCCCTGACTGGCGTGACGTGTTTACCTCCGTCGACCCGAAACCGCTTGCAGCCGCCTCGATTTCCCAGGTGTATCGTGCCGTTATGCAGGACGGGACCGTTCTCGCTCTCAAGATCCAGCGGCCCAGAATCACCGCACGGATCGAACAGGATGTCATTCTGCTTCGATCCATTGCCCAGCTGCTCGAAGACAAACGCCCGGAACTCCGTATGTATAATCCGGTCTCTCTTGTCGACGACTTCACCACGCAGATAAGAAAGGAACTCGACTTCACCCATGACGGGATGAATGCCGAACGCCTTGCCCGAAACATGAGGCTCTCCGGCATTCCCGGCATCAAAGTCCCGAAGATCTACTGGGATTACTCGGGAAAAGAACTGCTTGCCATGGAGTTTGTCGCCGGTTGCAGAAGCGACGACGTCGATGCGATCCTTGCGATGGGCATGGATCCAAAAGAGCTGTCGAGCCGTGGTCTCAAAGCATTCATGGTCCAGATCTTCCAAAACGGGTTCTATCACGGAGATCCGCACGCCGGAAACCTCCGGATCTCGCCGTCCGGCGATCTTGTCTTCCTTGACTTTGGCGTCTGCGGAGTTGTTATGAAGGATATGCGAAACAAATTCATCTCGCTCATCCTCGCTCTTCTCTCGGCTGATACCGATATGACTATTCGGTACATCAAGAATCTGGGTGTCCAGATCCCCCAGACCGGAATCGACGAGTTCCGGGGAGAACTGTATCTGGCTCTCCAGGATTACAAAGAGATGGGTGCCCAGGTCAACTTCTCCGGGCTTCTCGGCTCCATTCAGGACCTGTTCCAGAAAAACAACATCCGTGTCCCGCCGAACATCATGCAGCTCTTAAAGGCCCTGATGCTCGTCTCCAACGTCGCCTTCACTCTTGATCCGGATCTCGAGTTCACCAAAGAGGTGGAACCGTTCTTAAAACAGATTGTCGCCGACGAGATGAAGGATCCGGCCAACCTGCAGAAAAAGATGCTGGATGCCAAAATGCGATTCGAAGATCTTGCCAGGGTCCCAAAACAGCTCGGCTCGGTTCTCGAAATGGCCTCGGAAGGCAAACTCAAAGTCGACATCTCCGCAAAAGAGGTCACCCATCTCAGCGACACGATCGAAGGTGCCGTCGACAAACTTGTGATCGGCCTGATCCTTTCAGCGATCGTGATCGGCTTATCGCTTGTGATGATGAGTCAGACCTTCACCTCGGAATTCTTACCGGTGATCGCCTACATCGCCGCCGTTTTAGTTATCATCGTGATCTTCTACAAGATGCGGAGTAGAAGCAAAAAACACGATGATTAACCTTTTTTCCCTTCAATTCATGACAACAAGTATATCAAAGAGAAGGAATGATAATTATAGTTATTCACTGCCCCTTTGGGAGTTGACCAATAATGACACATAGTACGTTAAAAGAAAAATTACAGGCGCTCGGTATCAAGCGTGTCCTCAGTTATCTGGACTCCTACCCTGACAAAAATATCCCCAAGCTCCTTAAGTGGGTCGAGCTTCTGGATAAAAACAACACGCTGGAGGGTCCTCTTCCGACCGTAAAACGTGTGCTCGCCGACAAAGACGGGGTCTGGTACAAATTCATCACGGATCTCTACACCGACATCGATCCAAGCGTCCGGAAAAAGATCTTCGAAAACTTCATCGTCAATGCCGTTGTTCTCGGCAGAGACAAGAAGATCAAACTGAGAGACGAGGAAGGATGCAACATCCCCTGGGCCATTCTGATGGATCCCACAAGCGCCTGCAATCTGAAATGCATCGGCTGCTGGGCGGCAGAGTACGGCAACCGGATGAACCTGTCTCTTGAAGAGTGGGATTCGATCATCGATCAGGGAAAAGCTCTTGGGACCTACTTCTATCTCTACTCCGGTGGCGAACCGCTGGTCCGAAAGAAAGACATCATCAAGATGTGCGAAAAGCACAGCGACTGTATTTTCCTGTCGTTTACGAACGGCACCTTAATTGACGAGGCATTTGCTGACGAGATGCTCCGGGTCGGGAACTTTATTCCGGCGATCAGTATCGAAGGAGATGAAGCGGCAACCGATTCCAGACGCGGAGCCGGTGTTTATCAGAAAGTGATACGGGCCATGGAGATCCTGAAAGAGAGAAAACTTCCGTTCGGAATCTCCTGCTGTTACACGAGTGCGAACACCGATGTCATCGGAAGCGATGCCTACATCGACGACATGATCGCCCGTGGAGCGAAGTTTGCATGGTTCTTTACATACATGCCGGTCGGCGTGGATGCCGTTCCCGACCTTCTCGCAACCCCCGAGCAGAGAGAACACATGTATCACCAGGTCAGGCATATCCGGGCAACCCGTCCAATCTTTGCCATGGACTTCTGGAACGACGGCGAGTATGTTGACGGTTGTGTTGCCGGCGGCAGATTCTATCTCCACATCAATGCAAACGGCGACATCGAGCCGTGTGCATTCATCCACTACTCGGACTCGAACATCCGGACCCACACCCTTCTCGAGGCATACAAGTCCCCGCTCTTTATGCAGTATCGGGCGAACCAGCCGTTCAACCAGAACCATCTCCGCCCCTGTCCTCTGCTGGATAACCCGGAGAGACTTGCTGCAATGGTGGACGCTTCCGGTGCAAAATCCACGGATATGGTCAACCCCGAAGACGTGCACGATCTGATGTCAAAGACCGTCCCGGCAGCAGAGAAATGGGCGCCGGTCGCCGACGAGCTTTGGGTGGAGAACCGTGCCGAGAAGGCTGCAAAGGCTGCCTGTCCCAGCGGCTGTGGTTGCGGATGTCAGACGCCAAACCACAAATAATCTCATCTTTTTTCACAATTTTTAACGTGTCCTATGCTTCACTATGAATTATCAGTATGATCACGTTTCTTGCAGGCATTTGTATCCTTATCTTAGGATATCTCTTCTGGAGTAAGGTCGCGGAAAAAATATTCGGACCCGACGACCGGAAAACGCCTGCGCTGCATAATCCGGATGCAGTTGAACGTGTTCCTCTCTCCAAAAGATGCAATCTCCTGATCCAGCTGCTGAACATCGCCTGAATGGGCGTTTCCACAGATACCGTATGGCTGGATCCCTCCACTGGCGATCAAATAATTAAAAATAAATAAATCTTGTCCCTATAAAAATAGCATTTCTTCATAAATGACTATGCAGAAGGTCTCTCGATGGCTGAAAATAAAGAAAAACGTATGCAAAACACGAAAATCTTCGTATCGATTATTATAGGACTGGTGCTTGCCGCCTTCCTTCTGGCGTATGATGCAGGACTCTATACCCTTGGAGAAGGTACATCCCAATATGCCGTCCTCATCCTGCTGCTTGCCCGGATGATGATCGCCTCGGTCATTCTCTATCTGTTTACGATCACCGGAGCCTTTAAACGTCTGGTTTCCGGAGAAGCAAGACTTGGCGATCTTGTCTGGACGGCAGTTCTGACTCTGGCCATTTCCCTGTATGGTAATTACGGCGGTGTTGAAGTGAACGGGGTTCTGGTAAACTTCCGTGACATCGGCGCTATTCTCGCGGGTCTTCTCGGAGGGCCGATCATCGGGACAATAGTCGGTCTGGTCAGCGGATATCTGCGGTTCCTGCAGGGGGGATCGTCGCCGTTCCCTGTATGATAGGCACGATTATGGCAGGTCTTCTCTCCGGTATTGCGATTCGATTCTGGAAAGGAAAACTGACCGTCGTCCGTGCAATTATCATTTCACTGATCGTTGAACTTCTGCACGTGATCGTCATATTCCCGATCTACGTCTTAGGTATGGGAACGATGACCCCGGATCAGGTCATGTCAACTATCGTATTCTGTGTCCCGGTAATGTGTGTGGTCACTCCTCTTGGTGTGGCTGTTTTTGCGTATTTTGTGCGCAAATATGCGTGCGTCGGCAGAACCGGAATCGAAAAGTTAAGCTGGAGCAAACTTACCCGCAAGTGATTTTGCGGGAAAACACATAATTCCCGTCTCTTTTTTTAATCTGGACTTCCTCCTCTCGTTAAACCCTTCTCACCCCTCTCAAAGAACCGGGGCTTCCAGCACGGTCCGGTACACATATTCTCTGTTATACGGTTCCGTTATTATGAGATTATAGATATCCACATAACCGTTCTGACGTTCGATCGTAATGCTGTAATCGGTGTAGGAACTGCTGTAAGTTGAATAGTAGATTTTATACTCGGCGTAGAGCGTTTGATACTCGGCATAATAGACATTATATTCGTCCAAAGCCTCATTTGCCAGTTCCATATATTCGGTAAATTCCGCTTCCAGCGTTTCCCATTCCAAAGAATATTCCTCATAGGTTATTTTCTTTGCATTGAGATCGCTGTTCAGCTTTTTCTGTATTGTAGCGATCGCATTTGCCAGGTCGATATATGAGTTGTAGGAGGATACTGCAGAATTCATCAATGATTCGAGTGAGGTCAGGCGGGTCTCATACCCGGTAAGGGTGTCTCCCATTCCTTCAAGGTTTTCGGTCTTGGTATCGGTTTCACTTGCGAGCTGGTCGATTCTGGCATCTGCCGTGTTTTTGTAGGCGAGGATCGCCTCAACCTGATAGCCGGAGGTGTAGGTTTTGCTTCCCGTCCCGACACCGACGATGACGGGTGTGCTTTCAAGCGACGAGCCGTCTTCGAAGGTGAACGATTTGTCGGTTACATAACTGTAGTCGGTGGTTTCGATGATCGAGTAGCCTTCGGCGTTTGGATACGCAGTCGAGTCGTTTGTTCTGATGCCGACCGTTGCGTGGCTCTCTTCTTTGAAGATCAGGAGGACGGCATCAAAGCCGGAACGCGTGAGGAGCCCGGCCAGAAGCGTGCTTTTGTCGTCGCAGTCGCCGAACTCTCCAATAACGGTCTCGATTGGGTAGCGGAAGTCGCTTTCCGAACTGTAATTGATGCTTTGGACGAAGGTTGAAAGCAGTTCGACATACTCGTCGTCCGTGAGATCCCAGGACTGTCTGACGGTTTCGGTCTGACCAAGGATCTGGGTGTACATCTCTTCCTGCAGAGGGTCATTGGCAAGATCTGCGTAGAATGAGAGATCGCCGGCTTTGGTGTAGGGAAGGTATTTGGATTCCGTGTTCCCGGCTCCGTAATAGACGGATGCCGGCATGGAGACGGAGAGTGTTACCGAGCCTTCTTTGAAGGGGAATGTGTATTCTGCGGTGAGGTTTCCGGTATAGGTGTCGTCCGGCGTTATGTGGGGGTTTGTGCTGAGGAAAAAGATATAGTATCCCGTGCAGGAGATGAGTATCAGGATTACGGCAATTAACAGGGGGAGTATGATTCTTCTCATGGGGAAATGGTGATATGTTTTTTGCTGCTCTTCTGGTTTATAGGTTCTGTGGGGGGCTGATGATTTTTGCGAAGGTTCCATGCGAAAATTGGTTTCCCGAGTGGACCAAGTTTTTCTCCTCATGTAGCTAACACTAAGGACACAAATATCGGGAGCAGTTTTGCAATAGCACACTGCTTTTCCAACCCCCCAATGATGAATACTCCTCTCCCTGAAAACGAAGCACTTCTCCAGCAGATCCTCTCCTCATGCGAGGCATCCCGCCTGCTTGAAACAAAACAGTTTATGCAGCATGGAGACACGAACGTTTACGATCACTGTGTGGCTGTGGCCCGGGTCAGCTGTCTGCTTGCAGATAAGATGGGTCTCTCGGTGGATCGCGAATCTCTTATCCGTGGTGCCCTGCTTCACGACTACTTCTTTTACGACTGGCATGTCCCGGATCCCGGACACCGTCTGCACGGGTTCACGCATCCGAAGTGTGCTTTGCAGAATGCGATGGATGATTTTTCTCTGACCACAGTCGAGCAGGATATGATTCTCCGCCATATGTTTCCGTTGACGCCGACCCCGCCAAAGTTCCGAGAAGGCTGGGTTTTGTGTCTTGCGGATAAACTTTGTTCGACACTGGAAACAGCCAAGTTTACGCAAAATTCGCTGGTAAAGGGTTTTTATATGGGCGAGAAAGAGCTGCAGTGATCTGGGGTAAAGCCCATCGTCTTTTAGAAAACCGGACTCGTTCTATCTTAATGCATCAGACGTGTGATACAAGATCCGTATGGGGGTAACTTTCCGTCCGTCCGTAAGTAATTACGGGAAGAAAATTCTCTCATCAATCGCTTTTATTTCACACGTGTTGTCTTTTATTATTATATTTGTATTTAGTACGAGAGAGAGAGATTTGCCTGGCATAAGAAGCGGTATATTATATTTTCCGCCCGTCCGATCGGACTTTTATCGGAGGTATTGTTTTTCTTTCGCACGTGTGCCGGGATTATATGTGGGAAATACGATTGTAAACATATAATCCGTTTGGAGAGTATGTTGAAATCCTCAATTTTTGAGCGCTAGATCACTCCATTAAAAAAAGTCTCGACATCGTCTAGCCATTCATGGCGCTTCTCAAGATAATCTTTCAGCATCTCCGTTCTTCCCTCCTCGTTGCGACATCCTGCAAGATTGCCACATTCCGCCTCCTTAACCAGCTCTGTCAGTTTGCCAGTTTCTCTCTCATCTATTCTAGGATACAAGAAGACAGCAGGTTTCCGTTCAGAATTTTTAAAACACAAAAGATTGGGGCAAACTTCACTCTGCTGGAGTACATCCCTGCGAATCTTTCCAGTCATCATCTGTCTGATTTTACGAATAGATGATTCTCCGTCTGAATCAATAATCAGCTTCAGATCATACCCATTGTAATTTTCATATAAACTCCAGAAACTCTCAATGCAGAAATCAACATCCTTATCCTGCTTGATAAGAAAAGATACTCCCTGTCCCCTTCTGCCCATAAACTCAGAAATAACCGTGGTCTCTGGGGGTGTATTATGTGAATACTCTTCTATCTCTTCCCATTTTTTAGCCCAGAATGTTTTCTTCTGCCTGCCAAGAATCAGAGATATTAATGTGAGGTCATGAACACCCTCACAAAGAATAACCGTTTTTCGTCCCATCACGTACCACGCAGATCAATCATGAGTTTATCTATAGTATTCAAAGCATCTGATGGGGAGTGATTATATAATTCATGCTCACCGTCCCGGTGAACAATATTGGTTATCTGAATCATATCCTCCTCCTCCTTATTCATAGGATACCGTGAAAGTTCATTAATCAGGTCGTAACTTTGTGATGTCATAAACACCTGAACATTCAGTTTCTTTGAAAGTTTCATCAACTGCTCAACAAATACTCTGATGTAGCCCGGGTGCAGATGATTTTCTGGTTCTTCTATATGGAGATAGCCGTCTTTTGCTTTATTGAGATTATGTAATAACATAAGCAGTATGGAGAACCCAGTTCCATGCATCTCCAGAGGAATTGAATATGTATTCCCGTCTTTCTTTGAATAAAACACACTTGACGGCATAAGCTGTTTTAAATCTGGAACAATGTCATATTCTTTTATGATATCAGTTAATGCTACCAGTATCTCCTCATATTTATCATCACCATATCCATTAAGTCCATTCATTTTATCAATTTGATCTATTAAAATTACATTATCAGGATAATCCCTCCAATTGTATTTTCGAATAGATGTAAGAAATTTATCAATAGGGTCGCGCGAAAAAATCCTATATTCAAATGTTTTACCCTCTTTTTCCATTTGTATGTTGTGAATATTGTCTATTAATTTTCGATATTCTTTTTCAAATTCGGTATCTTTCCTTAACTCATAGTCACTGTCAGTATACAGGATCAACTTATCATCATATTCTGATGCGATAATCTCTACATATGATATCATCAAATCATAAAATTTATTGAATGTTTCGGGGGGGAAATTATATTTGTCATAAATTTCTTTCAAGGATTTGTAATAAAGTTCATGTATATCATCAGTTATTTCATCCGGAAGTTCTACATCCGGTGCATATAAGATATTATGATGAAGATTCGATGTTATCTCTGCTGTATCATTACCTACCTTGACGTTATATTAATAAAATAATTCCTTCAATCCATCAGCTGTATCATACTTCCCGAAAAGATTAGCATAAATCGCGTCCAGTATAATGGTCTTCCCGGAATTATTCCGCCCAATCAAGAGGTTAACCTGCTTAGGCTCATATCGAAGATGGGATATGCCACGGAAATTCTCTATCTCAATCCACTCAATTTTCGTCATTATTGTCCTGATAGTAATACTCTTAGTGTTGAGACAAATTAATGTTGGCACTAATACTGCATTTACAAAAATTCTCTCTTAAGAATATTAACCAGAGATTATACGAACAATCTCTACAGCAATATCCCCCTTCCCCAATCACAGACCACCCCCATCTCACCATTTTTGAGCATTATCGCACCGCGCGGTTGGGGGTTTATATCATCTCGCGTTGATGTGTAATTTGGTAGCCCCTGATCTTCCTTTCGTTGACCTCAACACCCCTATTTCAGGATCGGCTGCTCCAATAAACCACCGACCGCTGGAAGCTAACCCCTCCGGCAGCCGGTCCAAACGAGTGATCATTACAAAAAACACAACCCGTCACCTTGCAAAAGAGACAGTTGGATAATGGAAACCTCTATGTTTTCTTCCTCATCCTTCCCCTCCGGTATCTTTTTGTCATCCCAGAACAATATCACTGACTATTGAGCCAATTCCGGGAAAAATCATGTCAAGACTTACTGATTCACGCATTGGAACCTGGGGATATTTTCTTATTCTTCTCATCGTAGTATTATTCTCACTCTCCGGCCTCCTCTTCTTTGTCGAGATCCCCTGGTGGACAGAAATGTCTTTGGCCCTTGGATCCGGTATCACGACTGGTACCGTGATCTACAGTTTATCCAATCTCCGGTCCAAGAAAGAAACCGACCTGACCATGCTACTCGACACCTCCCGGGAGGGGTACAACAGACATGTAAAATGCATGAGCGCCCTGCTCGGCAAAATCTACTCCATCCAGGACAATCCGATATCGGCAGATGAACGGGCGGTATATGCACGGGATTTTGCCAATACTGCTGCAGAATTTGAACAGGCCGGCATCTGCCATTGAAACCCAGAATAATGCCGTTCTCGCATTGCGGAAGTTCGATAATATAACCCGCCCCCTCAAAAATATCCTTATGCTGACGCTTCGGCACTCCGATGTTGAATTACAGAGGCTTCGCAAAAAACTCATCAAAAATATCCATCATCACCGATTTTTGTAAAATCCGTTACCTCACGCTGTCTCTCATCTCACATCAGCTGATAGCTTGCTTTAACCACTCTCCCGTCCGCCTCCAGATTCCCGTTTATTTTCATCTTCGGGACATTCTCCACGGGCTCTTTGAAAACCATCTCTGCTCTAAGCATCCCGATCGGTTCGAACTTCATTTCCAGCCTCTCCGGCTCTCCGGCATCCGCCAGATTCTGCAGATGATTTGAAATCGACAACATCTGCATCCGTTCAAGCGTCCACTGACGTCCGCATTCCATCAGAAACCTCTGCAGATTCGCATCCTTCGAAAAATCGAACGACCGGTGCTTTTTGATACCGATTCTGAGTAGAAGACCGAGAATCAAAACCGCCATCGACCCGGACGTCAGTGGCGATGCAAAGAACAGTGCCAACGTCTTCGGGAGGTCAGCATACAGATACGGACACACAGCCGACGAGACCCCGATCAAAATCGGCAGTATCATCACGAACTTTCGCCGGGGATCAAGCATCCGTGACGAAATACTCTGGATGCCGGTTACCATCACAAACGTCACCGCATACAAAAGGGTCGCTCCAAGGATCGGCTTAGGGAGAATATGAAACACCCAGCCGATCGCCGGCAAAAACCCGCACAGGATCAGAAAGATCCCAAGACCCAGCCCAACCCGCTTTGCTGCGATCCCGGTCCCGACAACGAGCCCCGTCGCTCCCGAAGACGATCCGATCCCGATTCCGCCCAACGCTCCGGCGATCGCGACCCCCGCACCCTCCGACATCAGCCCGTTTTTCAGCGTATTCTTCTCGCCCTCTTTGGTGTAGGCGTTCAGGAGCGAAATGTTTCCGACCGACTTCAGCATCACGCAGATCATCGCGATCGCAAACGGGATCAGCAGCGCGAATTCGAACGAATACGAGACGATCCCGATTGGGTTCGGGATCCAGAACACCGAAAGGCTCGTGATTTGGAGCAGGGTCTCGAGTTTGAACACTCCCAGAAACACGGATGCCGCCATCCCGATCACGATACCGATCAGGATAGCATAGAACTTGAAGAACCGTTTCGGGATCACACTCAAAAGGATCGTGGAGGTCAGCGTAATGATGCCCACGACCGTTGATGCCGGGTCCAGGGGTCCTGAGTCCGTGCTTCCGAAAAACAGCGGAAATGCGAACGGAACGATAGCGATCCCCAGAAGGAACAGCACAACACCCGTCACTTCGTTTGGGAACACGATCCGGAAAAACTTCGTGAACCGGCTGATCACCATCTCGAACAGTCCTGAGATGATCAGCATTCCATACAGAAGGGGCAGTCCTCCGGCCGTTGCAGCAAGAAGGGAAGCCGGCAGATACGAAGAGTTTGGGACCATCGGCAGGAGATAGCCTGCTCCCGTCTTCGAAAATGACTGGAGGATCGTCGCGATCCCCGAACCGATCAGGGTCGCACTGATCAGAAACAACGTCAGATCCGCCGAGCCGCCGATCGCATCGCTGATGATCACCGGATATGTCATGTACACCGCTAAAACGAAGAAATGCTGGAGGATCGTGAGAACTGTCGTTCCCAGCGGTACATTGTCGTTGACATTGAAGATCGGCTCATCCCCCTCGGCCATTATGAACACCTGTTGGTTGTACTTTTATGTTAAAGCTTATTATATGAATAGAATTATCAGCATTTCATACATACAAAATAGCTATCCTATGTATGATAAGGAGGAGTTTGTCACCAGGATCGAGAACCAGATCCGGGTCGAAGAGGAGTATGCACAGATCCTCGAGGACGGCAGACACAGGCTTGTCCGCTCGAAGTATCTGACTCTGATCCCGCTCGCCGTACTTGTGGTCACGGCAGTTGTTTCTCTTCTCAGATCCCTGAATCCCGGTCAGATTCTGATGATCTGGATCGAAGGAAGCTTCTATCTCTACATGTTCTACTTCTTTTTGATGATGATCCCCTCCGTCGGCTCGGACGCAAAAATCAACATCTTCGATAAAAAATTCCAGGTCTATCTGAAAGAGTTTCTCAGACTCGCGAATATTCTCCGCACCGTGCGGAAAAAGCGGTTGACGCTGGTCGAATTTTTCTGGAACGCCTTTCTCATCAATACCAAACCTCTCGTGAAAGGCTTCACTATTCTGTATCTGATCGATCTGCTCTGTGCGGTCGTGATGAAATTCTTCGGCATGATCGACTGGATGATGTTTTCTCTGCTTGTCGTGCAGATCGGTGTGATTTTGATCTTTTATTCAAGGATCACCGCAGCAAAACCCGGCATGCCCGGCTTTTTCGTGGGAAAACCTCTTTCCGAAAATGACGTCTTCACCCCCGAAGGTCTCAAAGCCTGGCTGTATGTCGGGATATTCTGTCTGTTTACTTGTTTAATCATTGTCGGGGCGATGTTTTTCCCGGGCATGACGCTCGGTCAGTTCCTGAGCGACATCTCGCTTGTTCCAGGAGAGTATCCGCTCCTTCTCGCGCTGATCCTCATTACCCAGGGTCTGATCCTTCGCTATTTCCAGGGCGTCGAGAGCAGAAAACTGATGAATACCCTAAACGAGCATCATCTTTCGGTCTTACGCGAGGATCTTCTGCCAAGAGTCAGTGTCTCAGAGCCTGGAGACCTGCCGAAACTGAAACGTGAGTTCCTGCTTTTCATCATGAACAAGCTTTTGGTGCAGGAGTTCTTCTACCGGTTCCCGGCGTATGTCCATATGCCCAATCTTTTGCTGGCTCTCGATCCGGTCGCTCAGGAGATCCTGACAGAGACGGGCGAGGAAAAGCATCTCAAAGATATGCTGTAAAAAAAGAAAAGATGAGAGAAGATTAGCTCATTCTAAATTCTGAGCCTAATCCTGAACCTGAACCTGCGTAGAGTGCAGCGCTATCGGTAAGCGAGGCCGTGAGGATATACGAGACGACAGTCATTGCTATCATCAGAATGATCGGGATGAGGATGCAGGTGAAGACCTTTTTCGGCGGGAGTTCGGTGATGGATGCGATACCAAAAATCCAGACCGGGATTGACCAGAAGAGGACCGCTCCCTGAACGGCAAGACTCACAAGGGGTCGACCGTTCCAACGAGTCCGACAAGTCCGCTTAAGAGAGCCCCGATCGCGAGGATCGCCGAAGCGTAGCCGGTCACTGCAAGCATCTGCTTGAAGGTGCATTTCGCATAACCGAGGAGTTTTACGCCGGCAAGAAACAGTCCGGCGACAATTGCCCAGGAGAGGAAGATGCCGATCACTCCTACGATCACGGTAATGACCGCTGTCATGACATCTCCGGGGATGATGAAGGCGATTGATATCAGGGAATAGAGAAGCGTGATCAGCGCCGGGATCAGAAGACCTTTGGGAGCCTCTTCGAAGAACTGCTTTTGATCGAAAAGCAGGTATTTAACTGCATTTTTCATATCCATAGATGTCGGATAATATTTCTATTCAGTCACTATTAAGATTCGCCAGCGACCTTGTCAGGAGTGCGATCGTTTTTGCATCGACGATCTCTCCACGGTCGATCATGGCAAAAACTTCGGCTTTGGGCACTTTCACGACATCGATGATCTCATCCTCGTCTCTTGCGCAGTCTTCGCATGGAGCAAGTCCCCGTGCTTCGAAGAGCCACAGTTTTTCCGTGCAGAATCCGGGCGTCGAGTAGACGTATCCTTTCGGGACGAACTCCTTTGCCGAGAGACGTGCTTCCTCTGCGAGTTCCCTTTTTGCGCATTCGAGCGGGGTCTCGCTTCCGTTGTCCATACCTCCTGCCGGGACCTCGAGGATGTACTCTTTGATCACCGCACGGTACTGTTTGATCAGGTATACATGGGTCTCGTCGGTTGGGAGAATACAGACCGCCGGAACCGGCTGGACAAAGAGGTAGTTTCGGTCTTTACCGTTTGGGAGATGGACGTGCCGGGTTTCGATGGTGAGTCTTGGTGTGTCGTAGATTTTTGTCGTGGTGCTTGCCGGTTTGTCTGCCGGTTTTGTTGAGCCGAGGGATGCAAGCAGCGGCTTGATCTGGTCTTTGCTTACGAAGTCCGCCTCCGGGATCTTCATTTTCTTCATCATCAGTTTGTTGCCGAGCCCGATCTTTTTGTAATCAAGTGCTCCGCGGAAATGAAAAACCGGTACGGTGTCTTTCATCGTCCAGGAAAAATTTTTTTGTTATGAGATCAATGTATTTACTTTTCTCCGCGGGGTCGGTCAGCCCGACGGTGAAGACGATGAGCTTCTTGTCCTTGAGCTGTTCGTAGTTGTCGGCGATCAGGGCGATGCCGGCGATACACCCGACATAAACGCCCGCTCCGTAAATGATCGTGTCGTAGGGGAACAGATCGTCAAGTTTGGTCTGCTCCGCACTTTTCAGGTCTGCACCCAGCTCTTCTGCGATCCATTTTGCATACTGTTCGGTGGATCCGTATTTCGATTTATAAACGACGACTGTACTCAAGGCTATCCCTTCTGTTATTCTGAATTGGTCGTGATGGAATAAGTGTTTTAGTACGGCGGATGCCGATCCTGAAAAAAAGGAAGGGAATTATTCTGCTTTTGCGATGCTGATTCTGACTTTGAGATCATCGATCTCCCAGTCCATTGCAAGGTCTGCCTTTTCTGCAACTCCGCATCCGCAGGCTTTACCTTCCGGTCCACGTATGCAGAGACAGTTTGCTCTGACCTCGGATTCGATCACGTCATGCTTCGAATCCACCAGAGGCGTGACCCGTGCATCGTCGATGACGACGTCGGTTTTGATCTTTGCATCGACGGCGAGACCGGCCTGTTTTCGCATCTCCTGGATTCTGCGGATGACTTCACGCGAGTATCCTTCTGCTTCGAGTTCCGGCGTGAGGGTCACATCGACGTATATCATACCGTTGTCGATCGGGGAGGAAAAGATGTTTTCCTGCATCTTTTCTTCAAAAGTCATGTGCTCTTTGGTCAGTTCGGCAGCAAAGCCGTCCTTTTCCATGCTGACTTTTCCGTCTGCAAGCAGGGATGCTTTGAGCTCTGTTCCGTTCGCTTCTTCGATGAATGCCTTGACTTTGGGTCCGTCTCTTCCGAACTGTTTGCCGATCACTTTCATGACCGGAACGGCGGTCCAGTCGAGTTTGTCCCAGACGCCTTTGACGACCGTAACGTTCCGTGCATTTGCCCGGTCACAGCACATATCGTTCATTGCTGAAACGGCGCCGGCGACCTTTTCCGAATCGGTTGCGACAACGACCGTTCCAACCGGCCAGCGACCTTTGCGTTTTCCGTTCTGGCGGGCGTTTGCGACCGCTTCGTCGAACTCCTGCACGATCTCCATCTCCTCTTCGAGGACGGGGTCGCGGAGCGAATCACTGCCGCTGAACCAGTCGACCATGTGGACCGAGGGCAGATCGCCAACGCACTTCAGGTTCTGGTACATGCATTCGGTGATGTGGGGAGCAAAGGGTGCGAAGATGGTTACGAGTCTGCGCATCACGTAATACATGGTGTCGTAGGCCTGCATCTTCGAGACCGCCTCCTCTTCGAGCCACATTCTCGGTCTGACCAGCTGAACATACCAGCGGGAGAGCTCATCGAGGATGAACGTGCTGATCGGTCTGCTTGCCCGGTGAAGGTTGCAGACCTCCATCTCTTTGGTGACCTGTTCGGCAAGCGAGTTCACACGGGAGATGAGCCAGCGGTCTTCTCTGCAGAATTCAGAGATATGATCTTCGACTGCTGATGGATCCCAGACACCGTCTTTGGTTGCCGGCTTGTAGCCGTCGAGCGCCATGTACGGCAGCGGGAATTTGTAGACGTTCCAGAGAACGTTGAACATTCTGTGGTTCGTCTTGATGCCTTCGAGGGAGAAGCGCATATCATCCCACGGAGCATTCGCCGAAAGGATGTAATGGCGCATAACGTCCACACCGAACTGTTTGGTAACGTCTTCGGGTGCAATGTTGTTTCCAAGACTTTTGCTCATCTTCTTGCCTTCGGCATCCAGTAAGAATCCGTGCATGAGAACGGATTTGTACGGGGCCTTGCCGAATGCGATCGTGGATAAGGCGAGCTGCGAGTAGAACCAGCCCCGGGTCTGATCGTGTCCTTCGAGAATGAAGTCAGCCGGCCAGTATTTGCCGAAGTCTTCGGTCTTCTCCAGGAACCGGAGGGTTGCCCATGAGGCGATGCCGGAGTCGTACCAGACATCGAAGATGTCCGGGATACGCTTCATCGTTCCGCCGCATTCGCAGGGGATCGTGATGTCATCGACGTACGGCCGGTGGGGGTCGGTCATCTTCTGGCCGGAAAGCTGTTCGAGCTCTTCGTATCTGCCGACGACATGATATTTGTTACAGACCGGACAGACCCAGACCGGGATCGGGATACCCCAGTATCTCTGCCGGGAGATACACCAGTCGCGTGCCTCTTCGACCCAGTCGTGGAACCGTGCGGAGCCTGCCCAGTCGGGGAACCAGGTAACTTCGTCGGCGATCTCTTCGAGCATCTTTTCCCTGATGTCTTTTACTTTTAAGAACCACTGGGAAGTTGCCCGGTAGATGATCGGCGTCTTGCATCTCCAGCAGTGCCCGTACCGGTGAGTGATCTTTCGAACAGCATGCATGGCGTCTCCCAAAACGTCGATGACCTCCTGATTGGTTTCGGGAGCCTTGACGTATTTGCCTGCGAAGATGCCGGCGTCATCAGTGAAGTTTCCGTTTCCGTCGACCGGGCATACCGTCGGCAGATTTTCCTTCATGCCGACGAGATAGTCGTCCCAGCCGTGACCCGGAGCGATATGGACCATTCCGGTGTTTTCCATCGCCACGTAATCGGCGATGACGACACGGTGTTCGATCTGTGCCTGGAGCGGAACGGCGGATGCGAGGGGGGAAATATATTTCGTTCCGGCGAGTTCGGCTCCGGTTTTTGTTTCGATGATCGAGTAGTCCTGATATTTTCCGTATTTGAGGATCTGCTCGGCAAGGTCTTTTGCGATCCAGAGGTCTTCGCTTTTTCCGTCTTTTACTGCACGGCATTTAGCGTAGACGAACTCTTCACCGACGGCCACGGCCACGTTTGCCGGAAGCGTCCAGGGCGTGGTCGTCCAGATAACGAGGTATTCGTTCTCGGCTCTCTGGATGGGGAATTTCACGAAGATCGAGGGATCGGTCTCGTCCCAGTATTCGACTTCCGCATCGGCGATCGCCGTTCCGCAGCGGGGACACCAGTTGACGACTCTGGATCCTCGTTCGAGCATCATCTCTTCTTCGCATCGCTTCAGAGTATACCATGCAGCTTCGATGTATCCTTTGTCGACGGTCTGATAGGGGTCGTCGAAGTCCATCCAGGTCCCAAGGTCCTTGAACTGCTCGCTCATTAGGTCTTTGTGGGTGAGAGCGAACTCTCTGCACTCTTCGATGAACTTTGCAACGCCGTATTTCTCGATGTCGGCCTTGTTTTTGAACCCAAGCTTCTCTTCGACTTTGACCTCAATCGGGAGACCGTGCATATCGTAACCGGCACGTTCGATGATATGCTGGCCGGTCATTGAGTGGTATCTGAGGATTGCGTCTTTGAGGATCTTGTTCCAGGCGGTTCCAAGGTGGATGTAGCCTGTGGTGTAGGGCGGTCCGTCGACAAACAGCCACGGTTTGCCCGATTCGTGAAGCTTGCGTGTTTCACGATACGTATTGTTTGCTTTCCAGTACTCCCGAACCTCGTTTTCGACAACGGCGGGTACATAACTTTCAGATATTTCTTTCACGAGTTTTCCCTCACTCAATATGTGGGTAACTATTGGTTGTCGTTATACATAAGGGTTTTTGTATCCAAGCGGAATTTCCGCCCGGATTTTTTCCTGAAAATCAGTGTGGATTTTTGTTTTACGGTGGGAGATGTCTTTTTCATTCCAAACAGAAGTTTCCCGTATTTTATTTGAAAAATCATCCCCGACTCGAACATTTATTAACGATGACGGCGAAGTAATAAATTGGTAATCATCATGGACGGCTATGCAGGAAATATGGTCTATGTCGATCTCACCTCCGGAACAACGGCCGTAAAGCCGACACCCCCGGAACTCAAAAAGTCATATATCGGAGGACGGGGGTTTGGCATCAGACTCCTGACCGACCTGGTTGACCCGAAGATCGATCCGTTGAGCGATAAGAATATTCTCGTCTTTGCATCCGGACCGCTGACCGGGACAGGGATCCCCCTTGGAAGCCGTTACGAAGTATCGGCCGTTTCGCCCCTAACAGGAACGGTGATGAGCGGAAACAGCGGAGGGGTTTTCGGCTGGAAGATGAAAAAGGCCGGGTTCGATGCTGTCGTGATCTCCGGGAAAGCGGAAAAACCAGTCTATCTCTTCCTCGACAACGGGAAGGCCGAACTTCGCGATGCCTCCCATCTTTGGGGAAAAACCACCGGCGAGACAACCGATGCTCTTTTGGACGAGCTGAAGGATCAGACCGTTAGGGTAGCCTGCATCGGACCGGCCGGAGAAAAACAGGTGCTTTTTGCCTGTATTATGAACGAAAAGACACGTGCCGTTGGCCGGGGCGGAGCAGGGGCCGTAATGGGCTCGAAGAATCTGAAAGCGATCGCGGCCCGGGGCGACCAGCCTATTAAGGTGGCGGATGAAGAGCTTCTTAAAACCGTTAAGGAACGGGTGAAAAACAAGATCGAGGAGAATGGGATCGCCAAGTCCCTGCACACGTACGGAACGGCGGTTCTTGTCAACATTCTGAACGAAAATTACCTTCTGCCGACACGAAACTTCCAGACCGCCCACTTCCCGGAAGCTGAAAAGATCTCCGGCGAAACGATGGCGCAGACGATCCTCAAAAAACCAAAAGGATGTTTTGCCTGTATCATCCAGTGTGGTCGTGTCCATGAGTTCGACGGCGAGAGCGGAGAAGGGCCGGAGTATGAAACGGATTGGGGATTCGGTGCCGACTGCGGGGTTGATGATCTGAAAATGATCGCCAGAGCAAACAATCTCTGCAATGAGTACGGACTCGATTCCATTTCCGTGCCGACGACAATCGCTTGCTTAATGGAGATGGCGGAGAAAGGGTATTTCGACCACCCTATCCGGTTTGGCGATGCAACAGGAATGCTGAAACTCGTTGAGCAGATCGCCAAACGCGAAGGTGTCGGCGATGAACTTGCCGAAGGATCGTTCCGGTTTGCGACGAAGTACGGCCACCCTGAACTTTCGATGAGTTCCAAAATGCAGGAGCTGCCTGCCTACGATCCCCGTGGCATTCAGGGTTACGGTCTTGCGACCGCCACCTCGGTTCGCGGAGGCGACCATGTCTATGCGTACATGATCTCTCCTGAGATTCTCGGAGCCCCCGAAAAGCTTGATCCCTATCTGCTCACGGGAAAACCCCAGTGGGTCAAGACCTTCCAGGATCTGACCGCTGCGATCGATGCTCTTGGTATGTGTCTCTTTACCTCCTTTGCTCTCGACGCAGAGGATTATGCCGATCTTTTCACCGCGACAACCGGGATCAAGACCGATGCCGACGAACTGCTGAAAACCGGCGAGCGGATATGGAATCTCCAGAAGCTCTATAATGTCAAGCGGGGATTCGGCCGAAAAGACGACACGCTCCCGGACAGGCTCCTGAAAGAGCCTCTAACGGAAGGAGCACCGGCAGGTCAGGTGTCCCGGGTACATGAAATGCTTGATGAGTATTATTCCCTTAGAGGCTGGGATGCAGACGGCGTTCCAACCAAAGCAAAACTCAAAGAGCTGGGACTGATGTGATCCGTCGGATCCAGTTGGAGCATCCAGAAATGTCAGCAGAACTGCCGGACTCCCGGTTCCTGAGACAGATCCCTCTTTTCGGAAAAGAGGGACAGAAAAAACTTGCAGATGCCCGGATCCTTCTTGCCGGCGCCGGAGGTTTGGGCTCGGCGATCGCGACCTATCTCGCAGCAGCCGGGGTCGGGTACATCCGGATCGTCGATGAGGATGTCGTGGAGAGGTCCAACCTCAACCGGCAGATCCTGTATCGCGAGGAGGATGTCGGGGCATGCAAGGTCGAAGCAGCAAAAAAAACGATTCATGCCCTCAACCGTGACGTCGAGGTCGATTCGGTCTGCCGGCATATCGACGAAAAATCCGTGAACGATCTCGTTTCCGGGATGGATCTGATTCTTGACGGCATGGATAATTTCGCCGCTCGCTATGTTTTGAACCGGGCAGGTCTTGATGCAAAAATTCCCTTTATCCACGGTGCCGTGAACGGATTCTACGGTCAAGTAACGACTCTTGTTCCGGGCATAACCCCCTGTCTCCGCTGTATCGTCCCAACAACCCCGACCTGGGAAAAGAATGCGATCATTGGGGTCACCTGCGGAGCGGTCGGCAGCATCGAGGCCTCCGAAGCGGTCAAATATCTTACTGAAACAGGAAAACTTCTCGAAAACCGGCTACTTCTCTGGTACGGCCTTCTGGGCGAGTGTGAGTCGATCCAAATCGTCAACTCTCCCGAGTGTACCGACTGCGGTTTTTCCAGCGGTGAACCGGATGGCCGGAGGTCGTTTGCATGAGGATCACGGTAAAGGCGTTTGCCACGTTTCGGGAAGTGATGGACATGAAAGTAGAACTTGAGTTCCCGGAAGGTGCAACGGTCAAAACGCTCCTCTCCGAACTTACGGCCCGGTATAACGGGCTCGATGTTCTGCTTTTTGCAGGACCCGGCATGCTTCGGAACTTTGTCAACATCCTGAAAAACGGAAGAAATATTCATTTTATTACCGGCCTGGACACCTCTCTCGATGACGGAGATATGATCGCCTTATTCCCTCCGGCTGCCGGGGGCTAACCCCCTTTCATAACCGGAACACCCCCTCTCTTGAAAAAACCAGAAATCACGGCAGATATGGAAATATCTCCGGCATCTCTGTTGTACTTTCGTTATCCATGAACCACAAGTATTTATCCCGGTGAGACGTATATAGAGTCGCAGTTATCTGTGGGAAATATCAGTAAGACTCTTTTGTCTCATTGTTTTTTTCGTGAGCATACATGCTCCAAGGAATCCTATCATGGAAAGAAGAAATAATTTTGGCGAACAACGCCAGTTCAACAACGGCCCACGCGAAATGACCAAAACAGTCTGCTCAGACTGTGGAAAAGAGTGCGAGGTGCCGTTCAAGCCAACCGAAGGCAGACCAGTCTACTGTCAGGACTGCCTTCCAAAACACCGGACCCCACGGAACCGGTACTAATACTGTTCGGACATTTTCGTCCAACATATCATTTTTTTGAATCGATCCCTCTGTTTTGCGTGATTATCACCCTCCCATTATGTTTGTGTATTTTCATCCAGCGAAAGAGCATCTCAGGATCCCGGCTTTTCTTCCGCACACAGTAGGATCATCAGACATATTCATCAAGAAAAAAATCCAACACTAATAATAATGGAGATTCAAATATACGGAAAAGAGGTCCTTACAAAAGTGGCCGAGCCCGTCGATACAATAACCCCCGAACTTCTGGCCATTCTGGACGAGATGGTCCCGATGCTCAAAGAACATCGCGGGGTCGGTCTTGCAGCTCCCCAGGTCGGGATCGGAAAACGGTTCTTCGTGATGAATCCTGGCGACAAAGTCCGAAGAGTCATCAACCCGGAGATCCTGAAATCCGGGAACGCCTTTGCCGAGATGGAAGAAGGCTGTCTTTCCGTCCCCGGCATCCATAAAAAAGTCCGCCGTCCAAGACGTATCACGGTCAGGTATACCAACGAGGCCGGGGAACTGATCGAAGAGGAACTCAAAGATTATCCGGCACGGGTGTTCCTGCACGAATATGATCACCTTGACGGGATCCTGTTCGTCGATAAGATCTCGCCGATCGCCAAAAAGATGATCGCAAAGCAGCTCGAGGATCTAAGCCTTAAGGAGGCGTAACATGCGTGTCCTTTTCATGGGGACCCCCGAGTATGCCCTCTCCTCGCTTCATGCGGTTTTTGCAAAGCACGAGATCGTCGGGATTTTGACCAGGGCAGATAAGCCGAACCGCCGGGGAAACAGAATCGAGTTCTCGCCGGTGAAGGTGTTCGCCCTCGAACACGGGATCCCGGTTTTCCAGCCCGAGGATATGAAGGATCCGGCTCTGCTTGAAGAGCTGAAGGCGCTTTCTCCCGACATTTCTATTGTGGTGGCATTTGGGATGATGATCCCCGATTCGATCATCAATCTCCCGAAACACAACACGATAAATCTGCACGGCTCGCTTCTTCCCAAGTATCGCGGAGCTGCCCCGATGCAGTATTCGGTGCTAAATGGGGACAGTGAAACGGGGGTCTCGATCATGTATGTGACTGCCCGTCTGGATGCCGGCGATGTGATCCACGCAAAAACGATCCCTCTGACCGAAGATGCCTCCAACGGCGAGGTCCACGATTCGCTGGCGGAGCTTGGAGCGGAAGCGCTGATCGAGGCTCTCGAACTGCTCGAGTCGGGAAGAGCCGTCCGGATCCCCCAGGACGAAACGAAGGTAACGTTTGCCCCGTCCATCTCCAAAGAGGAGTGCGTGATCGACTGGACTCTGCCGGCGGCAGTGGTCCACAACAGGATCCGTGGTCTGTCTCCGATTCCCGGGGCAAACACACGACTTCCCGACGGCAAACTCCTTAAAATCTACAAAGCCGAAAAGGTCTCCGGGGATTATTCCGGAGAGCCGGGCATGGTCGTCGATGTGATCAAAAAGAAGGGGCCTGTCGTGATGACGGGGGACGGCGCTGTATGCATTCTTTCTGCAAAACCCGAAGGCAAACGCGAGATGCCGGGTTTCGAGATCGTGAACGGGCATTACCTGAAAGTCGGCGAACAGCTCTGAACACCCGACCCTTTTTGCAGGCGTTTATCCTGCAGTCATTAAAAAAAAAGAAAGGATCAGTCGGTCGCCATTGCTTCGACCGGGTTGAGGTTGGCTGCTTTCCAGGCCGGGTAAAGACCGGAAATCAGGCAGACGACCAGACCGATGAGAATGCCGATCGGCACATAGGCAAGAACTGAGAGCGAGAGCATCGCATCCAGCGATCCGATCATTGCCATCAGCATAATCGGCGCTGCGATCAGTGCGAGCACGGTTCCGGCAATTGCCCCGATCAGGCCGATGAGTCCTGCTTCATACAGGAACATCTGCAGAATCTGGCTCCGGTAGGTTCCGATACTTCGAAGAATACCGACCTCTCTCGTCCGTTCCTTCACACTCATCAGCATTACATTGACAATTGCGACAGCTGCGACCAGAAGCGAGATGCCGCTGATGATGGTCGTGAAGATACTGGACATGGATATGATGTCGTCGAAGACTGCCATGATCTCATACGAGTTCAGGATAAAGACCGTATCATCCGAGTCTTTGTCTTCCTTGCCGTTCATCTTCTTCTCGATCGTTGCATCGATCGCGCTCAGCTCAGTCGGATCATATGCTTTGACGATCACTTTGTCATACAGGCCGTGATTATCCCCGACGAGTGCCGTATACCACTCGATCGAACCGACGACCGCATTGTTCGTGGAGAATCCGAACGTCAGCTGTCCGGTATCTTCCATGATACCGACAACTCTGCAGGTAACTTCCTGACCGCTCGAATCGAGCATGATCATCCGGCTTCCGAGCCTGAGATTATTATCTTCGGCAAATGTCTCGCCGACGATAACGTTGGTCGCTCCGCGCGGAAGGGTTCCCTGGGTCAGCGTTGCAAGTTTCGTGATGTCGCTCGAATCCATTCCTGATATCGTGGCCATTGTGGTCTCCTTTCCGGTATATATGTACTTACTCGACGAGTACATAGGAATGAATTCGTATTCTTTGGTGACCGATTTTACCGCAGACTCGATGTCTCGAAGATCTTTGGTGGAGAAGCCCGTCGTCGTCGTTCCGTCGATGACTTTCTCGCCGATCGGGGTGATCGTCAGCGTATCCGCCGTGTCGGAGATCATCGAGTTCATCTCCACGGTGAATCCTGCGCTGATCATTCCCATACCGCAGATGGCGAAAACGCCGATCACGATACCGATCATCGAAAGGATGGTTCTGAATTTGTTCAGTTTCAGGTTTCTGACCGCAAGGGAGAGGATCATCGGCGAGTAGATCTTCTGCCAGAGCGTTGTGTTTTCTTCACTCATCGACGATCTCACCGTCCTTGATGATCACAATACGCTCGGCGTAATCTGCCGTTTTCGGATCATGGGTAACCATAACAACCGTTCTTCCCTGAGAGTGCAGATCGGTCAGGATATCCATGATCTGCATACTCATCTTCGAATCCAGATTTCCCGTCGGCTCATCGCACACCAGGAATGTCGGATCGTTTGCAAGAGCCCGGGCAATGGACACCCTCTGCTGCTGACCGCCGGAGAGTTCATACGGTGTGTGCTGCATCTGACCGTCGGTGAGGCCGACCATTCTGAGGAGATCTCTGGTTCGGGTCGTCGTGTCTTTATGTCCGTGTTTTAAGATCAGCGGATACTCGACGTTTTCGTATGCCGTCAGGAGACTGATCAGGTTGAACTTCTGGAAGATGAATCCGATCGTGTCTCTCCGGTGGAGGGTCAGCTCGTCGTCGGTCATATCCGACGTCAACTTCCCGTTGATCTTGATCTCGCCGGAAGTTGGGACGTCCAGACACCCGATCATATTCATCAGTGTCGATTTGCCAGAACCTGACGGTCCCATGATGGCCACAAATTCTCCTTTCTGAATGGAGAAATTTACGTGGTTTAATGCATGGACGTCTCCGGCGGGCATCGGATAGATTTTGGAGACGTCATGCAGTTCGACCACAGGGATCGAGTTCATGGATTACTTCCGTGCAAATATTTTTCCTTTCTTCCAGGCAACAAAGCCGCCGGCAAGAATGACGAGGATTACAATAACGATCAGAACGGTGGCGACCGGGCTTGACTCGCCCGTTGTCTGGGCCTCGGTGACTGCCGACGTAATTGGGACGGTCTGTTTTTCTGTGTAGACGTTTCCGTTTGCATCCTTATAGGTAAAGACCAGGGTCACATTGTCGCCTGCCGGGTTGCTGAAGGTCACTTCGAACTCGGAAAGGCCGTCTTCATCCATGGATCCAACAACGTAGGACGGGTAGAGTCCCGTTTTTGTTACTCCTTCCGTTGTGACGACGAGCGCCTTGGCCGTTGTCAGGCCTGCGTTGTTGACATCGCAGATGATCGTATAATATGATCCGGAGTTCTTCACTTCAACGTTGTTGACGATCAGTTCGGCGCCTGTTTTGGAAACGCCCGACTCAAGAGGAAGCGTGACACTTTCTGTATGCCAGTTGGCTCCGTTCCGGTAGGTCACATCGAAGGTGACCTCTTTCGTCTCTTCGGTTGTGGTAACACTCAAGTTTCCGCTTGCTGCTTTGTTTGCATCGATCGTTCCAAGGAAGAGCGAGGTCTGTTTGGTGGTAACGCCAGTCCCGGAAGCCGTCACTTCGACTGCTTCGATCGCATTGGTTCTGAGGTTTCCGATCGTGAAAGCGACCGTATGCGTTGTGTCCGGTTCGAAGACATCGGGGCGGTTGGTGATCGAGATGACGGCACTTTGATCGTCAACGATGACCGCAAACGGATATTTCAGATAATTTCCATAGGTGCCGCCGAAGTCCACATAGAGGACCGTGTAAAAGGTACCGGTTTCGCCTGTCGAGGTGACCGGCAGGGATAAGGTGAACGTATCGCCGGCTCCAACGCCGCCGATCGGGTTCTGATACGGGTCACTGATGATTTTATTCCTTCAGCGTCTTTGATGAAGATCTGATTGACCGGTACAAATGTTGTCCCGGTATTCTTTATCGTGACCGTAACAATACCTGAGTCGCCTGACATCAGGGACGCTGGATACATGGGGAAATCCGTGATTACGAAGGTTGATTGGGTTTCAGCAGATACCGCCCCCGTGCCGGAGATGATCAGCGTGAAGACGATACATGCTGTGAGAAGTAGGTGTCGAAGATTATTTCTGTTCATGGAAAACCTTTAGATTATTTTTATTCTTAATAGGTTGTGGGTAGGGGGATAAATACTTCCTATGGGGTCAAATCCCCTTATTCGGTGCAGGGATTTACTGCAGAATCTCTTCGAAATTCTGGAAAAACCCAAACTTCATGTATTGACGTATCGATAAGCCGGCTCTTTTGCATCTCATGCCGGAAAGCTAATATATCCATGTGAGACTAATGAACATCATGTCAGAATCCCTGGCGTGAAATTTAGTGGTGTTATTCATGACTGAAATGGAAAAGAATACAACCCGGTACAAGGTTGGAATAATTGGCGGAACCGGCAATATCGGTGAGGGTCTTGCCCGCCGTATCTGCATAAGCGGTAAATACGATGTCTCTCTTGGGTCCCGCGACCCGGCAAAAGCAGCAACTGCCGCCGACGGCGTAACCTGCTGTCTGGCCGAGCGTAAATGCGAAATCGGCGGAACCTGCAGCGGAGGATCGAATGCAAGCGTGTGTGATGCAGATATCATTATCCTCTCCGTACCGTTCGATAAGATCGAATCGACCATCGAAACGATCGGCAAATCCGTGTTCGAAAATAAGATCGTGGTCTCGCTGATCAATCCGATGCTCCGATTCCCAAAAGAGAAATACTTCCTGCCGGATCGCCCGGCCGAAGGTTCGGCAGCTCTTGCGATCAAGAAGATGCTTCCGGCGTCTGCCAAACTCACGACCGCCTTCAACATTGTTGCCTCAGGCAAATGGATGGAGCTCGATGAAGAGCTTGATTATTCTGTCTGTGTCTGCAGTGACGATGAGGAAGCAAAACGGATCGTTATGGATCTTTTCGCGAGCGTATCAAAACTCGTTCCGCTGGATGCCGGCCCGCTTGCCTGTGCAGCGACGATTGAAAGCATCACTCCGCTCGTCATCACTCTTGCCATGAGAAACGGCCTGAAGGATGTCGGCGTCTACTTCAGATAAATACATCCTTTCAACAATGTATGCCGGGGCAGAGGGCAAAAATCCCTCTTAACGGCAACAGTGTATTGTGTATCGATCCTCTCCCATGCCGGATTTTTCGGTATGATATCCTTATGACAGACCAAACTCAAAGAGACCGGCGGTTTATGAAAACCGAGAAGGCAATCCGCTCCGCTTTCATAGACCTTGTGGCGGAAAAAGGATTTGACGAGCTTTCGGTCAAGGATATCGTTGATGCCGCCGACATTGGGAGAGGGACCTTTTACCTGCATTATAAGGACAAGTATGCTCTTCTTGAGTCGTTCGAGATCGAGATTGGCACAAATCTCCGGGAAATTATCCGGGGAGAGGTCTTTCCGCTGACCGAAGGGCGCACTCTTACGAAGACGGTCGTGGCTCTCTTTACGTATTTCGAAGAAAACATCCTGATCATGCGGGCACTGTTTGGCGAAAAAGGCTCCTGTTCCTTCCAGAGCAGACTCAAAGACCGTCTCTGGCATGATGTTTTTGCGGAAAAACTCGTTACGGTGGCTTTGCAGGATAGTTTCTCCGTCCCGCTCGATTATCTTCTGGCGTACATCAACGCATCGCATTTCAATGTGTTTCTGACCTGGATTCAGAAAGAAAAACCGGAACGTGAGTCTCCCGAAGAGATCGCCCGCATCATTTTAAAAATCAGTCTTCTTTCGCCCTACCGAATCAGATGAAAGATCGGCACAAGTCCCGTTCTCTCAAAAGCACGGACGACTTCCGTCTCCGGCGGATCCGTTCTGTAGAACAGATGCGATGCACAGGAACAATCCGAGCAGCCGAAGTCTGTCGTGCATGTTCCTCCGATAGTTTTTGCGAGAACGCACTCCAAGCGTTCTTCGGTTTTTGCGCAGATGACTCCTGTAAGAGTGATTTCATCTGCTGCCATCAGATAATCGATGTGCCATTTGGGTTTCCGGTATTGTTCACGAAAAAACCGAATATACCGGGAAACTCTGGAGAGTCCGCCCGAACCAAGCGCCGAACCGGCATACAGATACCAGCCTTTTTTGAACTCTATTGACCCCAGTGCACCGATTTTGACCGTACAGGGTCCGGCACATTCGAGGATAAGACAGTAAATGCCCTTATCCATATCTTACAACATCGTATTTCGACAGGAGAACATGGTGTTTTGCGTCGGTTACGACCGGCATCTCATGCCCGGGCCAAAGAGATTCCACCGGAAGCTCTGCGATCCGGTTGATGGAACTGACCAGCTGAGCATGGTTTCCCGTCGGCAGATCGTAACGTCCAAATGAACCGTTTGGAAAGATCGTGTCTCCGGCGATCAATGCTCCGTCTGAATCCCTAAAGAGACAGATGCTTCCTTGCGTGTGTCCCGGAGTGTGGTACACGGTGAAGTCTCCTATTTTGTCTCCGTCTTTTAAAATCTCAACCGGATACTTCGGCGGCTCTCCTCCGAATTTATTCGAGAGACTGAGTTGAGAATTCTTTAATAACGGCAGATCATACTCGCCGATCATGACCTTCGCATTACAGAACTCGGCGAGCCGGACCAGATTTACCATATGATCGTAATGTCCGTGCGTCAGAACGATTGTGTCGATCTGATCTCTGTAAGGTTGTACCGCATCGATCGAGACGGCTGCATCGAAAAGGATGTTTCCGGCGATATAGGAATTCGCTCTCCAGCCGGTCCCTGAAAGCCAGATTATCGCTTCGCTCATACTCAGATATTTTAGCTACCCATGTTTAACTTTCTTTGTATAACCTATAATGCGAAAGGAAACCAAATAGGTAATCACATATGCATTCCATCATTCAGAACTGCCTCCACGGAGATTTATCCGATATTGCCGAGGCTGCAAAATCCGAGGGAATGACGCCGGAGGCCCTTTCCAGAAATATCATAGCAGGCCGGACCATTCTTCTGAAAAACGAGGCGCGTGAGTATAAACCGTGCGTGATCGGCGAGGGGGCGACCGTCAAGATCAATGTAAATATCGGAACGTCCGGCGTCACCTGCGATCCGGCAAAGGAGATGGTAAAAGCACAGGTGGCGATTCAAAACGGCGCCGACGCCATTATGGATCTGTCCACGGGAGGCGATCTTACCGCGATCCGAAAAGAGATCCTCAAACTTGGTATCCCGGTTGGGACCGTCCCGATTTATGAGGCGGTTCGCCGTGCCGGAAACGTCGTCGACTTAACGGCGGATATCCTGTTTTCCGTGATCCTCGACCAGGCAAAACAGGGCGTCGATTTCATGACGCTTCACTGCGGGGTCAATCTGGATGTTTTGGATGCCCTGACTCTCGATCCCCGGGTGATGGGGGTCGTTTCCCGGGGCGGATCATTCCATACGGCGATGATGCTTTCAAGCGGCGAGGAAAATCCGCTCTATAAAGAATATGATTATCTTCTCGAGATCCTCGATGAATACGAGATCTCTCTTTCGCTTGGCGACGGTATGCGCCCGGGAGCCTATGTCGATTCAAGCAGACTTGCCAAGTCCCAGGAGTATCTGACGCTTGGAAAACTTGCCAGACGTGCCAAGGACACAGGGGTTCAGCGAATGATCGAAGGTCCGGGACACATGGACTACAACGAGATCTCCTACAATGTGAAAATGATAAAGGAGATCACGGACTTCGCACCGCTGTATCTTTTAGGCCCGCTTGTTACGGATATCGCTCCGGGGTATGATCACATCACGGGCGCGATCGGCGGGGCCGCTGCTGCCTGTGCCGGAGCCGATTTCCTGTGCATGGTTTCCCCGTCCGAGCATCTTGCTCTTCCCAACGTCGATGATATCATCGAAGGGACCAGAGTCTGCAAAGTCGCTGCTCATGTTGGAGACCTTTCCCGCAGAAGAGATGTCGAACTTCCCCGCCAGGCAAAAATGGCGGAGGCCCGCAAGAATCTCGACTGGCAGGCTCAGTATGATTTGTCTCTTTTCGGCGGACATGCCAAAGAGATCCATGACCGGGATGGGGTGTGCGAAACCTGTTCGATGTGCGGGGATCTTTGTGCGATAAAAATCGTCGAAAAAGCTCTGCAAAAAAAGATTTAAAAAACTAAACTACTTCTCCGGATGAAACGATGCCTGCGATACTCCCGCATTCTTCATGGAGCGGGGTATTTCTCCATCTGAGGGTCTTTTCCGTTCCGTCTTTACAGCGGACGACCCCCTCATACACGTAATCATCCTCATGGAAATTTCCTGCGATGAGTTTTTGGAATCCGTCGATCCTTCTCTGTCTCGCCTTTTCGGGGATCACGGTGGTAAACCAGTTTCTTCCCATCAGCTCCGCTTCGGTGTAGCCGAGGATTTTCGTGCCGTATTTATTGAGCATCTCGACATTTCCGTCACGGTTGACGGCGACAAGCAGATCGCCGGCCACATCGAGATAACTTCGTGTCCGGTCGCGTTCCCGCTGGAGTTTCTCCAGGACAAGACATCTTGATGCAACGGTGCTGATCTGGAATGTTGTTGATAAAAGGAGTGTCCTGCGGACGGTGTCCGGCGCGAGTGCCGTTTTCGATCCAAGGATTACGCAGGCGACCGTTCTTCCCTCGAAGATGACCGGCATTATGACCAGTGATTTTGCCTGATCCATCGGTGAGACGGTGTTTTCCGGCAGAAGTCTCATCCGGTGTTTGTCGAAGATGACCGGCTCGCCTTTTCTGATGATTCGATGAATCATCGAGTTGGTATGGATCGCGGGGGCGAATCTGCCGTTTCTCGACCTGAACATCGTGTAGTCATCGAAGATGCTCAGCTGATAAACCCCCACCGACTCGAAGCCTGAGATATTCGGGAGCATATCGAGCAGTGGGTCCCACATCTCCTTGGTCGAGGATACGCCTTCCAGAATGAAGGCAAGTTCCCTGCTCATCATCTGCCGCTGCCGGTCTGCATCCTCTTCGGTGATGTCGTTCACGATCGTCAGCAAATACTGCCGGTCGACCGAGAGATTCATGGGAATAACTTGTGCCGAGATGTATCTGGTCTCTCCGTTGACCACGATCCGGTCTTCCGAAACCCTGGCCTCTTTGCTGGTCAGAGCCACCGTGTCGTGGGCTTCCGTCAAACGCACCGATCCGATTTTTGCCAGAATTTCTTTTGACGTCATCTGGGAAAGTTCATTTTTCGATAGCTGAAGGAACTTTTCAGCAGATTTGTTGACGTAATAGTATTCCCGTGACTCCATCCCGATTACGGTAATGATTGCCGGGATATTGTTCATCACGCCGTCCAGGAATCGCTTCCACCGTTTTGCTCCAAGCTCCGCATCTCTCCGGTCAGTCACGTCGCGAAGTGCGCCGTTGTATCCAAGGAAGATTGATTCTTCTTCGAGAAGAACAGGCGATCCGGAAAACTCGCAGTAGATCTTTCGTTTATCTTTGCAGATAAAGGGAAATTCGGGAAGCATGAATCCGTTTTCCCGGGATACTGCTGACGCGAGTTCCCAGTTGAAACGGGCCGCCGCTCCCGCCGGCATAAACTCGGAAAATTGACGCCCGGTGAGTTCCTCGGGCGAGTATCCGGTCACATTGGCGATCTGGGGGCTTATGTATTGGATACAGAAGTTTTCGTCCAGCGACCAGATGACGTCATGGATCGTTTCGACGAGACGCCGAAACATCGCTTCGCTTTGTTCGAGCGCGTCCGCCGAGTTTACATTTTCCGTGATATCGTCCCAGACGACCGTTACGCCGGGACGTCCGTCGGGAAGGACCATGGGATATATTCTCTGATCAAGATAGCAGTTGGTCCCGTTTTTCAAAAGGCGCAGTTCACTCCTGACCGTCTCCCCTTGGAGGGCTGCTCTTATCTGGTCGGTGAGCACATCGTTGCAGAACGTTTTGCAGGCACTGTCGTACACATATTTTCCGACGATATCGTCGGCTTCTGCGGAAAGGAACGATACTAATGATTCATTTGCCTGAATGACTTTGAGATCCGCATCAATCAGCAGGACCATCTCGGATGAAAGGTTGAGCATCGCCGATACGGGGACCCGTTTCGATAAAAAAAACACCTTCGCTTTTCCGAATGTGCGCATCTCGACCCGTCCGGAAACAAGCAGGTTATCCATATACCGTGCTATGGTGTTCCGGTTCAGGTGCGTGGCGTCGGCGATCTCGGTGACTGACATTCCCCGCGGGTTCTCTCGTAAAAGCGTGAGAATTTCGGAGAATTCACCTGTCTGCTCTACCATTACACTTTATTTGGCCTCGGAAATTATAATGCTTTGCACTGTGTCTGGCATTGATGCACAACATCAATGCCGTGCATTGAAAGATATGTTTAAATATAAGAATAACAAATAGTATTGTAGTAGCTTGTGAGAAGAGCACAAGCGGCAAACAGACCCGTGAACAAAATCAGTTCTGTAAAATGGGAAACAAGGATACACCACACACACCCGGCCTTTTCCACAGAATATACACCTCACAAAACACACCACACCACTACTGTTTTCGGGTCTGTTCCATACTATACTCAGGTTAATGACACGTACCACTCTCTTAAAACCTCTCTAAAATTTTTGTATGTTTTTCCCTTCTTTGCCGGAAGCGGAAAAACAATGTTTACCTAATTTTTCTTCACTTATTTTTCTGCGCCTGTTAAGTTTGGTAACCCTGTAAGGGGAAGTTTTTCTCTAAAAAAAGAAGTGATTTGGGATATTTTCAGGGGCAGGAGTAGCAGTCGACCATCTCTATCTCGCGGTCGTCTTCCTTTTCTCCCGGAATTGCCAGCGGGTATTTTCCGGTCAGACACCCAAGACAGAGATCCTGTCGCGGAATGCCGATCGCTTTGATAAGTCCGTCAAGCGAGATGTGGGCAAGACTGGTTGCGTCGATCTCTTTTTCCACCTGGCTGACCGATTTTGTCGAGGCGATCAGTTCATCCCTTGTGGGAAAGTCCGTTCCAAGATAACAGGGGGCGATGATCGGTGGGGATGCGATTCTGAGATGAAGTTCCTTTGCGCCGAACTCGCGCACAAGCGACAGGATCTTTTTCGAGGTCGTTCCACGCACGATACTGTCGTCGACCAAGACCACGGATTTGTCTTTGATATGGCCGCGAACCGGATTTAGTTTCATCCGAACGGCGATCTCTCGTTTTTCCTGGCTCGGCATAATAAATGTCCGGCCCGTGTACCGGTTTTTGATCACGGCTTCACGGAACGGGATGCCCGATTCGCGGGAGAATCCGGTGGCCGCCGCCGTTCCCGAATCCGGAACGGGCGAGATAAGATCCGCTTTTGCCGGCGCCTCCTTTGCGAGCAGTGCTCCGGTTTTTCTGCGCACATCGTAGACCGAGATACCGTCGATGACTGCATCGGCCCGTGCGAAGTAGACATATTCGAACATGCAGTGAGCGCAGGATTTTGCTTTAATCACCTGCCGGGAAAAAACTTCCCCGCCCTGCAGCCTCACGCTTTCACCAGGATAGATGTCTCTGATAAATTCGGCCCCGATCGCATCCAGCGCTACGCTTTCGGAAGCGAGAACATGCCCTCCCGTCTCGGTTTTTCCAAGGCAGAGAGGTTTGATGCCCAGTGGATCGCGGAAAGAATACAGAATTCCGTCCAGCATAAAGATCACGACATATGATCCGCTGATCTTTCGCATACAGTAACTGATCGCTTCGTCAGGCGTGTGGTCGTGGATGATCTCGTTTGCGATGATTGCTGCAATGACTTCAGTGTCTGAAGTCGTGGAAAAAATGTGGCCGTGACCTTCGTATTCGTATCTGAGTTCATCGGTATTGATCAGGTTCCCGTTGTGGACGAGCGACAGAGAATGTTCCCGAAACATAAAATGGAACGGCTGAATGTTCTCCGGTTTCGATCCACCGGTCGTTGGATATCGTACATGACCGATGCCTGTTTTCCCTCTCAGCCCCTCGAGGATCGGACCGCTAAACACCTCGGACACGAGCCCGTATCCTTTGTATCTATGTACAGTCTCACCATCATACGTACAAATGCCTGCACTCTCCTGACCCCGGTGCTGGAGTGCATATAATGCCAAGTACAATGATCCCGATACATCTGTAGAATCGGTAATGCCAGTGATGCCGCACATGTTGTAAAAATATTGGTTGTATTCAGATATAGGTTTAACAGACGAAGACTGCCGTTGCGACAACGGTCGTCCAGTTGCCGTCTTGATCTGTCTCAGTAGCAATGCTGATATTGCTGGTTTTCAGAATATTGCCGCCCTGTTTCTGCATGATTGTATCCAGCATCGTTCTGGCGAGTTCTTCGGCATATGCCCCGCACTGTTTTTCCGAGAGTCCAACACAGTGATGCTCCGAAAGATACCCGTGCTGCTTGTCGTGAATCTGTGGGACTGCAAGTCCGATAGCTGCCGATATTTTCTCATTTGGTTCATTTGATGCGTTTTTGGCCATAACGCAATATACGATCTCTCCTGGCCTCAAAGTTGCGAGTCCCTCATCGCGCGAGACGATTTCTGCGTCCGGCGGCATAATGGATGATACGTAGACTAAATTGAACGGAGCGATTCCTGCGTTTCTCAGGGCCATTTCGAACGAAACGAGCTGATCTTTATGCACGCCTTTTCCTCGGGTAAAAAATACTTTTTTGGGAACTACCATCTTGGTTACTTGATCTCGCTAACTAGCTCTTAAGAGTTGTGTTCAGGAACTCGCAATTAACGCAACGTTCAATGAAGTGAATTAAAATACGGGGATGTTCTATTAATTCTTAAGTACGAAAAGTTCGGTTGGGGTACAGCACACCCAACCGGGTTTTTTGACCCATACACCAGTAAATCGAGGGATTAATTGATGGCGGATTCAGTAGTTGACAGTATTTTAGCGGCGAGATATTATCGCACCGGTGAGGCATCGTTCGAAGATGTCTGCAGACGAGTTGCAGATGCATTGGGTGAAACACCGGAAGAGACAAAAGAATACTATGACGCCATGATGTCGTTGTCGTTCCTGCCGAACTCTCCGACATTGATGAATGCCGGAACACCGCTTGGGCAGCTTTCCGCCTGTTTTACGCTGCCGGTGAACGATTCGCTTCCGGAGATCTTCGATGCGATCCGCTGGGGGGCGATTATTCATCAGTCGGGAGGAGGAACGGGTTACAACTTTTCCCACCTTCGCCCGGAGGGCTCCCCTGTCCGTTCAACGGACGGCGTAGCATCCGGACCGATCTCCTTTATGCGGGTGTTCAACGCAGCAACCGATGTCATCAAACAGGGAGGCAGAAGACGCGGGGCGAATATGGGTATCCTGATCGTCTGGCACCCGGACATCATGAAGTTCATCAAAAGCAAAGCCAAGGAAGGCGACTTCAGCAACTTCAATATCTCCGTGATGGTCTCGGACGCGTTCATGGAACTTGTGGCAAAAGGCGAGAAGGACAAGGTCTGGGTAACCAGCACCAAAGGCGTGGGCATTACCGTTGGGGAGATTTGGGAAGGCATCATCGAAGGTGTCTGGAAGAACGGCGAGCCCGGAATTCTTTTCTACGACACGATCAACAGGAAAAACCCTACTCCGAATCTCGGCGAGATCGACACCACCAATCCCTGCGGAGAACAGCCGCTCCTTCCGTTCGAATCCTGCGTTCTTGGAAGCATCAATCTGGCGAAGTTCATCCGGGCCGACGGTCTGAACTACGAAGCTCTTGATAAAATGACCCGGATGGGTATCCGTTTCCTCGATGCCGTCATCACGAAGAATGTCTTCCCGATCCCGGAGATCCGCGATGCCACGAACCGCACGCGAAAGGTTGGTCTCGGTCTGATGGGCGTGCACGATGCGATGCTCATGCTTCGGATCCCCTATGATTCGGAAGCCGGCAGAAACTTCTGCATCGAAGTGATGGAACGGGTCAACAATGTTGCCGTCGAAGAGTCCATCGCTCTTGGAAAAGAGAAGGGAACCTTCCCCGCATACAAAGGCAGTGTTTGGGATCAGCAGGGAATCATTATGCGGAATGCTGCCCTTACCACGATCGCCCCGACCGGAACCATTTCGCTTCTCGCCGGCTGTTCGTCCGGTATCGAGCCGGTGTTCTCGTTTGCCTACACCCGAAGGAACACGGTCGGCAAAACATTCGTGATGGTCCATCCGTACTTCGAGTCGGAACTCAAACGTGTCATTACGTCAATGGGCCTCACGGGCGCTGAGGCGGAAACAAAACGCGATGAGGTCATCAACCATGTGCATGAGACAGGCACGGTGCAGGATATTATCTGGCTGCCCGACACGTTCAAAGCGGTGTTCAAGACCGCTCTGGATATCGGATGGAAGGACCATGTCTTGATGCAGGCGGCATTCCAGAAGCATGTCCACGCCTCGATCTCGAAGACTATCAACATGCCTGTCTCTGCTACCAAAGAGGATGTCGAGAAGGCGGTCGTTCTTGCATGGAGAGAAGGGATCAAAGGAATGACTCTCTACCGTACCGGGTCCAGAGAGGATGTCGTTCTTGCTCTGGAGAAGAAGGAAACCAAACCAGTGGAAGCTTCCCCGGAACTGCCGGTCCCCGGCCTTCTTCCGCAGCTGACCTTTACCCGTCCACGGGAGCTGGTTGGAAGAACCTTCCTTGCCCAGTCCGGCTGCTGCCGTCTGTATATCACGGTGAACACGATGGACGGCAAACCGATGGAAGTGTTCATCCGAACCGTCGGAGCCGGATGCGAGGCAAGCAGCAATGCTCTTGGCCGGAGTATCAGCACAGGTTTACAGAACGGTGTTCCGTATGAGAAGTTCGTGAAGCAGTTTGCGAAGGTGAACTGTGTCTCGGCGATCAAAAACAAAAACTCGGAGGGTATGTCCTGTGCCGATGTCGTTGGAAAATGCATCGAGCTTGCGGCAACCAATCAGGCGATCGCGACCTTGGACAACTGGTCGCTGACCCCGGTCACCCCGGGAGAGAAAAAGAATCCGCCCTGCCCCGAGTGCGGGGAGCCTCTGGATTTCGGCGAGGGCTGTAATCAGGGGATCTGCAAGCACTGCGGATGGAGCGGCTGCAGCTGAATTTCAGACACATCACATCTTTTAAAAATACCCAATATCTCCTGTTTTTGAAAAAAGTTGTGTTATTGTGGGCAAGGTTGGTGGTCCTTTCAGTCAATCCGGTTACAATCCCGTTCTCTTAAAAAGTCCCAGGCACCGTTTTTTGTATTCATCTTCGGTGATGATCCCGTTTTCCCGCAGATACTTCAGCGCCTCGAGGGATTTGTCGATCGCCTCATCATCCAGTCCGTCACGGGGTTCCAGCGTTACCGATGACGTAGGTTTCGGCTGTTCAAATTTGGGGGTCTCCGGTTTTTTCGAGACATAGACCTCGGCATCATCCTCTTCCGGGAGATATTTCGCCTCATCGTTGAGATGTTTGTATCGGCCGCCGCCGACCCGGGTCCGGCCTCGCGGCAGGATCATCGCATCTCCTTTCCCCTCGTCATGCCACTGATCATCCGTCTTACCTGAATCCGTCTCGAACACGATCACATCATTCAGCGGCACTTCGGCCTTTTCCTTCGGCTCCTCTTTTTCTGCAGTGGATTCGATCATGCGGGAGACCCAGGCGGCCTTTGCCTCCTCTTTCTCTTCCTCCGTTATGACCTCTTTCTGCTCGAAGATATCCCCCTCCATGTCCGGCGTATCCTCAAACACATCATCCTCTTCCAAAACGGCAGGCCCGGTCGATTTTGGTCCCGTCTCTCGTAACAGATACTCCTCGGTAAGCAGATTGCGTTTTACGGCGATGTCCCAGTTCCCTCCGACTTTTCCGTTCATCATCTCTCTCAGCGTCAAAAGTGCAGCTCTGACCTCCTCCACGGAATTTTTCACACTGTGGAAGATATATTTGTCATTATTCACCGTTTTCAGCGTCAAAGTCGGGGCTATCGCCACCGGGAACCGGACGGAAGCTTCCATGAGATCGATATAGTTCATCTCATAGATCCGGTACACCGTTTGGCGTTCGGGATATCCCCAGAGCATGCGAAGGCGCGTTAAAAGAATCGTGATCAGAAATTTATCTTTACTTCGTGCGTAAATAACATTCAAGACCTCCTCGGTCCTGGGGATATCATCCAGGATCTCGATCGGGAGATCGTACTGATACAATATTTCATGACGCACGACAGAATCCCTCTGATACTTGTTATATCATTAGTGTTTGAAAATAGTTAAAGTTCCTGAATGATGAAAAAAACGGAATGGGAGTAGTCTCCCGGGGATTTGATGTGTTTACATCATTCCTGGTGGCATTCCGCCCATACCGCCCATGCCTCCGCCCATTGCGGCCATCTCTTCGGGTGATGGTCCGGCGGACTTTGCGGATGCGATGACATCATCGATTCTGAGAATCATGACGGCGGCTTCTGCTGCTGAGGAAATTGCCTGGGTCTTTACGCGGAGCGGCTCTACAACGCCTGCTTCCCACATATCGACTGCCTTTCCTTCAAAGACATCGAGACCGTAGGTCTTCTTGCCTTTCTCGTGTGCTGCACGGAGCTCTACGAGCTTGTCGATCGGGTCGAGACCTGCGTTCTCTGCAAGGGTTCTCGGGATAATTTCAAGGGCGCCTGCGAATGCTTCGATTGCGAGCTGGATACGTCCGCCCTGGGTTGCTGCGTATTCGCGGAGTCTGAGGGAAAGCTCAACTTCCGGTGCTCCTCCTCCGGCGACGACCTTCTTGTCTTCAACGACACAGGCAACGACACGGAGTGCATCTTCCAGTGCACGGCCGAGCTCGTCGACAACGTGGTCTGTTCCGCCTTTGATGATGATCGAGACTGCTTTGGGGTTCTTGCACTTCTCAACGAAGATCATCTCTTCGCCGCCTACTTTGCGCTCTTCAACAATTCCTGCAACACCAAGCTCGTCAGCAGAGATGGCGTCGATGGAGGAGATGAGTGCTCCGCCGGTTGCACGTGCAAGTTTCTCCATGTCGGATTTCTTTACACGGCGGGTTGCGAAGATGCCTGCCTTGGAGAGGTAGTGCTGAGCAATGTCGTCGATACCTTTCTGACAGAAGAGGACGTTTGCACCGGATGCTTTGATCTTCTCGACGATGCCCTTGATCATGCGCTCTTCCTCATCGAGGAACATCTGGAGCTGATCTGGGGAGGTGATGGAGATTTCTGCATCGACTTCGGTCTTCTTGTATTCGACTGCTGCGTTCAGCAGAAGGATTTTAGCGTTCTTGACGGTTTTGGGCATGCCCGGGTGGACACGTTCCTTGTCGATGATCATGCCTTCGATGATCTCGGACTCTTCGATTGAGCCGCCGACACGTTTCTCGACTTTGACGTTCTCGGTGTCGACAGTTCCATCAGCATCTGCGACGAACGTGATTGCACGGACGATCAGGTCACAGAGTTTGTCTTTGGAGGCTTCTGCGTTTTTACCGGTCATTGCGGTTCCGGCGATCTTGGAAAGGATCGCGGTGTCCTTTGCCTTGACGTCGATTGCGATGGTCTGGAGAAGTTCCTGTGCTTTCTCGGCTGCCTGTCTGTATCCAAGGGTGATGACGGTCGGGTGAACGTCCATCTCGAGAAGTTCTTCGGACTTCTTTAAGAGTTCGCCTGCAATGACGACTGCGGTGGTGGTTCCGTCTCCGACTTCGTCATCCTGAGTCTTTGCGATCTCGACCATCATCTTTGCTGCCGGGTGTTCAATGTCCATCTCTTTGAGGATGGTCACACCGTCATTGGTGATAACGACATCTCCAATGGTGTCAACGAGCATCTTGTCCATTCCTTTCGGACCAAGGGTGGATCTTACGGCACCGGCAACGGCTTTTGCTGCTGCGATGTTCATGCTCTGTGCATCCCGTCCGCGAGTACGGTTTCCTCCTTCTTTGAGGATTAAGATTGGCTGTCCGCCAAGTTGTGCTGACATAGTATAATCACCTATACCCTGTTTCGACAGAGTAATGTATGGAATATGTTGTTTAGTGGTTCTATATAAACATGATTATTTTTGACGGTCATCGGCGATGTTTCCGGGTCGTATCCTCATGACGTAATGTAGGATACCCGATACGCGCCGAAGAAAAATTGAGCTTTGGAATTGCTAACTACAATCGAACATCTTTCGTTCTCTCATAATGGGATGTTATGTCTCTGCAGTTAGTGATGGGTCAGTTCCATTTTTTCGGCAGGTTTCAAACTTAAAATTGTTGATCATGCACATTTGGATCTACTGTGTCATACCTGGATCTCGCCGGAAGAGATAAGGGATTGTGATTCTATGTCATAGAACTGGTATGTGATGTATTCTCCTGGCGAGGCAAACGCGCTCATATCGAATGAAATCAGTATCCGGTCCGCTACTTGGACAGCATTACCTCCAGTACTTGTAAATGAGGATGCATTCAGCGGAATGTTTCGTGTCATGTTGTCACGGACTCCGAGAACGAGTTTTAGGCTGGAAAGAGTGAGTGGGTCTCCTGCACGATGCTCGAAGATGAGGTTATTTCCAGAGTCTTCGACGAACACGAGTTCAGCAGAGATTGGCGTCTTGCTGTCGCCGATAAGTCCCGAGGCGCTTGCTCTGACAATACTTACGAGAAGGATAGTTACTACAAGCATGATCATCACACCGACCACTTCGGAAACGGCGTCATCGGTCATCGGACGCTCACCTTTCCCGAGATATTGGTAAGAGTGACGGTCGTCGTGTTCACAGCTGTATACCAGATGTCTTCACCGCATCGAATCGTTTCTCCAGGTGCAAGAGTGAATGTCGTCTGATTTTTCGCAGCATCGATGCTCAGCTTGACCGATCCCGATCCAGTCACGTAATCAGCTGCAGGATCTGTATAGAGATCAGTAAGCATAATTGCCGCGGTATTGTTTCCGATTTCCAGTGAATCTTTCATCTCCCCGATCCGTTTTTCTATATATTGTGCAGCGAACGAATCGTTGTTTGCTGACGTGAAGTCGGCAAGAGATGCAGGTGTTTCTATTGATCCAAGCGTTACCCAGACGATTCCATTGTCATAGAGGTATCCCTGCTGTTTCCAGAAGGTCAAATACGGCGTGTAACTCACGGTCACTGTTATCAGGGCGATCTCGTTACTGCCGACATAGAGCGTTCCAAGAGACACGTTTTGTATCTCAACGGTCCCGCTCGATTTGGACGGAGAGAGCAGGATATCTCCGCCGCCAAGTTTGAATGTTTCGGAGAACACAGCGCTTCGGTCAAGAGCATACACCGAATCGACATCTCCTGAAAACCGCATGAATGCCTCTTGAACATCTTCAGAATGGATGATCTCAGCATTTTGCTTCAGCCCCGGAAGATAGGTTGCAGAAAATGCTGTCATGCAGATCGCAAGAATCGCTAAGATCAGCATCACGGAAACCACCGTTGATACTCCTGCATCGTTTTTCATTGTACAACCCCCGAAAAGATGATTGTCCGTTGTGTCGAAAGACGGACCTCTTCTCCTGATGAAAGTGATTCGACTGCGTATGTAAGGCATCCACCCAGTTCAAAAATTTCTTTTGGATATCCTGTTTGATTTGTGAGGGACACAAAGGTAACGTTACGTTTCTCGAATCCATTATACACGGTAATTTTGAGATCGTCTTTGTTGATCCAGTCTCCTCCTTTGTGCCAGAGGGAAATCGTTCCTGTATCTATGGAAGAATTCATACCTACATTTACGACCTCCTCACGATCACCTGGAATGAGGCCGAGGATCGAGACCGCAAAGACTGATATCAGAACCAAAGCGATAACGAGAAGGAGCATCTCTCCTACAACCGTTGATACTGCATCTTCTTGTTTCATATTTCACCTAATCCTTCTAAATAAGATATACGAAGACGAAAACCGTCATTATCAGCATAATAATGACGTGTTTCAGTCCAGACAGGATGTTGTTCGCAGACATCTGGCCCGCCATAATTCCTGAGAAAAATGCGAGGATAATGTCGATGTTGAACATGTCGAGTTTGTTTGCAGTCAGATCGAACGAGATGTCGAACGAGGAAAAACTCGAAATGAACGCGACATTCATTTCATATGCAGCGAAGAGATAGATCCCGAACGAAAGGTAAATGACCGCGAGGTACACAAACGAGACGTTCATCCGCTTGTTTTTCATCTTCAGATAATGTTCAAGGTCGGCGACTGCGATACTGAGAATCTCCCGGATATAATCCGTGACCTCGCTTGCTTTGACGAGAAGGGAGATTGCCCTTTTTACTGTTGTAAGGCCGATACGTTCCTCCATCCGGACAAGCGCTCCAGACAGGGATGAACCGTATTTGAGTTCTTCTGCCACAATCGAAATTTCGGTCGAGAGGACTCCGCTTTTATGTCCGGCAATCATGCCTATAGCTCCCGGGAGTGTCATTCCAATGTCGCGCATATCGGCAATTTCCCGAAGAAATTCCGGGAGCTGTTTTTCGACACGTGTGACATAGCGGTTTCTGAGTTCATAGGGGGTCATGAGGGGAAGAATGGCAGCGATAATTAGTATACATATCAGGACCTGCAGGGTGAAGGCTGAAAAGATCTCTGCGAATATCCCGATATACCATAAGAGCAAAACGATGAGGACAAGAATTCCTCCCATTACAGCGGCTATAGAGTAGTTTGAAATGAAAAATTTGAGCGGATGCCGGAAAATATCCTGTACTTTCAATGCCTGCTTTCGTTTTTTGATCCGTTTTAACTCACTCTCGTCACCAGGGCTGTGGCCGGATGCCAGAATCTCTTTGCTGTACTCGGTTTCGGTGATCTCTTTTCTGGTGATCTTGAGGTTATCGGGCGGCAAAATGATGTAGAGAATCGCGATCAGCACGATTGCTCCAAGCGGGAGCCCGATATACATAACGGGCATAATGTTTCCGAGAGTGTTTTGACCAGTGAGGTTCTGGGCAACAAGCATAATAATGATAGCAATCGGTCTATGATATCTTCAAAAGCGTTTTTGAAGCGGATGATCTCTTCGGAGAAGTCTCAAAAGAATGCGGGTTAATCGTCCGTGATGTGGAACTGTTCGGGATGGATCTCGTTTCTGCAATCGAAGAGACACGAAAGATCACCCCCTCCGATAATTTTCGGGAACTTTTAAACGACCTCCTCCTCGTTCACCGAAGCGGAGGCGACCTCACGTCCTTTTTCAACGCAAAGTCGGAAGGCTACCGGGAAATCGCCCGAAACGAAATGGACTCGCTTCTTCAGTTTCTGGAGATGATCGCAGAAGTGTACGTAACTGCGTTTCTTGCTAGAGCGTGATCGTTGACGACAATGCCTGCATATAGGTTATAGCGTACGGCAAATCCAGATCGATTTTACTTTTTCGTCCTCCTGCCTCAAGGGTTGGATAGTAGATAATGGCACAAAAAATTCCTGCAGGTACAAGGACGAGGACAAGAATGAACTGGAGCCATTCGGGCATGAACGATAGATGCGGTACATCTATATTGAAAAGATAAAGCAGAAACCTGAGAACTCCGATGGAAACGAGCGAGAGAAGTGCCGCAAGTATCGACGTCAACAGATACGTTTTTACAGGTTTTGCGATATGGGCTGCCTGCAGGTTTCTGGTGAGATTTTTCAGGTTCGTTTTCTCACCCCCGTTCTGATAATATGAGATCCTGAATCGCGGCCGCTACTTCCGGTGGGGTTGTTTTTCCTTCAAATGCGGTGTTCATTGCCTGAAAAAGCGTCTGAGCTTCTGCTCCTCTGACTTCTCCGACGATGATATACTCCGGACGCTGACGAAGAGCCGCTCTAAGTAGGGAAAACATATCGATGTTTCCGGCAGAGACAGTCGCCGTGCTTTCGCGTGTTCTCATGGGCAGCCAGTTGATGTGGGGGAGCTGGATCTCGCGCGTGTCTTCGATGGAGACGATTTTTGCGACGTCGGGGATGAAAAACGAGGCCGCATTCATTGTTGAGGTCTTACCGCTTGCCGTCCCTCCGGCAATGATCATACTTTTCCTGTTCTCAACGGCGAGCCAGATGTAGGCCATGAGTTCGCTGCTGTATGTCCCTCCGGCGACCAGATCAGCAGGGGTCATGGGATCTGCTTTGAATTTTCGGATGGTGAATGAGCTGCCTTTGGACGAGACGATATCGGAGTAGGTTATTTGTGCACGCGAGCCGTCGGGAAGAGCAGCATCCACGAGAGGAGTTGTAAGAGACAACTGTTTGTCGGCTTTCTGGGCGAGTTTGAGGACAAATTTGTTGAGTTCGATGTTTTCAAATGAACAGTTGGTTTCGATGTTGCCGAATCGTCTGTGGTAGAGGAAGATGGGGATATTCGCTCCGTTGCAGGTAATGTCTTCGATTTTGTCGTCGTGAAGGAGCGGATCGAGTTTTCCGTAACCGAGGAAGTTTCGGTAGAGGTAGTAGATGAGTGTCTCGATCCTTTCTGGGGGGAGTTCTTTGTCAAAGGAAGTGATGGTTTTGTTGAGGAGGTCACGGTCCATGTGTGTTTCATCACGTTTTCTCGGCGAGTCGTAAATAAGGGTGGACCGCAGGTATTCGAAGCTTTCTTCAAGAATTGCATACTCTTTTTCGGTGAGTTTTGGTTCGGTGATATGATAGCGTATGTGGTCTGTTTTGTCTTTGAGAATCGTTACGTATGAATGTGGGGAGTGAGCCAGTACTGGTCAAGGATTGTATCATTTGTTTCGAAGGAAGGGATTTCTAAAACAACAGGGGGGGTGTCAAATATCGGGGTTGAAGATTTTTTCCGGAATAAAATGGGGAACTTTGATTTTGACTTGTCTAGTGTCTCCTCTGTAATTTCAACCATTTTTTTATGGAACAAAGAGGGAAACTTCGAGTTTGGCTTATCTTCTGTTTCCTCTGTTTTTTCAACAGATTTTTTAAAGAAGCGGGAGTGGATTCTAATCCTGAGATGTTTCTGTTTTTCCTTACCTGCCTCTTTGGTTTTCATACAATTTATCTTTTTTAATCTCTATTTAATTTGTTAATGTTAATTATTTATGTTGATTATAAATTGTTTACTTATTGATTTGATTTACTTTTTTTAATTATTTTTAGAATCATATTTATTTGTGTTGTCATCTATATTAATTGATGTCAAGTTGGGGTGGCTCTCATACCTATTTTTTACGGATTTTTCCGTAGTGGAACTTATGTTGTCAATGGGAGAAAAAATCGAATAAAAAAAGCATTGTATGATCCCTGAAAAAAGTGGATTTTGTACTTTGGTTTTCATTCACCTTCTTCGATTCGTATGTGAATGCAGAATGATCTGTGCAGCGGCCGAACTCTGGTTCACTGCAACAACATCCGCGAAGGAAATTGCTCATTATTGTGCAGGTGTATCAAAGATATCTGCCTCGCCGGGACGAGACGGTTATGGGGTGCACATCTTGTCTCTGTTGTTTTCAGAGAAAACCGTGAACGTGACGTTGGAGATTGACGAATGTTTTCACATTACATTTTGGAATAATATAATAACCAAATGAGTGCAAGCATCATGATCGCTATAGATACGATGACCGTTACAATATGAGGCATTGTGATCATGTTCTAATCGGCAGTATTTGATATAAATCGTGCTTTTGAGGATATTTTTGTGTTTGATAGGCTGTTATGCCTTATCTTTTTGTTCTGTTAAAGAAATTTGTTGATCATTGTCTTTCATTTAGACCCAGTCTCGTCTGGCTTTTGGAGGTCATAAGAATGCCTGTGTGTCTATGGATGTATGAATCTTATTTTGGATGGTCCACTGGTGCCGATTTTTCTATATGAGAATGAAACCCGGGTCTCTGTGACGTATATTTCGCTTTTCGTCAATGGCCTGAATGAAAATGCGGGTAAGGAGAGTGATTTTGCTCTCGTTATTTTTGTAATATGTTATGATAATGCAGGATTTTTTATATCATCATTACCAAGGCAAGTTCTGCGCGCGTCGGTCAAATGAAATGGCTTTCGTCAATTGACTGTGCTTGTAAATGTACGCTAGTTTACTTTTACTAATTGTAAATTATATAATATTAATTCATATGCTCCTTCCGCCAAACGGGAACTACGCCTCTTTACTTGATTCGATTTAAGGGGGCACAGATGTGAAACTATACAAAAAAGAAAAAGTAAAAAATCTGACATTGCAGTATCACCGGTCGTCGGTGTTATGCTTATGCTTGTTGTGACAATCATTATCGCAGCGGTTGTTGCGATGTCTGCCAGTGGAATGATTAGTTCTGCAAAATCAACAACGACAGGAGCGTTTGACGTAAAAATTACTGATGAGTCTCTCATGATAAAAAACATTATCGGTCAGTGACCCAATTGATACAGCTGATTTGAAAATCGTCCTCACAAACAAGGATACTGGGCAAGTTGAAACAATAACTGCCGACTTTATTGCTACAGGTGCAGAGCGTGCACCGTATGGAATCGGAACTGGAATCACAGGAACGGGGTTCCACGATTATGGAGATGAGACAAAAACAACAAGTGCGGCCAATTCGACCAACAGCGGTCAGTGGTTTGGAAACTACTACCTCTATGCTGAAACTGTAATGACTGCATCTGATGAAGCATTAGGGGCACTTCTTCAGCCGAGACCTGCAAACGATTTAGAAACAACCTATACTCGGCCCGAGCTCTTTGACTTACCTTTAGAGAGTTGGAATCAGATTGTAAAGAAGGTCTGGAATTCTAGTGAGGATACTTCTGGTGAGGATACCACTAATTGGATGTTCATCAACGCCGGTGTTGCAGGTACCCTGATAAATGGACTTACTCTTGAAGATGGAGATAAACTGGAACCTCAGTCAGGATGGGTTCTCAACCGGGCTACCGGTGCAACAATTACTGGAGTGGGTACAACTATGGAATGGAGCAGTTTTGTTACCTCAGGTGATGTTGTTGCCATTTCTATTACTTATCTCCCAAGCGGTCAGACACTCTTCACAACGGAGACAACTGTTGCATAATCATAGGTGATGTGAAATGAAATATAACACAAAATCTCAAGATGCAGTATCACCAGTTGTTGGTGTTATGCTTATGCTTGTTGTAACTATAGTAATTGCAGCAGTAGTATCAGCGTTTGCCGGTGGTCTTGTAACTTCCACCGAGCCGACACAAACTGTTGTCTTCACTGCCGATTACAGCCAAGCCAATGGTTTAACCCTTTCATGTTCAGGTTCAACTTCAGCCTAGGAACTCAATTCAGGTAATGACTTCAATATTATCATGTACGGAGCTGGGAGTTCAACCACTTCATTCATGCTGGAAGATTCTGGGAGTGCGTTTGCAGCAGGTGACGTCATCGCAATATCTAAAGAGCGGATTGAAGACAGTCTCTACGCACAGTTTGGATTTAACGAAACCAGCGGTGGAACTCAGTATCTGAATGGATGGTATCCATCTAATCCAAGCAACATTGGAAAAGCCATCACTATCGAACTTATCACACCAGATGGTTCAACCGTCCTTGGAAAGACAAAGACTGTTATCACAGCTTAATATGGAAATAATGGGAACCTTCCCGTTTATTTTCCTCTATTTTTATCTCAGGTTATATTTGGATATAGATAACTTTACTAAATCGAAATACAGAAATCATGTGTGTTGAAGATGTTATATCAGGAGAATTCCTATTCTTGGCTTGGTTTAACAACATTGCTGATATGCAGAAGAGAACGGCGTTAAGCCCCATCATCTGTATTTTTTGCTGATTTTGATCCACCTGTTGTGTGTGATCGCTATTGATTATCCGACCGGCGTTGGTATGGAAGAGGTATTCCTGTGTTCATATCGCACAGAGATTTTTTGCCCCTTCCTTTTCACCAAGAATGATTCGTTTGCTGATCTACTTCAAGTTGACAATCGTCATTATTTATTCTATTCCCACGTGTGATCATGCTTGAAGTAATAAGTTGAAATAAAAAAAGAACGTGATACATGCGAATCACTGAAGTTTGGAGCGGGGAAAGAAAGGAAAAAAACGGTGTGGAGTATTGCCGCCCTTTCATGATCATGTGTGCGTTACGGAACTACGAATGTACCGGAAGCAATGGCATTACCGCTGGTGAGATCAACAAGCGTGTATTTGACCGGACTTCCTGATTGAATATAATCAGACATTGTCACTGTGGCTACAATATCATCCCCTGGATTTATCGCATTACCGAACGGAGCATCGAGATTCTCGTTGGAGACTGAGTAGGTTTTTGTTTCCCCATAAACATTGAGAAGTAGTTTTACTTCAGCAACAGATAGTGTATCTCCACCCTTGTGGGTAAGAGTAACTAAGGAAAGAAAACCACCATTGCTTTGTACATTTTCTGTGAAGACTGCAGTGGGCGTATTACTCGTATCACTGCCAAGTCCACTGGCAAACGATGCAACAACTGTGGCGATAATAATTGTCACGACAAGCATCAGCATCACGCCAACAACAGGTGAGACAGCATCATTATTTTTAGTGTTTTTCATTGCACATACACCACCTTGTCATAAATTGCTTTCCCGTTGGGAATATGGGTAATTGTCACATGAACCCCGGTGCCCACAGGAAGAAGTTCCATTACCCCTTTATCAGTAATTGCAGCACTGGTGCCAGCATCTTCCGCAATTGGAGTGAATTCTGATGAAATATCCCGACCAATCAGATCATCCATGAACTGGCTACCTTTATGCACAATCGTGGTTCCATTTCCACCATAGTCAAAGTAATCCTGGTACAAATTATTTGCTCCAGTTTGAAGGTGCGAGCCAACAGTTAATACTGCATCACCAAATGCAGGGCTTCCAACTGTCAAATCATTTAGGTACATTGACGAGTTATAACCCGGGTAACTGGTAAATGTCTCGGTAAAATTAACATCACCTGCACCATTATAAACACTCCGGAATGTGTGGCCGGTTGAATTCGTCCAAGTAAATGTTATTCGTAAATCAGCTGTACTAAGAGGATCTCCGCTTAGATGATCAATGGTAAAGTCAGGGGCATACGTTGATGACATAGTTCCGCCAACATTTGCTACTGAATAGATATTCACATCAAGTGATGCAACTGGTGTTGCTTCCGTGTTTGTTACCAAACCTCCTGCAAATGATGCGACCACGGCCGTAATGATGATTGTTACGACAAGCATCAGCATAACGCCGACAACCGGCGAAACTGCGTTGTCTCTTTTTTCTGTTCGTTTCTGAATTGAATTCATACATACTCCACAAATGCGCATTTAACAAATAAATCGATGTTAAAACATTCGCATTTACCAAATTAAATATTTTTAATTTGTTATATATAAAGTATACTTGTTATAATCAACCCCAAATTCCACTCAATACCTTCGCTTCAAAAAGCACTGCAGTCATAATTTTCAGAGAGATCGTCGACTTATCTCTCTATGCTCTCACTTCGGAACCGAGAAATATCTGTCCTATATCAAACATCAGCTATCACAAACTCGTGGAGCGCTGCGCGCATTCTTTCTGCACGAAGGACGTGAATCTGGTATTTGAGCGATGTGCCGTGAAACGATAGGCGAACCGCCGTTCTGAAAAAAAGGTTAGAGATTTTCTATTCTGTTGAGTGCTTCTTCCAGTCTTTCGAGGGATGCTGCGTAGGAGATTCGAATCCATCCCGGCGCTCCGAAAGCAAATCCCGGGGTTGCCGCCACATGTGCTTTGTCAAGCCAGAGGTTTGCTGTTGCCCCATCATCTCCTCCGCAGTTGATGAATGCATAGAATGCACCGTTTGCGGGTGCAGTTTTCAGTCCCATACCGGCAAGTCTGCCGATGACATATTTTTTCCGTATCTCGAACTCTTTTCGCATCGATTCGACACAGGTCTGGTCACCCGTGAGGGCAGCAACTCCCCCCCACATGGCAAATGTATTGACGTTTCCAACCGAGTGCTGCATGACTTTGTCCATGTACGGAATCACGTTCTCTGGTGCTGAGACGTATCCAAGTCTCCATCCGGTCATCGCATAGGCTTTGGAAAATCCATTGATGGTGATCGTGCGTTCATCCATATCCGGCAGGGATCCCATCGACACATGCTCCTGACCATAGACGAGTTTTTCGTAGATCTCGTCTGAAAGACAATACAGGTCGTGATCGATGCAGGCATCTGCAAGGATCCGGAGTGATGACCGGCCAAGGATCGAACCGGTGGGATTCGAAGGCGTGTTGACAATGATCATCTTGGTCTTATCGGTGATTTTTTCGTACAGAGACTCGTCGACCTGGAAATTTTCGTTGAGAGAATGGTGAACCGCTTTTCCTCGTGCAATAGTGACACAAGGGTCGTACGAGACCCACGCCGGGTCGAGGATGATCACTCCATCGCCTGGGTTCAGGCACGCCATCATTGTGATCCGGATGGCATCCTTGGCTCCGCTTGTACAGAGGATCTGGTTCTGATTCGTCGGGATATGGTTTTCCGTATTGAGTTTATCGGAGATCGCTTTGGTCAGGGCGGGGATGCCCCGGGACGGTGCGTAATGTGTCTCGCCACGGTGCAGGGCATCTATTGCAGCCTGAGTAATATGGGCGGGGGTAGCGAAGTCCGGTTCACCGACCGCGAGGCTGATCACATCAATCCCTTTGGCGACCATCTCCTTTGAACGGTTGTTCATCGCCATAGTTGCAGACGGAGGGACTGCAGCGATGTTTTCTGAAAGAGGCAACATACTATCTATGTCTGTTCTGCAAGATATTTAAGGAAAGACGTTGGTCTGAAAAAAAGAGATTAGGATAAGAAATCGACTGCTGCGGAAAGTCCGTCGCCTTCGAGTTTGTAGCCGGCTTTCTTGAAGCACATCTGAACGGCTGCAATGGTCGAGATGATCTCGGGCGTGTCGATGATACCCATATTCCCGATTCTGAAGATCTTTCCTTTGAACCGGTCCTGCCCGCCGGCAAACTCGATTCCCATCTTTTTGCAGGCCCCGCGGATTTTTGCCTCCTCAACACCTTCCGGATAGAAGAATCCGGTGACGGTGTTCGATGCTTTGTGCAGAGCATCGACCTGAGGTACAAGCGAAAGACCCCATGCTTCGCCGGCTGCGCGAACGGCGCCGGACTTTCTGTGGTGGCGTGCGATCCTGTTTTCAAGCCCCTCTTCTTCGATGAGTCTGCATGCTTCGCGCAGTGCGAGGAACAACGGAACGGCCGGTGTTGCCGGAGTTTCCATCGGGTTGCCGTCGGCTGACTTCTTTGCCTTCTTTAGGTCGAGATAGAACGGTCTGTTTTCGGAGATTCTGTCCCAGGCTCTCTGTGATACGGAAACGGCGGCAAGTCCTGCAGGCGCTGCCAGACATTTCTGGCTTCCGACGATCGTTACATCTGCGCCCCAGGCATCTGCCTTAACGACGTCTCCGCCGATCGACGTTATCGCATCGAGGATGAACAGTGCATCGTATTTTCGTGCGAGTTTTCCAACCTCTTCAGCCGGGTTCAGGATCGCTGCAGAGGTTTCGTTGTGGACGAGAGTTACGACTTCTGCGCCGTTTTCCAGCTCCTGTTTCAGGGCTTCGAGATTCAGTGCATGTCCCCACTCGGATTCGATCATCGTGGTCTCGCCGTAGATCTTGGAGATCAGGCCGAGCCTCTCTCCGAACTTTCCATTCACAAGTGATACGATCTTCTTGCCTTTGGCAAACGAGCCGATCGCGGCTTCCTGACCTGCAGTTCCCGATCCGGAGAGGACAAGCATATCATTTGTCGTGCCGAAAATGGGTTTCAGGCCTCTGACAATATCTGCATAGCAGTCGCCGAACTCCTTACTCCGGTGGTTGATCGCCTGTTTCGTCATTGCATTCCGGACCGTTTCCGGCATTGGAACGGGTCCCGGCATCATGAGCAGTGTTTCTTTATACATGGGAAAGTCTGTTACATATATGAGAATAAACATACATATAGTAATTCCATAGAGGTTTTATCAGATGCCAGAAGTTGCAGTAATAGCCGGTTCGGTTTCGGATCAGACGATCGTTGATAAGGCAACGACCGTTCTTCAGTCATACAATATTTCTTTCGATGTTCAGTTCATTTCCGCCCATCGCGATGCCGATAAACTGGATGAATACGTGAAATCTTCGGATGCATTGGTGTTCATCTGTATTGCCGGCATGTCGGCAGCTCTTCCCGGCGTTGTTGTGGCGAGAACGAAAAAACCGGTAATCGGAGTCCCAGTTTCTGGAAAAATCGCCGGCGGACTTGACGCTCTCCTCTCGATTGCTCAGATGCCAAAAGGCGTCCCGGTTGCCTGTATGGCGGTCGACGGCGGGGAAAACGCAGGACATTTTGCAGCCAGAATTCTTGGCAGAAACTAATTTTCCTGTTGATCCTGTCACTACCGATTTTGAAGTGACAGGAATCGAAGCTCGTATTTTGGGTATTTTCTGAATTTACCTTGTTATGTTACTTATGTTACTTCTGTCAATGTTTTTGAGTCTCTACCTATATACATGATCTGTGCAGAGGGAGCGGGGATCCAAAAATAATCGACAGAAGTGACAAAATCGCTCTGATTATGAAATAACGGCAGGATCGGATGTTATATTCTGTCGGTTCCGGTTTATGACTGACAGAACATTGTCAGAAAAAAAGAGGCTGCCGATTTTGGCAGCTGATCTTGAATTATGCTTCGATAAGGTACTTTGCTTTCAGCTCTTCCCATTTCTCGGAGGCCATTAATTTGGTGAGTCCGTCGTTGATGAGTTTCTGAAGCTCGGTGTCGCCATTTCTCATAGCTACACCGTACTCTTCGCCGGTCGGGATCGTAGCGAGCATGACAATGCCATCTTTGCCTTTGATGTAGTCTTTGATGTTTACATCATCGAAGATAACAGCCTGCACGAGACCATTCTCCAGAGCGACCATCGACTGTGGGAAGGTGTCGTAGAGTTTAATCTTTCCGTCTTTTACCATCTGGTCGTATTTTGCCTGACCGAAGAAGTCATCACTCTGCAGGTACTGATCAGCAGAGCAGCTTCTCTGGACACCGATCGTGAGATCTCCGGCTTTAAACTGGTCCAGCGTTACGGTAGATCCGTTCTTTACGGCAACACCCTGGTCCACACTCCAGTAGGGCTTCGAGAAGGTTACCTGGGCAGCACGCTCCGGGGTGATGGTCATTCCTGAGTAGACCATATCGATTTTGTTTGCAAGAAGTGCCGGAATGATTCCATCCCAGGCTACTGCCTTGATGTCAACATTGAATCCTTCCTGTTCTGCGATCCACTGGATCGATTCAACATCGAATCCGGCAAAGTTGCCGCTTTCATCAACGTAAGAATACGGCGGGTAGTCTCCGTCGATACCTACGATATACGTTTTTTTCTCAGTCTGGTTACCGACACAACCTGCGGTTAGAACAGCAGATACAACAAGAAGGGCTATGATTACCCCAAAAAACACTTTTCTATCCATCTGTTAATCATTTTCATTTCTCCTATAAATCACTTACTTCCCATGGGGATATGGTAGAACCTATTAAAAGAAGTGTGTGATATTGTATTCACATTATATTATTTTTTGAAATACAGGTAACAATGGCAGTGACCAAACGCCTCAACATCTGCAGCTGAGTCCCTGCATGGACAGAGATATATTTTATCCGCCTCGGCATCCCCGGTTGGGATACGGCATGGACAGAATCGTTTTCCATACACAAGTTTGTTTCTCGCAATTCCCTCGATGGTTGAATCGGTCACATCTTTGTTTTCATTCAGGACCCAGCCCTTTTTTACTGCAACATTCTCGATCGAGGGGCGGATTTGCTCAGCGACTTCCTTTATTTCCTCGCGTGTTGGCATCAGATTCATTATCAAATATTCCGTTTCAGAAGTTATCAGGGTTTGGTTTGTGGAAAAATAGTTATCTGTTATTTTTCCAGGGATTTGAGGATCATTCGTTTTTGTATGGGTTTCAGATGGTCAAGAAACAGTATGCCCTCATGATGATCTTTTTCGTGGAGAAAAGCCCGGGTAGCTATTCCTTTGAGTTCGGTCTCAACGGTCTCCCCGGAGATGTCGAGATATCTGCAGGTAATCTTTCCCGGCCGACGGACTGGCCGCTGGATTCCCGGAATGCAGGGGCTTCCTTCTATCTCCTCAACAAGAGCTCCCTCCTTCAGTACTTCCGGGTTTGCCCCTTTGATGGTTACGCCACCGGCGTTTACGATGAAGAGGCGTTTCGATACGCCTATCTGGGGAGCTGAAAGACCAATGCATTTGTTGTGGACCATCGTGTCCCACATATCCGTTAGGATCTCTAATTCCGGTGCGCCGATTTTTTGCACCGTTTCCGCATGCAGAAAGAGGACAGGGTCTCCGTATTTTCGGATCTCACAAATCATATGATTCTTTTCTCGCTGAAATTGTTTTAGTGTTGTGATTACACATACATATGCATGGAGTTACAGTATGATCGTCCGGGACATGCTATTGGAACAGTAAACGAGGTTACAATCGAAGGATTCTGCTTGCCGGTGCCTCCGTCGAATCTGATATTCATCACAGCCCCGGGCGGTTTTCTCGGATGCGGTTTTTTTGATATGAGGACCTTTGCCAGACTTGGAATGGCTGCAGTCAGGATCACTGGTGTGTCAACGCTCGAAGAACTTCTTGCAGGTAAGATCGCTGAGTTGACGGAATCTGCGGAAACATTAGGAATCAAGGTCGGGATGACCGGATATGATGCACTTCTGCATATTTGTTCCGCAAATCCGCACCTCTAACCAATGATTTTTTAGTAATCACTCCGTTGTATTATCTATGAGAAAAGCTCCTCTCTCTCTTTGCTAGTATTACTGACTGCCCTTTCCTTACTATGTCTGCCGGCTTTGGCAATCGAGGTAGGTTCGGATACGGCAGCCATTTATGTAACGTCTTCTCCATCCGGAGCAACAGCAACTGACTCAGGTACTGGAAACACCATTACTACGCCTGGTACTTTTACCATCTACACGACTGGTACGCCGGTTGATCATTACATCACCGTGTCGAAAGCCGGGTATTATGATTATCATTATAATGCCGGCTATGTCTTCACAGTCGGTGATTATGTGACGGTCAATGCTATATTGATCCCAATTCCGACCAATGGTTACCTTTATATCTCCTCAAATCCCTCAGGTGCTATAGTTTACGTTGATGGAGTATACAAGGGTGTCAGCCCGACAACGGTTACTCTTTCACCAGGTTCGCACAGCGTTCAGATGTCTATGTCGGGATACAATACATGGTCTGGATCAACAACCGTGAATGCAGGTCAGACCACGCAGGTTTCCGCTACGCTGGACCCATCCGTGACATATGGATATCTCTCTGTCTCTTCCAGTCCATCCAATGCGGATGTTTACATCAATGGTGTTTACAAAGGCGATACATCCTTCACGATTGGCCTGAACCCAGGAACCTATCAGGTTACGGTAAAGAAATCAGGTTACACATCGTATACAACGACAGCAACTGTCAATACAGGTATGACAACTTCTGTATCGGCAAGTCTTCAGCCGAATGCAAATGCCTATGTCCAGATTGCTTCCTATCCGTCCGGTGCTGCCGTTTATATTGACGGAAGTTATGTTGGAAACACCCAGTATTCCACTGTATCCAACCCGAACTATCTGAATGCGGGTCCTTTTACGCCCGGAACGTCTCACACACTCCTCTTTACTCTTGACAACTACAATCCCTACTCAACGTCATTCATATTGAGTTCTGGTGAGACAAGAACAATTTCTGCGACACTTGTGCCGGTTACGCCGGTAATAACTACCGCAACTCTTCAGATTTCATCCGATCCGTCCGGAGCTGAGGTGTATGTGGATAATGCATTCAGAGGATATACTCCGTTGAATTTAAACGACATTACTGCCGGAACCCACACTATCTTTCTCCAGAACACAGGTTATGATGACTGGTCGCAGTCCATCTCTTTCACCGCCGGTCAGACTGTTGAGAGAACCGTTGTGATGTCCTCAACCGTTGTTCCAACACCCACCTCTACCCCCGTTCCATTTATTGGCATCCTTGCCGGACTTGGAGCCTGTGGAGTTGTAATGGCCTTAAGACGCCGGTAAATATTCCTATTTCATAATCCCTCATTTTTTGAGAGGTCTTTCTTTTTTGTAAATTATGTAACGGGCGATTTTCCAATCCTTCTTTGAAGAAGATCGCCTGCGCTCATAAGGTTGAGTCAGCTAAAATAAAATAAAAAAAAGTTAGATGCAGTCCTTTAAGTGGAACTTGAAGGGACCGAGGTTTCCGCCGTAGTTTCCTGCGGTGATCTTGACGACACCCGGAACTCTGCATGCTGCCTGAACGCCGACTTTCATTGCTTCCTTGACTGCTGCTTCAGAGACACCGTCGATGACGATCTCGTAGACTGCCTTGACGCCTTCGGGGATCTCGGTTTCCGGAACTTTCTCGCGGATTGTTGGGCAGAACTTTTCATTGGTGGATGCGCCCATGAACTTGTATTTCAGGGAACCGACTTTGGATCCTGAGGATACAACTCCTCCCGGGAACGGGGTGATGGTTCCTGGAACACAGCTGATTGCATCGACTGTTGCTTCTGCTGCGATAAGTGCTGACATCTGGGAATCTCCCATAATAAGGAAGTTACCGCCGGCAACTCCTTTGATTGCGCCGACTTCTTCTTCTACAACAAAGTTGCCGCCCATGATTGGGATGGACCAGCAGTTGATTCCGCCGACGACGACCTTGGATTCGTATCCGTCACCAAAGAAATGGAGTTTGACCGGGATAATCTCTTCAGAACCTGCTTTTCCATTGAAAACTGCGGTTGTGGGTGCAGTTAAAACACACTCGGCAATGCGCTCAAGGACTTGCTCTTTGAGTGCTTTCTTTCCACAGCAGAGCATGATTGCATATCCTGGGCGGTTGTCGGGGGTCTCGGATGCCGGGACGAACCGTTCGATTCCTGCTTCGCAGGGGCAGCCAATGGTCGAGGTTGCAAAACCGGTTGCTTCGGTTGCTGCTTTGTATGCCCACTCTTTCGTTACTGCAGTGATGATAACACGGGCAGCCCACACCGGGAAGCCTTCTGCATATGTGTCTTCAAGAATTACACCGTTGAATTCCATATTATATGAATTGGGCATTGTGGTAAATAGCGTTTGCGGGTTGACACACGCTACAGCCGGATAATAGAGCTAGATTTGCTGTTGTTCTGGAAAAATAGAGGGTGGTGAGGATTTCAACCGAGTTATTCGATAGTTTTACGGGTGTGTTTCAGCAGTTTCAGCGGATAAGGGAGAGCAATACAGAGAACGATGGCAGCAACCATCAGCCATACCTGCGAGAATAAGGCCGTTGGCATACCTATCGCATCCGCCATGATTCCGATAACCATAATCGCCACGGCTGCAAGCCCCTGGGGAATACCGATTATAATTCCAGATGCAAGTCCGACGCTTCCAGGCATAAGTTCCTGGACTGTTGCGATCTCCACGGAGGCCGTGGCCATCATAAAAAATCCGGCGATCACAAGAGAGATGACCGATCCCAATCCTGACAGAAGGAATATTCCGAAATAAGCAGTCGTCGCTCCGATATAGGCCGTGAACATGATTTCCTTCCGTCCGATTTTATCGGACATAGGGCCGGCAATGAGGGTGCCGAACATTCCTGCAAAAATCATACAACTGACAACACCGGTTGCCAGAAGGTAATCGACACCTGCATACGTGGTCAGATAGACCGCTGCGAAGGCGAGAAATCCATAGTACACCCAGGTTCGAAGCGAACTTATGCCGAGAACAAAAACTGCGTTTCTCCATTTCGGTTTTACCTTCTCGGTATCCACGGATTTCGGTGGTACGATAGCCGGTTTCTGCTGGTGTTTCCTCAGTAAAACTGCCACAACGACCGCCGGAATCACGAGCCATATAAGTGCCGGAAATCCTCCCCATGCAAATAATGCTCCGGCAACGAGAGGAGCCGCTCCGTAGCCAAAAGATCCCCCGACCGAGAAGAGTGAAAGGAATGTTCCCCGGTTTGCCGAAGTGGTGAACTGATGGATCTGCTGATAGGCATTCGGGTGGAACATGGAGTTTCCCGCTCCCGCAACCACAGCCATGACGAGAAGCACCCAGTAATTCTGGGTAAAGCCGAATACTGCGATGGCAAGACCGGTGATAAGAATACACCAGGAAATCCCGGGGACCCACCGGCCCTTATCGATCATCCAGCCGGATAAGGGCTGGAAGAGGACCATGGTCAGGGTCATAAGAGTGAAGAGACATCCAGCCATCGCATAGGAGGTGATGCCCTGTTCGGTAAAGATGGGAATCAGTGCCGGGAGTATCGCCGGAACTACGGGGATGTAAAAGTCTGCCGCTCCGTGACCTGCGGCAAGACCGGCAATGCGTTTTGTATGATCGTTCATGATATTCTCTCTAAACGGATGATCTCAACCGGGATCTCCAGATGTTCTTTTGTGTGGAACGCGAATTGTTTTGGAATATTCAGCAGGGCTGCTGTTTTTGAGGTGATGGAGGCCGTCTTTTTTGTGTATACTTCGAGAAACGGGATGCTTCCTTTATTGAAGATCCCGTAACAGACCGGAGCCGTCAGGAGAGCGAATTCGATAAACGGCCGGTCGGCATGCTCTTTCTGAGCTCCAAACGGGGGATTCATCAGGACCGTGTCTGCAGTAAGAGGTTTGGCAGTCTCATCGATACGCATTCGCAGCCATTCGATATCGACCCCGAATGCTTCCGCATTTTTTCTGGCAATTTTCAGGGCTGCTTCGTCAATATCGACACTGATGACCGTTGCTCCAAGGAGTGCTGCTCCAATCGAAAGCATTCCAGTTCCACAGCCAAGATCCACGACTGTCATCCCTTCGATATCGCCGGCCAGAGCTACTTCATGCAGAAGCCTCGCGGCAAGCGGGGCCGGCGTCATGTATTGTTCAAGCTCGGCAACCGGCGAGTGAAATCCCTGTACCTTCTGCAGGCACATTTCAAGTTGTCTGAGTTTCATGGTAAAATTTCATCGATGACGTAATCGTCCCAGCTGCGTTTTCCAAGCGCGATCTCAAATTCGGCAGGTGAAAGGACCGGCACTGGAAACCGGCTCTGGTCATCCAGAGCAAGTCTCGGGCATGCAGTATTCACATAGGCATCGAATCCGAGATTTCTAAGCTGCATCTCGGATATCTCCCGAATCAGAATGACCGTGGCATTTTCGTGGAGACTGGCAAGCCGTTCAGCAAGTTCACGGCGTGCCTGACCAGACTTGGATGAGAGCAGGATTCCGAAGGTCTTCGCACTCTTTGCCTTTTCGATCTGAGCGAACCGTTTTCGTAAGAGACGATCGGCAGAAACCTCCTGCAGAATACCGTCGGCGAACGGGTCGAGAGCAAAGGTCGTTTTTTTCGTAGCGAGAGATACGCCGATCGCATGGAAAACGCCGGTCCCGACGAACAGATATGCTTCGGCGTTTGCGTTCTTTGCCGAAGCATAGGTACATCCAATGACCTGACCCTCGAGAGGGGTTCGCGAGGATCCCGCTCCGATCACGGCGTTTACTCCGTGATTGTTGAGCCACTCGCAGATTGATTTTGTCTGATGGGCGTGCTGGATCGTCGTTGTGATCCCGACCGATGCATATTTTTTGAGTTGAGGTACGGCGGACTCCAGAATTTCAAGAGGAATGTCCTGCTGGAACGGGAGATAGATGATATTTTTCTCCGAAGTCACCGGCGTGTGCCCGACATGAACGAGAACATCCGCCCACTCTAAAGCGTCCAGACTCAGATCGCAGGCTCCCCAACAGGCATCTCCGCTGATCATGACCTCGAAACCCTCGTTTTTCAGAGCTCTCGAGATCTCCGCTGCGTGTCGTTTCAGGCCTTCGGGCAGCTGAACGGCGACCCGTTTCGCATTTCGGCTTTTCAGCTGGGTAATAACTTCAGAAAGCTGAATCAATGATCTTCACACCGTTTTCGTCAACATCGATCGTGACAAGCGTTTTGTAGGGAATGCCGATATCGGGGGATCCTCTGTTTACAACAAAGAGAATGTCCACAAGTTCTGCGCCGGCAATCTCCAGTGCAGGCAGGATCCCTTTGATCGTGCCTCCGGTACTGATGACATCGTCAATGATCACGACTCTGTCGCCTTTATATACACAGTTCATATAGAGAGTTCCTTTGGAGTATCCGGTTTCCTGACCAATGACGACTTCGCCCGGTAACCGGTATTCTCTCTTTCGAATGACAACGAAAGGAATGCCGGTCGCGAGCGTCAGGGCCGTTCCAATATGGATTCCCATCGCCTCGGACACTACGATCTTATCGACATTTTTCAAATCGAGCGATGCCATCATCGCCACCGTTACATCGCGCAGAAGTTCCGCCGTGACTTCAGGGATGCCGTCGGTTAGGGGATTGATGAAATAATTATAGACCACCCCGTCTTTTTCCCGTTTGACCATGGGACATGTCGTAAGGGATTCTTTGAGGATTTCAAGCATGCCTCATATGTTGACGTTTCTTACAAATATGTCTAACGCCGGCTGGACAAGGTTTTTCTGTTCGTGCCGCTAATGCTCTTTCAATGAAGTACATTCCGGCTGTTCTTTTGCTGACAGTTTTGCTCGTCCTTAGTGCCGGTTGTATCAGCCTTGGGACACAGACGACAGACATCGTTATGGGAAATGAAACGGTTGGTCATATTTACGTCACGCCGGTCACCGATAATCTCCTTTCAAACGAATCGGTGACGGAAAAGTTCGATATGAAAGTGGAACTCTTTGGGTTTACCTTCACCAAAGAAGGCGTAACGCAAAGCGAGGCCGAAGATATTCTGGCTACGCTTTCATCCGGCAATACGACAGATACCTCTTCACTTCTCGATCTCGGGTTCCTTCCGTCACTTGATGAGTTGTCTCCCGACGATACAGATGATTTTCTCAATCAGATCCTTACAATGCCGGTGACCAATCAGGAAACTGAAGTAGCACTCGACTCGATCGATTTTGAGGGTGCCGGGGAACGAATACAGGCATCAGCTGAGCGTATCGCCGAACTTTTAGGTCTTGCAGGTCTCGCCTGATTCAAAGACAATACTCAATTAAAAATTTGATGCCGATTAAAACGAGGATAACTCCTCCCAAAATCTGCATTTTGTTTCCAAGAATACTGCTGAGTTTGTGACCTGCCAGAACGCCGACAAATGAAAAGGCAAAGGCGACCACGCCGATGATCACTGCCGGGAGGAGGACCGCCTCTCCGATCAAGGCAAAACTAATTCCAACGGCGAGGGCATCGATGCTCGTTGCGATTGCAAGAAGAAGCAGAACTTTCCATCCTATCAGACTGATCCCATCCTCATCTCCGGAAAAACTGTCCCAGATCATTTTTCCGCCGATGAAGAAGAACAGGCCCACCACAATCCAGTAGCCGAACGGATCGATCACCTGCGTAATGGGGACCCCGATCGCCCATCCGATAAGCGGCATCGCAAACTGGAAAAACCCGAAAAATATCCCGGCAGTCACCGCTGTTTTTACGATATTATCTTTGAGCGCTGCACCGCCGGCAAGCGATACGGAGAACGAATCCATCGCGAGGCTGACTGCGATGACCAGTGATGAGAGAAGAAAATCAGTCATTACTGAACAGGTTTTCCGTTTCGGCGAACATGATCGACGCCTTCCGGATCCTCCACGACGACGACGAATGTACCGTGACAGGGTTTCGTGTAGGCATAAACGAGTTTTTCATTGGCAACGCCGACGATAAGCGGCGGGATTCCGATAAGTGCTTTTTCCAGAAGTTTGAATCCGGGAGGGACTTCGTACTTTTCTGTACTGTTTTTTCTGATGATTTCCCGTGCTTCTTTGAAACTGCAGTTCTTTGCCAGAATCTCGTAGTTCATATTTTCAAGACAGCCCATTCGAGTACCTCGTCTAATTTTATGAGAAGGGGCCGGGTGTTGTGCGTCACCGGAGCCACGACTTTTTCTGTTGGATATTCGATCTCTTCAGCGAGATCATATGCATGTTCGCCGAAAAGCACTGAAATAAGGAGAGATTGCGGGGCTACCGCAGACGTTGTCGCCGTATACGTGAGTCCCGCATCATTGTGGATAAGGGAAATAATCAGCGGATACTCAACCGTCCCGTCGGCCAGTTCCCCAATGGTCTTATCCACATCTTTGTAGTCCGAGACGTAGTGACTTTTCGGATCACTGGTTTTTACGAGCTGCTTTGCTGACGGATTCGCCGCAACGACCGGATGGTGCCCAGCATCCTGCAGAAAGTCTGCGATGTACAGAACAAGCGGGGACTGTACAGGGATCTGGGGACAGCCGATTAAAATGAGCACCTCTCCCATAGTAGCTATTCATCTGTTTTGTTAAGGTATAAATATTGGTTTGAGGGTGATTATCCGATATATTCGCTCTGTATTTTGAGTACTTCTTCGCTGTTTTTTGCGTTGGCATACTCTTCCAGCGGCTCTTCATTGAGTTTGAGGAAATTCAGTCCCCAGTTGAATTTTTTCAGGATGGTTTCCGCCTGTTCCCTTTCCCCGAGGATTACAAGGGCCGCCGCTATCGCCTCGACGGAGGTAAGAGTGAAGGGTTTTCCAAAGTTTACCGGGTTTGCAGCAACGAGATAAGGCAGAGCACGCCGGTTTTTCCAGGGATTGAGGTTGGTTGTGTCAAGCACGATCCACGAGCAGTCCAGTGCCGTGATGGACGTGACCCATTTTCTGTCAGGAGGGGATATTACGTATTCGGCGGTGGGATCGAGCAGGAGCGTGGTTTTAGGCACATGCGTGATTTTATTGACGACATTGATCATCCCAAACTTTTGCAGTTTTTTGACTGTACATTTTTTCGGATCACAGGAGTTATCGCGATATGCAATGAGAGAGATCAAAATGCCCATGATCTTTATTTATGTCTTCCTGATACAAATAGTATACTCATGTTTATCCTTGCTTCACCTTGTGTTTTGCATGAAAATCTACGTGCTGAGGGTATTACGACCGATGAAGACCGTGAGATTTTCCTAAAATGCAGAAAACGGTGCGAGGAGTTCAATATCGAGATTGTTCCGCTGCCGTGTCCCGAGACGCTGTATCTCGGAATCCCAAGGCCTCCCGGTTCTTTTTCCGAAAGGCTTGATACTCCGGAGTTTTCTGTTCTCCTCGACAGATTAGAAAAGGAGGTGCGGGAACTGATTTCGACGAAAGGCGAACCCCTCTGTATTCTTGGGGTTAACTCGTCTCCGACCTGCGGGGTAACGACTACGTATCGAACGAATGAGAAGTCTGCTGGCCCCGGTGTTTTTCTGAAAAGATTTTCCGGGTTATGCGCGGTTGATGTCCGTATGTTTGCACAATACCGTATATATTTGGCCTCCCCGCTTTTTTCGGAGGCCGAACGCCGCTATAATTCATATCTTGCCGGGCTTCTCCGGGAAAATTTCTTTTCTGTGTATCTTCCGCAGGAGGCCGATGATACTGCTGAAGGCAGAGGAAAATCGCGTGAACAAACAATCTATGAAAAAAATCTCTCTGAACTGAAAAATGCGGATATCATTGTCGGGGTCATCGACGGATCGGATGCAGATTCAGGGACTGCCTGGGAAATGGGATATGCGTTCGCATCCGGAAAACGGGTGATAGCTCTCAGGACGGATTTCCGGAAGTTCAGCGGGAATGAACGGGTGAACCTCATGCTTGAGATGGGGGCCGAGGTCGTTTCGAGTGTCGAAGAGCTTGTTTCGGCACTGGCCTTTCGCCCGCTTCCCTGATTTTTTTGTGATCACGTTAATTTTGGAAATTACACGGCCAGTCTTCTGGCGACGGCCATATTATCTTTATCCGTCCTGATCTCGTCAGACGGCGTTTCCATAATGAATGCGCAGTGCGAGATCTTTGAAAACGTCAGAACATCATGGATCGTCTCTTCTCCAAGATAACCGAGCCCCAGATGTTCGTGCCTGTCCAGATGAGATCCGACCCCGCCTTTCATGTCATTGAGATGGATGACTTTGAGCCGATCAAGGCTTCCTGCTTCGTCATTGAACCAGCCGAACACGGTCTCCGCCCCGTGACCTTTCAGATCATAGCCGGCTGCTGCTGCATGGCAGGTGTCAAAACAAAAGCCGACTCTCCGTTCATTTGAAAGGGCATCGGAGATCACGCCGATGTCCGTGAATGTTCCCCCAACGGTATTTTTTTCATTCGCGGTGTTTTCGAGCAGGATCATTGTCTCGCCTTTCGATTCATCCAGCGCCTGAACGATCGCCGCGATAACTTTCTCCTGACCTTTTTTGTGTCCGTCTTCTTTTCCATGATGACCCAGATGCGTTACGAGATAGGGGATCTTCAGCTGATCGCAGCGGTCCAGTTCCTCGGTCATGGTAAAAATCGATCTTGCATATATTTCGGGTTTTTCTGCGGCCGGATTTGGAAGATAGGGCATGTGATCGACGACCGGCCCGATCCCCGAGACGTTTAAGGCATCGATGAACGCTTCCGCAATTGAGGGTTCAATCGGTTTGGCGGCCCAGACACGCGGACTCCGCGTAAATATCTGGAAGGTGTCGCATCCCGCTTCCAGGGCTCTGGACACGGCAAGAGGTAAGGAGCCGGCGATCGATACATGAAATCCGAGTTTAATCATTTCGTTCTCTCCATTCTTTGATCATTGCATAAAGTGCATCGGCAATGGTTTTCGGGTTCGCTCCCCAGTGAACCACTGCACCGAAGTATCCGTTGTACATACCTATCCCGCTGTTTTCTGCTCGACAGCATCGTGCGATGAACGGCTCTCTGTTTACCTGCGTGATCGGGCAGATGTCTTCGAACTCGAAGTCGTACCCGTAATTTTCGTGGCAGATCTGTCTGCCGGTCCGGCAGCAAGCGATTCTTGCACCATTAGGCGGGATGTCCCGGTCGAGCGAATGCGGAAATCCGCCGGCCCTGCAGGGATAGACTTCCGTGTCGAGTTTACTGATGTCCCGGATATGGTGATCGAAGACGATGTTTTCCGTTTCGAAAAAGCCGAGTGATTCTAGCCCTGTGAGCGTATCGACAAGGGAAGGATTCGGCGGCGTGATGTCGAAGACGTGGATTGTTTCAAACGTCGAGAGGTCAGGATCGCAAACAAACGTCATGTGATCGTCCTCTTTTCCAAAGACGGTACATCTTTTATTTGTCGAAAGAGCTTTTCTGACCAGGCCTGCCCGGTCATGGGTGTTGACCTCTTCTTTCCATACTGCGGTTTCCTTTGGCCCTGCGACGAGTTCCACCGATTCGATCTCCCTCATGAGTCCTATGCCGTCTTTCGGCCGTATTTTCAGGACCTCAACCCCATCCGGTGTCGGGTGGATCAGATATTCTGTAAGGAAATATACCTTTTCGCCGAGGGGAGATGTGGCGGCATTGCCGACGAATTTGCACTCTTTTGGAAATATCATCATTCGGGTTTTTCTATTTTTGCCAATACTTCTATGAATTTGTAAGTGAGTTTCACTGAACCGCCACCGATATGGCGGATGATGATCGGCGATTCCGGAGCCGTTTTGATCGCGAGTTTATTTCCTTCGTATACAAAAATGGTTTCATTATTTTTTATGTAGGCTGAAGCATCCGCCCCGGTCATTTTCGCACAGCCGATTTCCTGTATCTGTTCTTTTAACGAGTCCCACATGGTTGATAGTAAATGGGGCTTTGGAGGATTAGTATTTTATCCAGCCGTAATTCTCTTCGCCCAACACAAATCCTTATATTGGGTCACCTACACATATTTGTTAACGAGATTTTCGTTTACGAAAATATCGGCTACAAAAATCTGCTGATACTCATGACTGAAGAACCCTGTATAATCGACAATCCCTACTCCATATCTTACCCGGAGATCCTTGCTCTTGCGTCCGAAGACGGCAAAACCGTTGAACTCATCGAGAGGTTCGGCTGTATGGGCGGGGCGATGTGGGTGAAAAATCATTATGCGAAAAGTCCGCTCGTCAAAAGCTCACGCATCGTTTCCAATACCCAGCGTTTTCTCCTTGAGACCGGCGATGTCAGCCTCCAGCTTGAAGGCTCCTATTTTCCTGCCGGGATCTGCGGGGCGGAAGTAACCGAGTCAGAGATCGCCGTCTCCTATCTCGGCCTTGGCGGCGGGGGTGTCGGGGCATGCATCTGCCGGGCGACTGCCGGCGGTGTCTTACGTCATACCTGTGATGAGTGTGGAGGAGGGAAAGTTGCCGGCTCGACAATTTATCTGCCGAGATATACCCGAGTCATCATCGGTCTCGACGATACGGATACGCCCGAAGAGGGAGCGACCTGGACGCTTGCCCACAACATATCAAAGGCCGTCCAGAGTCCAACATCCCGCTATCTATCTCACACGATAACCCAGCTTTATCCGGTCCCCTACCGGACAAAAAACTGTGTCGCTCTCGCCTGCGAATTTGCCACGACGGAACCCGAGAAACTCATCGACCGGTTCGAGGCTCTGGTCAGACGCTACACGCTTTCCGACGAGACCGGTCTTTGTGCCTACATCGGTTTCGATCCGTCAGTAATCATGCCGTATGCACGCAAAGTCAAAGCCGGCGAGGTGACCATGGATGATTTTGCGGCAGTCCGTTCTCATCTGGATGTACGGATCGAAGGGCGGGGCATCATCGGAGCGGCGGCGGCGATACCTTTCTACACGAATTACTCCGAGGCCCTGTTGATATGACCGGAGGGAATGATGCCTGCAGATACCAATGACCTTGGCCGAATCAAACACCTGCTTTTAGCCGTCGGCTCGGCACATGTGACCGGAGTTCCTCTGCCTGCTTCGCTTTCGTCCACCGCAGGTCCGGGGGCCGGCAAAGGAGGGTCAGTGTTTTTTTCCGACGGGGTTTCCCGGGTACGGTTAACGCTGGATGAGAATAGCCCTGTTCATATCGAAAACTTTGGTGACTCCGCGGTTCTTACGTTCGATGGACCGGAGGGCCCGGTCTCCGTCGATGGATTTGTGGAAAAAACTGGATGTCACTGTCCAAAACAGGCCTACATCACGATAAATGAAGGCTGCATTTTTTCATGTCGGTATTGTAATGTTCAAAACCAGGATAAACACACAAAAACACCTGATGAAATCGTTTCTCTGATCAAGGATGCATGTTCGCGGGATACGATCGAGTGCATCTCTCTTACGAGCGGTGTTGTCGGGACGATGAAAGAGGAGGACGAACGTCTTTTTGCCATTCTGGAAAAGATTCGTGTTTTCGGTTTGCCGATCGGCGTTTCGGTCTATCCGACCCCTGGTCTTTCCGCAAGGCTCTTCGAACATGGGGTTTCTGAGGTGAAGTTCAATCTCGAGACCGCGACTGAAAAATTATTTGCCGAGATGTGTCCCGGACTTGATCGGAATGTCTTGAGGGATTCTCTCAAGGAAGCTGTCGGATTTTTTGGAAAAAACCGTGTTTATACCAACATCATTCTGGGTCTCGGCGAATCAAAAGCCGAGATGAAACAGTGCATCATGCAGTGTCTCGAAAACGGGATCATTCCAATCATCCGTCCCTTGACTCCCTCGGCAGAGCTCTTCGATTACCCCCGTCCTTCGGCGGCTGATATTCTCGGTTTTGCCGAATTTCTGCAGAGTGAACTTCCGCGTTTCGGGCTTGATCCGTCAAAGGCTAGAACGATGTGCGCAAAGTGTATGGGCTGTGATCTCACTCCCATGACCGATCTGCATGCGGGGGAGGTGGCAGCATGAAGGCGGAAGATAGTTTTGCCTACGCTGTTTTACACGCAGCTGATGCCTGTTACGCGGTTCCCGGCTATCCGATCACGGATCTTGCAGAAAAGTGTCATGCCGAGTACACGGTCAATGAAAAAATCGCTCTCGAGTATGCTCTCGGCATGTCTCTTTCCGGGAAAAGAGCTGTGGTCATCGTCAAAAATGCCGGTATGAACACTCTTTCAGATGTCTTAGTAAGTGCGACATACCAGGGGCTTAAGGCGGGCGTCGTGATTATTGCAGGAGACGACACCGAGGTTCGCGGTTCCCAGACCCGGCAGGATTCGAGGAAGTACGGGGATGTTGCCTCGGTCCCGGTTCTTGAACCTACGGCAGATGAACTTTCTCGATCGGTCGAGAAAGCCATGCAGAGTTCGGAAACCTACTCGAGGGTTGCAATTGTTCGGGTCACGCCGGCGGTTTTGGATGCTGAAATTTCGGATGTTTCCCATCCTGAAAGAAGAAATGGATCCGGGATAATATTCCCGGATGATCTGACGATGAAGGGAAAATGCGAATATGCAGAGAACATCACCGCCGTTATGAACCATGAGCGGGTTCGGGAAGAGATCGTTCCCGAGACGTTCGCTTCCAGGGGACATTACCGCACGATCTGCAGAAACTGTCCGTACAAACCGTTGTTTTCCATCCTGAAAAACACGCTTTTGCTGAATAAAACCGCCGCGATCTGCGATACCGGCTGTTCGCTTCTTTCCAAGAATCCGCCGTTTTCTTTTTCTCTTGCGAACTACGGACTCGGCTCATCTCCGGCGGTAGCTTCGACGAGCACGAAGGTCGCCCTCATGGGAGATTATGCGGTTATGCATTCGGGGCTGAATGCCCTCATCGATATTTACGAAAAGCACGGCTCTCTGTTCTGCATTATTTTGAAAAACAGAAAACTCGGCATGACCGGCGGTCAGGCCTGCCCGGATATTCTGCCCTATCTGACCCCATTCACACCCACGGTCGTTTCTGCCGATGATCCGGATCTTAAAGAATTGATCGAAAAGGGCGTTGTTGAAAAAACCGGCCTCGGAGTTCTGGTCATCGAAGGGGAGTGCCCCTCTGGAGAAAATCATGAAATCATTGAATGTTGAAATATGCGATGTAACGCTTAGGGATGGTGAACAGACGCCTGGGGTGTCTTTCACCTGCGAAGAAAAACAGGATATTGCCCAGCGCCTTTCCGATATCGGAATCGATATCATCGAAGCAGGATTTCCCAGCGTATCCGAATATGAAAAGCGCAGCGTGCGGTCCATCGTCGAGATGGATCTGCCGTCTGAGATCTGCTGTTTGTCCCGCTGTGTTCAAAGCGATATCGATGCAGCCATAGACTGTGGTGTCGATCTTGTCAGTCTGTTTTTCGCGACATCCGATCTGCATCTCCGTATAAAATACAAGAAGACCCGGGAAGAGATGCTCGATCTCGCTCTTAATATGCTGGATTATGCTCTCGATCACGGGATCAAGGTCCGATTCTCTGCTGAGGATGCGTCGAGAACCGACATCGTATTTTTGAAAGAGATGTATGAAAAAGGAGCTGAACGAGGGGCCTCCTACAGCAGTTATGCCGATACGGTCGGCTGTATGACGCCTCTTTCCATGTACGAGACCGTACGTGAACTGAACGCCGGACTGAAAAATCCCTTGTGTGTTCATTGTCACAACGACATGGGTTTTGCGAGTGCCAACACGTTCACTGCAGCCCAGGCAGGAGCCTTTCAGCTTCACACAACGGTGAACGGTATCGGCGAGCGGTGCGGGAACGCTTCCCTTGAAGAGGTTCTCGTGGCACTTAGAATGCAGGGGGGCGTTGACCGATATGATCTGTCAGCTCTTCAGAGTCTTTCCCGGACTGTGGAAACCTATTCCGGCATCAAAATTGCAAAAACCAAACCCGTCGTGGGTGAGCATGCCTTCTGCCATGAAAGCGGCATTCACATAGCTGCTTTGATTCAGGACAGAAATACCTACGAGTATTATCCACCCGAGATGGTCGGGGCTGAGCAAAAGTTCATTCTCGGCAAACATACAGGACGAAAAGGACTCGAGTATATTCTGACGACCCTTGGATACACTCCGTCCCCAAGCGAGGTCGATGTAATTCTGGAACGGATCAAATCGATCAGCGAAACAAAGCAGAGTATCATTCAGGATGTTCTTCTCTCGGTGATTTCCGAGACAAGGCAGGAAACTGAATTGAAAAAGACCTAGGGCTTTGATAAAGCCAGGACGGGATGAAGATGGCAGGTACACTTTCCGAACGGATTCTCGGGTCGGCCGAAGGTACGTATGTCGACCGGATGGTCGATCGGGCATTTGCCCATGACGGAACTGGTGCCCAGGCACTGATCGCTTTCGAAAACTTCCGGATCCAAAACAAGTCCGTTGTCAATCCGGAGAAATTATCTATAATATATGATCACATCTCGCCGGCGAATAACTCGGTGACGGCTAATCTTCAGGGAGATCTTCGAAAGTTCTCGCGAGAGAACGGGATGCATTTTCATGAGGTCGGCTGCGGGATATGTCATCAGATAATGAGCGAAGGAGTCTGCCTCCCGGGCGAGATCGTTGTCGGGGCGGATTCACATTCATGCACGCTCGGGGCACTCGGCGCATTTTCGACCGGTGTCGGAGCAACTGATATGGCGGGAATCTGGGCGACCGGCGGGACTTGGTTTAGAGTACCTGAATCTATTAGTATAGTGCTGTCCGGCAAACTTTCGGGTCATGCCGAACCGAAGGATGTCGCACTATCTTATGTAAAGGCGCTTGGGATGGACGGCGGGACTTACAAAGCTCTGGAGTTTATCGGCGAAGGGGTTGCCGGTATGCCGGTCGAAGGGCGGTTGACGTTGTCTAACATGGCTGTCGAGACCGGGGCGAAGGCCGGATTATTCTACGCGGATGACTTGACCCGCAAACATTTACTGTCATATGGGGCTGATGAAAAAACAATCTCTCTGCAGGAACCCGAAGACTGCAGCTACGAATCCGAGATTTACCTTGATCTCAATGACATTGAACCGGTTCTTGCCGTCCCTCACCGGGTCGATAACGCCGTACCCGTTACGCAGTATTCCGGGACTCCGATCGATCAGGTGTTCGTGGGTACCTGTACAAATGGGCGGTTCGAAGATCTCAAACGATTCGCTGATATTGTCAAAGGCAAAAAAGTCGCCGTCAGAACGATCGTTACGCCTGCCTCCAAGGATGCGTATGCAAAAGCTCTATCGACAGGTGTTCTGTCCGATATCCTTGAGGCGGGATGTGTTATCTGTCCGCCAGGCTGTGGTTCCTGTCTTGGAGCACACATGGGTGTCCTTGGTGAAGGCGAGGTTGGTCTTTCCACAGCTAACCGAAATTTCAGGAACAGGATGGGTGTCGGCGCTGAGTATTATCTCTGTTCTCCCTCGACGGCTGCCGTTAGCGCTCTTTGCGGCGAGATTAGATCACCAATTGACCTGGAAGGAGGGCTGAACTAATGATCGTATCAGGACATGCCGTTGTGATCGGCGAAGATGTGGATACCGATATGATCATCGCCGGGCGTTATCTTCGGACGACCGATCGGTCGGTATGGGTGGAACATGCCTTTGAAGATTATGATGAGAGTATTGCCGGCCGACTGAACGGCGCCGTATTGGTTGCCGGGAAAAATATCGGCTGTGGTTCGTCCCGCGAACAGGCTGCTGCTGCTCTCAAAGAAGCCGGGGTCCGAGCCGTTGTCGCTCCGTCTTTTGCTCGGATCTTTTTCCGAAACTGCGTTAATCTCGGATTGTACGTCTTTGAGACGGATGTCGTGTGTGAAAATGGTGACATCATTTCCTTTGACACCGATGATTCGTATGTCAAAACCTCAAATGCCGTTTATCAGGCAAAGCCGCTCTCAAATCGCATGAAGGAGATTCTCTCTGCCGGCGGTCTGAATGCGTATCTTTCCAGGTCTGGTGAACCATGAGTCTTCGTATCGCTGTATCGAAAGGAGATGGTATCGGGCCTGAGGTTATCCCTGAAGCTCAAAAGATTCTTGAGCATTTTCTTCCCGATGCGGATTTTTATGAGGTCGAACTCGGCTTTGCCAAATGGGAGAGAACCGGGTCCGCCTGTTCTCTTGAAGATATTCGGGAACTGAAGGGGGGGGACGCCATTCTTTTTGGGGCCGTTACGACGCCTCCCGATCCAAATTACCGGAGTGTTCTCCTGCAGATCAGACATGAACTCGATCTTTATGCAAATCTTCGCCCCATTCGGACTCTTTCCTCATCCAGCCAGGAGTCACCTGTCGATATTATGATCGTCCGGGAAAATACCGAGGGACTCTATTCTGGTATCGAGGAGATCGGTGAAGAAAGATCAACGACCCTTCGCGTGATTACGAAGGCAGGATCCAGACGAATAGCAGAGAAAGCCTGTTCTCTCGTTTTGGAACGAAATCCAGATCATCCGCTCGTTATAGGCTACAAAGGGAACGTTCTCAAATCCGATCTCCTTTTCAGAGATACCTGCCAAGAAGTCGCCGAGTCACATGGCATACAAACAAAAGCCGTGTTTATCGATGCATTATGTCTCGATGTTTTACAGCATCCGAAAAATTATGATGTGATCGTTACGACAAACATGTTCGGCGATATCTTAAGCGATGTCTGTGGGTATCTCACCGGGGGACTTGGCATGCTTCCGAGTGCGAACATTGGTGATACGCATGCATTTTTCGAGCCGGTCCATGGAAGTGCTCCGGATATTGCCGGCAAAGGTACCGCAAATCCAGTTGCTGCTATCCGGAGTGCCGGAATGATGCTTGAGTATTTCGGGATGAAGTATGAAGCCTGTCTCGTCGAATCATCGATATTTGATCTGATCAGCAGGGGTGTGTCCACGCCTGATCTTGGAGGGCACGAGTCAACTTCATCGTTTGGCAGTCGTTTGTTTGCAGCCGTCTGTAAAAAAGAAGAGAGGAAAATATAATTTTTTTATGGTGTCTCGCCGTAGAGACCTGCAGCCTCTACACCGCCGTCTGCCCAAAGAAGTGCTCCAAGAGCACCAATCCTTCCTTTTCCGTTTGCACTGTCGATAAAGGTGATGCCAAGTTTTTCAGCTTCGTTGACCGCCTCTTCACGTGTCAGCAGTTCGGTCTTCACTCTTTTTGTATATGTCGAGTCGGGAAGACGAATGCCGGCAAAATAACAGATGCCGGTTGTTTTACTCATCGTTTTTTCTTCGATGAATGATTTGACGAATGCAATCAGTTCGTTTTTCTTCTCCGGTTTTACTGCAAACGTGATCACTGAGCCTGTACAGTTGGTGGTTTTTCCGGAGCCTTTGGGTTGAGCTGGATGATCCGCATTCCAAGGAAGGAGGCTCCCTCAATAGAACAGGCTTCGCCGCATTTCAACGCAAGGACCAAGGTTGCCCCTCCCTCTTTCGTGTCGGTATCATCTATCCCGAAGGTGATCTTCTCATATTTCGGCAGAATAATAGTGCTTCTGCATATTCGTGCACCGCCAACTTTCAGATCATCTTCACTCGCATATTCCGTTTTGAGGACGCCTGGGGCCTGGGATAAGCAGGCAGCGACCCCCACTCCTGCTCCTGCGGCCCCTGCCCATGAGGTTCGTACTTCGTTTCCTTCTACGATGACGGCTTCCAATGCTTGTCCGCCGAGTTCCGTATCCGAGGGTCCAAAGCTGATGGGATGCGAGCCGATTTTTGCGAGCATCGTCATTGAGGTCCCTTCGGTTTTTGCGGAGATGAGTGCTCCTTTCGCTCTTCTCCGGTTCATGTGGTCCCATTCGATCGGGCCTCTTGCATGACATTGTTCGTGTATTTCAGCAATGCCGTTTTTTTCATCGGTCATTACAAGGAGTCGGTGACAGAACATCGGTCCAAATTTTTCTTTTATTTGATCTGGGGTTAATGTGATTGTCATATTTTTGATACCGGAAATTTCGTTAACAGAAAGGTCGGTCGTATGAGTATAAGAGGCATTCGATAAGATGAAGTTTGCTACACACCAATATTAATCAACATCAGATAAGCAAACATCGTTGATATTAAATCTAATTTAATTAGGTTTTTCCCAATTTTGAAAAATAAGAAAACGCGCGAAATTGGATTTTCTTCAAAAATAAACTAGAATGGGGGTTTAATTAAAGAACCTCCTGTAATTTGATAGAGAATGGTCACCTTACTTTTTGAACAATAATGGTGGGTATATTTCTCGTAATTAGTTTAACAATATCTGGATGATAAAATATTTTGATAAATTCGTCCAAATCGGAGCCAGAATCTCGCTTCTTTTGATTAAGAACATTTATCTATCTTCTTACTCAACTATAACAGTAATCGATTTCGGTCGATTAAAGGCTGGTGCATATAAGCAATGGCATTTGCAATGCATATCAACATGGAGCGATGTACTGGTTGTAACAATTGCGTAGTAGCATGTCCAGTAAACGCACTTGAACTTTGTACCGTAGATCCTGCCTCAACTGACAAGATCTATGCTGTGACCGATGGTAAGGCAATCTCCCTTGACCTGGATCACAAATTATGTGCAGGGTGCGGTGTGTGTATGGAAGCATGCCCCTATGCTGTTATTAAACTGGTTGCATCGCAGGCCCCCGTAGCAAAAGTTGCTGAAGAGGGTCACTGAGGAGAGAGGAAAACATCATGGTAATAAGCACAATGTTTCCAAAATACTCTACGAAGACCGAAGGTGAATCCGTCATTATGGAGCAGAGGCTCCTATCGAAGGTTTCTCACCTTGTGTTAACAACAAGCAAGTGTACCGGGTGTGGTATCTGTGCCGACGCATGTCCGAAGGAAGCAATTTCCCTTGGTATGGTTGGAGCATCCATCCGTGGTGTCGCTTCCGGCGACGCACCAATCAGCGTTGACCCCGCAAAATGTTCATACTGCGGTGTCTGCACGATTCTGTGTCCGTTTGATGCACTTCTCGTAGAAGTTGACGGTGAACCGAGCCTCCCGATTCTGGAGCAGGAAGGTTTCCCTGAGTACGATTTTACTGCCGAGATTGACGAGGAGAAGTGTGTTCGCTGTACATCCTGTCATGCCGCATGTCCGCATGATGCAATTGTACGTGATATCCCCGTTTATGAAGGCGAAGTTGAAGGCGGCGCAAAACGCCAGACCGCACTCGTTGCAAAGACGACTTTCGTTGTTGACAAAGAGCTGTGTACAGTCTGTGGTGTCTGTTCATCTCTTTGTCCGGCAATTGAACAGAAGCGTGTTCCGTTCACCGCTGAAAAAGTTGGATCCGAAGGCGAAATCCTCTGGACCGAAGCCCTATGTAACGCCTGCAGGGTCTGTGTCGAGGCTTGCCCGCACGATGCAATTGCAGTCGAACGTACCGTCGATGCAGAGGCTAAGCTCCCCGGCAGTGTTTCTATCGACAAATCCGAGTGTATTACGTGCACGTGGTGTGAACACGTCTGCCCGAGCGAGGCCGTTACCGTCACGAAATTCTTCGACGGCGAACTTATCGTTGATGCTTCCAAGTGTCCCGGCGGCTGCTCGACGTGTGTCGATGTCTGCCCGTGCAAGGCTCTGTATCTTCCAAGCCCGATGCCTGCCGTCAATATGAAGAGAGACAGCATCGAGGCCAACATCGCGATCAACAATGATCTGTGTATCCTCTGCGGTGCCTGCGTGAATGCCTGCCCGTCCGAAGATGCTCTCACGCTGAAGAGAACCGGTATCCACATTAAAGGAACGGAGACAGACCTGTACAAAACGATTGCTGCGAAACTGTGCGTACCCCGTACGTCCAAGCTTGTGGAGTCTACCTTTGGTCAGGTTGAAACGAAAAATCTGGAGTGAACAACCATGACAAGTGCAAAAGCATACAAAGATGCTGCCCTTGCAGCACGTCTGTCTGACCGGTATTACCGTCCACGACAGGACAGCGACCCGTCGTTCACTGCCGAAGTTGAAAAGATTGGAGGAACTGAAGCCCACATCTGTTTCCAGTGCGGAACCTGTACCGGGTCCTGCCCGTCAGGTGCCCGCAGCACCTACCGTATTCGGAACTTCATGCGCCGCGTGAATCTCGGTATGAGAGATGTCTGTCTCAACGATCCTGATCTCTGGCTGTGTACGACCTGCTATACCTGCTCCGACCGCTGTCCCCGTGACCTCATCCCGACCGATGTCATCATGGCCATGCGCAATATTGCTGCCAGGCAGGGTATCGTTCCGAAGAACTTCCTTGCAACGGTGAACTTCATCTATGATACCGGTCACGGTGTCCCGAACAGTGATGCCAACCGTGCAGCCCGTGTTAGACTCGGTCTCGAAGCTGAACCGGAAACCACCTGCAAATATCCCGAATACCTTCCGGCAATTCGGAAAATCCTCGAGGCCTACGGCACTAAACAGCTTGCAGACAAAGTCCTTGCGGAGGATCAGTAATTATGTCACACGAGACGCACAAATACGCATTCTTCCTTGGATGCATTGCGCCGAACCGGTATCCCGGTATCGAAGCCTCTGCAATCCGTACCGGTAAGAAAGTCGGCATCGATCTTGTTCCGCTGAAAGGAGCTTCCTGCTGCCCTGCCCCCGGTGCATTCGGGTCCATCGACCTCAATGTCTGGTATGCCATGGCTGCCCGCAACCTCATCCTGGCAGAACAGATGAATATGGATATCGCCCTGATCTGTAACGGCTGTTACAAATCGATCTGGGAAGTCAACCACAAACTGAAACACAACGACGAGCTTCGCGACTCCGTCAATGAAGTCTTAAAGGAAGTCGACATGGAATACAAAGGTACTACCAATGTCTACCACCTTGCCGAACTTTACTACAACGACGAAGTCTGCGGTCTTGACAAACTCAAAGACAGCGTCACGACCCCTCTTAGCGGCGTGAAAGTTGCCTGCCACTACGGCTGCCACTTACTCAAACCCGCCAAGGACCGTGAGTTTGCCGGCGGAAAGATCGGCGATTCCGAACACCCGATGTGGTTCGAAGAACTCGTCAATGCTCTTGGTGCAGAAGCCGTTGAATACCGCAACAAAATGCAGTGCTGCGGTGCCGGCGGAGGCGTTCGCGGTTACGACATCGCTCACGCTCTCGACATCACCAACGAGAAACTCACCAATATGACTGCTGCCGGTGCCGACGCGATTGTCGATACCTGTCCGTTCTGTCAGCTTCAGTTCGACCGCGGTGAGTTCGAAATCGGTCAGAAATTCGGTGTCGCATGGAACATCCCGGTACTTCACTTCTGTGAAATGCTCGGTCTTGCCCAGGGCATGTCTCCGGTCGAACTTGGTCTCGACCTTCACCAGACTTCCTGCGTACCGTTCCTTGACAAACTGAAGGGAGGACAGTAACATGGTATATACAGGTAAAAACGCCGCATCATCCCCTGCAGCCGAAGAACCGAGAATCGGTGTCTTCATCTGCCACTGCGGTACCAACATCGCCGGTTCCCTTGACGTCCCTGCGTTAAAAGAGTATGCAGAAACCATTCCGCACGTTGTCGTTGCCCAGAACTATGCATACATGTGTTCGACCCCCGGTCAGAACATGATCAAAGAGGCAATCGAACAGTATCACCTTACCGGAATCGTCGTTGCAGCTTGCACTCCCCGTCTCCACGAACAGACCTTCAGAACTGCCACTGCAAACGGCGGTCTGAACCAGTTCAGATTCGAGATGGCCAACATTCGTGACCAGGGCTCCTGGGTCCACATGCACGACTGGGAAGGCGGAACGGAAAAGGCCAAAGACGCCGTCCGTATCGCCGTTGCCAAAGCCGCAAAACTCGAAGACCTTTATCCGATGGCCGTGCCGGTCGAACACCGTGCCTTAGTCGTCGGTGCAGGTATTGGCGGTATTCAGGCCTCCATGGACCTCGCCGCTGCCGGTATCGAGACCTACTTAATTGAGAAGGAACCGACAATCGGCGGTCGTATGTCCCAGCTCGACAAGACCTTCCCGACCCTCGACTGTTCCCAGTGCATTCTTTCTCCGAAGATGGCAGAAGCCGGCAGAACACCGAACATCAAACTCTACACCCTCGCTGAAGTCGAGAACGTAGAAGGATACATCGGTAACTTCGATGTTACCATCCGCCGCCACGCCCGTGGTGTAATGACCCCGACCGAAGCTGCTGCAAAAGGCATCGTCGGCGGAGGATGTACCGGCTGCGGTGACTGTGCAATTGTCTGCCCAGTCGTCAAACCCAACACCTGGGAATTCGGTATGTCGCCACGCAAGGCTATCTACATCCAGCACGCACAGGTTGTCCCGCTCATCTACACCATCGACTTCGATGCATGTGTGAAATGCGGTCTGTGTATTACTGCCTGCGGAACCAAGAAGGCAATCGACCTCGAAATGGAAGATGAACTCTTCACGATCAAAGTCGGTACCGTCATCCTTGCAACCGGTTACGAAACCTTCCCGATCGAACAGAAGAAAGAGTGGGGTTACAAACTCTACGACAACGTCATCACCTCTCTCGAGTTCGAGCGTCTGATCTGTGCATCCGGTCCGACCATCGGTCACCTTGTCCGTCCCTCCGACGGTGAGACCCCGAAGTCCGTTGCTTTCGTCCTTTGTGCAGGTTCCCGAGACAACACCGGTATCGGCAAGCCGTACTGTTCCAGATTCTGCTGCATGTACTCGCTGAAACACGCCCACCAGGTCATCGAAAAGATCCCCGGCTGTAAAGCATACATCTTCTACATGGACATCCGTTCCTTCGGTAAGGCATACGAAGAGTTCTACTACCGTATCCAGCACGAAGGCGCCAAGTTCATCCGCGGTCGTGTCGCCATGATCCAGGAACTTCCAAACAAGAACCTCCTGGTCATTGCCGAAGACACGCTCCTGAGCATGCCTGTCGAGATTGAAGTTGATCTCGTCGTCCTCGCAGCCGCAATTCAGCCGACTGCAGAAACGGAAATCGTGCGCAGACACTTCGGTGTTTCCTGCTCGATCGACAAGTGGCTCCTTGAAGCCCACCCGAAACTGAACCCCTGTGGAACCACCACTGCTGGTGTGTACCTTGCTGGTGTCTGTCAGGGTCCAAAAGACATTCCCGACACCGTAGCACAGGCTGAAGGTGCAGCATCCGCAGCATCCATCCCAATCCACGCAGGTCAGGTCGAACTTGAGCCCTACTATGCCCAGTGCATTCAGGAACTCTGTGCCGGCTGTGGCATGTGTACCAACCAATGCCCATACTCTGCTCTGTCCATGACAATCATCGATGGCAGAACAGTAATGGAAGTCACTGCAGCAAAGTGTAAGGGCTGTGGAACGTGCGGCGGTTTCTGCCCCGGCGGCGCCATCAAGATGCAGCACTTCACGAGCCCGCAGATTCTGGCTCAGATCGATGCATTCTTCCTTGGAGGTGAACAGTAATGTCTGACGAGTGGAAACCCAAGATTATCGGTATCATCTGCAACTGGTGTTCCTATGCCGGAGCAGACGGTGCAGGTTCAGCCCGTACCCAGTATCCTCCGGACATCCGTATCGTCCGTGTTATGTGTACCGGTCGTATCGACACCCTGTTCGTCCTGAAAGCCTTCGCTGACGGCGCAGACGGTGTTCTCGTGTCCGGCTGTCACTTCGGTGACTGCCACTACCTTGCAGGCAACTTCAAGGCAGCCAAGAGAATGTTCCTCGTAAAGAGCATCCTCAACAACATGGGTATCGAACACAGACGCTTCCGTATGACATTCGTGTCGGCATCGGAAGGTGCAAAATGGGCAGTCGTCATCACTGATGTGATCAACACGATCAAAGAGATTGGCCCGTCACCTATCGGTGAAGAGAGAAAACGCAGAGGACTCTAAGATGACAAAATTACATCTCAACATGGTCACCCAGCGAGCCGTCGAAGAAGGCGAAGCTATGGAATCTGGGAAGACCACCCAGAAATATTTTGATGTCTGCAGTCTCATCGAAATGAATGCCGATGACATCAAAGAGATGGATATCAACTTAAATACCGTCGTCAAAGTAACCAGTGAATGCGGTGAAGTCTATGTCCGAGCTGTAATCGGAAGACAGACCTGCCCGCCTGGACTTTGTCACATCCGTCAGGGTGTCTGGGCAAACCAGGTCGTCCCGCCGCGGACTCAGTCAACTGGTGAACCGCAGTACAGTGGATTCCCGGTTACCGTTGAACCAGCTCCAGAAGCAAGAATCGTTCTAGCAGTTGAGCTTATTCAGAAAGCATGCAACAAATGGAATGGTAAGTTGCTCTGGCCAATGTGAGGTTAAAAATATGCAAGAAGTAATCAAGCACGTTGCATGCCCCTACTGTGGATCTTGTTGCGATGATCTCGAGATCACCGTTGAAGACGGCAAGATCATTGAAGTTAAGAATGCATGCATTATTGGTACTGAGATCTATCACCACGCGTCCCGCGAAGGTCGTGTGGGATCTCCACGCCGCCGACAGCCTGATGGAACCTACAAGGATATCACTTACGATGAAGCGATCGACTTTACTGCAAAGATGCTGATAAAGGCAAAGAAGCCACTCATTTTCGGGTTTGGGTCAACAAACTGTGAAGGAATGGCTGCAGCAGGTCGTGTTGCAGAAGACGCAGGTGCAGTTCTTGATAATTGTGCATCGATTTGTCATGGATCTTCTTTCCTGGCAATTTTCGATACCGGATATCCATCATGTACCCTTGGTGAAGTTAAGAACCGTGCAGATGTTGTCATTTACTGGGGTTCCAACCCGGCACATGCTCACCCGCGCCACATGTCAAGATATGGTGTCTTCCCGCGTGGATTCTTCACTGGGAAAGGAGCTCGTGGAAGAAAGGTTATCGTAGTCGATCCAAGATACACCGATACTGCACGTTGTGCAGACCACTTCCTTCAGGTTCAGCAGGGTCATGACTATGACCTGTTCGATGCATTCCGTATGGTAATGCATGGATATGGCTCTGAACTTCCTGCTGTTGTTGCAGGTATTCCAAAAGAAAAGATTCTTGAAGTCTGTGACGTTATCAAAGCAGGACGTTATGTCCACATCTTCTTTGGAATGGGTCTCTGCCACTCCGATGGTCGTAACCACAACGTTGATATTGCAATCAATCTTGTCCGTGATATCAACGAGGTTACCAAATGCACCATCATGGCAATGCGTGGACACTACAATATTGCAGGTCCCGGTGTCGTATGGGCATGGCAGTTTGGTTTCCCCTACTGTATTGACCTGAGCAAAGGGTCCCATGCACACATGAATCCAGGTGAGACTTCATCAGTTGATCTCGCAAACCGTGGAGAAATCGATGCGTTCATTAACATCGGAACTGATGCAGGCGCACACTTCCCAATTCGTGCATTTGAGAAGATCGGAAGCTCCATGCCGGTGGTAACTATTGATCCATCTGTCAACATGGCCGCAACCGTCTCGGATGTTCACATCCCTGTTGCAATTGTCGGTGTTGAAACCGGTGGTATCTGCTATCGTATGGACAACGTTCCAATCCAGTACCGTGCAGTTGTTAAACCCTTCAACGGTATCCTGACCGATGAGGAGCTCTTTGACAAGATCTATGAACGTATGCAGGAGCTCAAGAAGGCCGGTGTTACCTCTGACGGTACCTGGGATTATGCAACTCCGCTTGCTGATGTTAGACCTGTAAAGGAGGTCTACGAATGACCGAGTACATTATCAAAAACGGATGTGTAATTGATCCAACACAGGGTATCAAAGGGCAGAAGATGGATATCTGCATCAAAGACGGCAAAATTGTTGACAAAGTCAGCAATGCAGCTAAAGTTATTGATGCAGCCGGCAAAGCAGTCATGGCAGGAGGAGTTGATGTTCATTCCCACGTTGCTGGACCGAAAGTAGATGCCGGTCGTCTCTTCCGTCCGGAAGATAAGCTCTTCAAGTCTCCGATGAGAAAGAACAATCTCAGAATGGAGATGGGTTGCTCTGTCCCGTCTGTTTCAAAGACAGGATATGACTACGCTCGTCTGGGGTACGGCTTTGTTATGGAGGCAGCAATGCCGCCACTTGAAGCAGCTCACGTTCATGAAGAAATCCGTGATACGCCGATCATTGATGAAGCAGCAATGCCGGTTCTTGGTAACAACTGGTTCTTACTTGAATACTTTAAGAACCATGAAATTGAGAACGCCGGTGCATATGCATCTTGGATTCTCAATGCAACCCGTGGTTACGCACTGAAGTGTGTCAATCCAGGAGGAACAGAAGCATGGGGCTGGGGTCTTAACTGTATCACAATCCATGACAAAGTACCTTACTTCGACATCACTCCTGCTGAGATCGTGAAAGGATTAATCGAGACGAATGAGTATCTTAAACTCCCGCACTCAATCCACGTTCACGCAAACAACCTCGGTAACCCAGGAAACTACACAACCACTCTCGACACTCTCAAACTTGTTGAAGGCTATAAGGCAAACAATGCCTTTGGTCGTGAGCAGGTCATGCACCACACGCACATTCAATTCCACTGTTATGGCGGTGACTCATTCAAGTCCAGTTCCTTTGAATCCAAATCCAAAGAAGTCATGGACTATGTCAACAAGCAGAAGGGTCTGACCATTGATACTGGTAACGTCACTCTTGATGAAACCACTACTATGACTGCAGACGGACCATTTGAGTACCATCTGACTCACCTCAACCACCTTAAGTGGACCAATGTCGACATTGAGCTTGAGACTGCAGCTGGTATTGTTCCGTTTATCTACGACCCGAAAACCTATATCGCAGGTGCTCAGTGGGCAATCGGTCTTGAAGTTGCGCTCTTTGCCAAAGACAAGGAACGCTGTTTCATTACGACCGATCACCCGAATGCAGGTCCGTTCTGGAGATACCCGAGAATCTACAAGTGGCTCCTTTCTGCAAAAGCACGTAATGATGTCATTGCAAACGAACTCAAGTACGGCGACAAAGTCGTTGACACGACATACATCGGCGAACTCTCAGACAAGGAAATCTCCCTCTACGAGCTTGCACAGATGACCCGTTCCGGTGTTGCAAAGTCACTTGGTCTCTCCAACCTCTACGGCAGCTTAAAGACCGGCATGAACGCCAACGTAGCTGTCTACGATGTTGATCCGGAGAACCTCCCGAGCGACCCCGAACAGTATGAAACTGCTTTCGGTAACGCCTTTGCATTCTTCAAGGACGGAGTCCTCTGTATTGAGAACAACGAGATCGTTAACTACAGCATGCCGAAGAAGACCGTATGGGTCAACTCCATTGTTCCAGAGAACAAACAGGTTGAACGTGATATTCGCGATAAATTCCTTCATTCCTACACCGTTGACCTTGAAAACTATGCTGTCTTTGATGAACACGTACACAACCCGTACGCAATCAAAGTGGACATTACGGAGTAATTGGAGATATCATGAACACAGTAACAGTTACTATGGTAAAACAGCCTCAGCTGTTCCTTGAAGCTGATCTGGTAACCCCAGATCAGTTCGCAGGGAAATCCATCGAAGCAATCGGTGCAATTGAAATTTCCGAAGGAAAAATCAAATATCCCCTTGCATCATTCGCTAAGATTGAAGGAGCATCTGGTGCAACTGCAGCAGAGACCAAAATCGTCTTGAATGGCGACTGGACCCGTGTAAAGCGTGTCGGTCAGAACATGACTGCCGGTGAAATCGTAATCAACAGCAATGTAGATATGTACACCGGCGGCTGGATGAAAGGTGGAAAGCTCACCGTTAACGGCAATGCAGATTCCTTTACTGGAATCGCAATGGCCGGTGGCGAACTTACTATCAATGGAGACTGCCAGAACCACGTTGGTTCTGCATATCGCGGCGACTGGCGTGGTATGACTGGTGGTGTTCTCCGTGTAACAGGTAATGTCGGTAACGATATTGGTACCTTTATGCGCGGTGGAACTATCATTGTCGAAGGCGATGCATTTATTCACGTCCACACCCATGGTGAGGGTGGAATGATCATTGTTAAAGGCAATGTTGAAGGCCGTGTCGGCGGTCAGTCCGTCAAAGGCGACGTGTTCGTCAACGGCAAGATTGACTACATGATGCCCGGCTACAAGTACGTCGATGATGTAGAAAAAGAAGTAGACGGCGCAAAAGCTGTTTATGCACACTACATTGGTGACCTTGGTGAACGTCATCCCGAATCCAAGGGCGCCAAAATATTTACCAACCTCTATCTGAAGAAATAATACTCTTCAGAACATATTTTTTGGAGATAAAGATGACCGATCAGAACAAAGCTGTTTTTTTCAGTACACATTTACATGATGATTTACCTCGCGCCTTTGAAGACCTTCGCCGGATTCATGGGGAAATTGTAGATATGATCCATGTGGTTGAAGAAGCATCCGATCTATCTACAGATGCAGCCTACAAAAAAGAACTTCGCACGTATGCAGATGGTTTCTTAGGGGCTTCTGATGATTTAGAGAAATGGATGATCACGTATGAAGACGCAGTTAATGCTCAGCTTGCTGACAATCATCTTGTGTATGAACGTGATTCCTATCAAACGCTTAACCGCATCCTTCAGTGGGATAAGGCGGATGTCCGTCAGCTTGCCCGTTGGATTCGGGATTTAAAGGAACTCACGGCACACATTGGCCTTACCATGCCCTATCTGCTTCATGTAAGGCAGATTCCGACCGAAGCCATCCCCGCTGATGTTGCAACATATCCTGTCTTTGTTATGGATAGACAGGGGTATTGTCTCTGTGGAATGGAATTGGAAGAGATCCTCTACATTGACGAGGTTCGTGAGAATATGGCTGAGGGCAAATTGATACGATAAAATGGCGAAGTACATTTGCATCTTTTGCTCGTACATTTTTGACGAGGATGTAGGCGATCCGGCCCACGGTGTCCCTCCCGGAACAAAATATGAGAGTCTACCCGATACGTGGGTGTGTCCGCTTTGTTTAGTTCCGAAAAGTAAGCCTGGTCTTTTCAGAAAAATTGAAGACTAACCAAACTTCCTAATTTCTTAAAAAAAGTATTTTTATTCAGCCACTATTGACGTTGCCGGAATTTTCTTTTTCAGGATTTCTTTGATCTCTTCAATTTTGAGATCTTTACCAATCTGGCTTACAACGGGAACATCCAGTCGGGCAAAGCGGTAAATCCAGTCGATGATTGCATCGATCACGAGAAGGGCTGCTTCTTCAGAGTTAACTGTAATAAGAGTCGAACCTACTTTTGGATGTCTGCCCCGCCTCCCGCCGAATGTGATTTTGTAGGCTGTTGCTTCCGATTGCAAAAGACCATACAAACATGATCGGATACATGTTCCACAGTTAAGACAGTGGTCATCTAGCATGACAATAGATCCATCGCGAACTTCGAGTGCTTCTTCCCGGCAAAACTGTACACATGTTCCGCATCCGGTACATTGACCATCTTCACGGATCGGCTTTCTAAGACCTGTAATACCTATTTCATTCAGTGTTTCGCTGGTACAGGCGTTGGGGCATGCGGAAATGGCAATCCGAATTTTTCCCGGCATATCTTTCCGGAAATATCTATTGTCTATCTCCTTGGCAAGATGGAGCGAATCGATATTGGCAAGTTTACATCTATCCGTTCCCGGACATGCAGTGATATTGACTACTTCAGCACGTTCAGCTCCGATATCATGTCCGTTTGCAAGCAGTTCCTCCGCCACGGTCTCGAGTTCACTGATTTTGATATGAGGTATTTCAAGCGTCTGGCGTGTCGTCAGATGTACATTATCGAGGTTGTATTTTTGTGCAATCTTTCCGACTGCGATGAGCAGGTCTGGGGTTACGATACCTGCAGGCAGGCGAAGACGAAGAATACAGAAATCCCCATTAACTTCGGTGATGACCCCTCCCATCTCATATATGCGGGATTTTGTTTTCATATATGCATATTGGCTTTGGTAATTTATTAAGATGGTTTTCCAGGTATTCACAGATTCATATGCAGCTAATGGATGCGTAATCTACATTTTTGGATTTTTCTCTCTTTCAACCCATTATTTTTTTGGATGACCGCATGCAGCGGCATACAAAAAGATCTGGTCTTTCGATAAGTTCAGAGCTTTATGTGCCTCATCATCGTAGAATGCGCCGATCCCGCAGATACCCAGTTCTTCCTGTGTTCCTGCAAGGTACAGATTTTCACAAAGATGGCCGGCATCAAGAAAAATATCTCTGTATCCCCGAACTCCATACTTCCAGACCGTCCTATATGGTGTTGCAACAAAACAGAACAGAACCGGAGCACGCATTACTGCCGGCTGCATCATGCATGCTTTTCCAAGTGCACTAATCGCGTTTGGTCCCTCCTCAATCAGTTCAAGCATGTGACCGTTGGCGTAATATCTCCATATACCGATAGGAAGTCCGGTCACGTTCTGGATTGCAACATAAATATCAATTGGATGGATGGCGCCTGCTGAAGGCGAACTCCTGAACATTTCAGACTGTCCGGTAATTCCCTGAGTAGCCCAGAGAAGATAGGATAACTGTTCTTCGGTTATGGCAGATCCCGTAAACATGCGAAGAGAACGGCGAGTCTGCAATGCCGTGGTAAGATCCATTGCAAGATGATTTTTCAGAGGATCTGGGAGTACACGGGTATTTCCCGAAGGTCTTGGACGGGTTGGTTCGGGTCTGCCTAAAGCTGCATCCGTACGTGTTGTTGAGGGATATTTTGTTGCATCAATAAATATATCTCCGGCATTTTGTATCATACCTGAAAATGTCTGTTTATGATTGATAAAAGTGTGGATCGAGTGCCTGAAAAGAAGCTAATTGTCAGTTCTACTAAGTATCTCTAGTATCTCTGATGGTTTTGCAGCTGTGTACTCCGTATCTGGTTGTTCCAGCGTTCCGTACACTGCATGAATGGCAAAAATATTCAACTCTCTCGGCGGAAAAACGTCCCGGTCCTTCTTATCTCCGATCATTACCGCTTCTTCTGCGGAGACTCCGAGAAGTTCCAGAGTTTTTTCAAAGACAAGCGGATTCGGTTTCTTAATTCCAAATGTATCTGGGGTAACCACTGCGTCGAAATATGGCATGATATGCATGGTGTTCAATCGTCTCTCTGTCTCTTCAGGATCCGCATTTGAGATGATTGCAAGTTTCACACCATTTGTCTTCAACGCTTTCAAAACTTCGTTCATCCCGTCAAACAGGGAAATACATGCATGTTCGAGTGTGTGATAGAGCCAAGTACATTCATTGAAATCACCCTCGACACCATCTGCGATATATGCAGTGACCGAATCCTCAATCAATGTAGGGGGATTTCGATTCAGGGAATAAAATTGCAGGTCGCCAAATACCCCGCAATACGCCATTAAGGCATCCGCTGCGGCGATCCGTGCTCCACGTAAATCATGGAGGGTGTTATCCATATCGAAGATCACCGCACGCGGCCAGAATCGGTTCATTCACACATCATTGGCCGGTGAAATCATTAAATCATTTGTTTGGTGGTATGGTGAAATCTATAATATATCACATTGTGAATGTATAATCATGGTAAAAGTTCCCTGTCAGGAAATCGTCTGGGATATCATTCCTGCAATACAGGCTGCTCTTGCGGCTGAGCTCGTGAATCTTGGGGTGTCGCAGATTCAGGTTGCTAAATCTCTCTCTCTCGCCCCGTCCGCTGTATCCCAGTACTTATCCGGCAAACGGGGCTATAGAATCGTTTTTGATGATGAGATACAAGCTGTCATCGCAAAACTTGCCGAAGAGATCAAATCCGGTTCGGTCACTGACGAGGAACTTGAGACAAAATTCTGTGTTATCTGCCGCTCACTCAGAGGGCGGAGCGAGTGCGGATATTCATCCGAGTAGAATCCAAAACACTCATAAGTTTCAAGAGTCAATTAAACATCTATTGGGGTTTTACTCATGATAGAAACATTTATTGAAGGAAACAAAATCTTTCGGGAACAGGATTTCGAGAGAAAGAAAGAACGCTACATGCAGCTCACCAGCACCCAGCACCCAACGGTGTTGTGGATTGGCTGTTCTGATTCCCGAGTGAATCCGGAAAGGATTACTCACTGCCGTGCAGGGGAGTTGTTTACCCACCGAAACATTGGAAACATCGTTCCGACGCACGACTGGAATTTTGCAACCGTCTTAGAATATGCAGTCAAGCATCTGAAAGTAAAAGATATCGTGATCTGCGGTCACTCAGACTGTGGAGCTCTCAATGCTCTGGATGTTGATATGTCAAAGGATGCCTATATCCCTCTTTGGATCAACAATGCACGTGATGCTCAAACGAGAGTTGATGCCCGTCTTGGCGAGGCAAACACTCCTGAAGAGAAGGCTATTCGGAAAAAAGAGATCGAGTACGAAAACGTTCGCCTGCAGATGGAGCATCTTCGTTCCTACCCTCTTGTCTCCATGGCCGAGGAGAAAGGATGTCTGGAAGTACACGGTCTGTATTACGATCTGAAGACCGGCGCTCTTTCCAAGATCGCCTAACCTTTTTTTAAGAGTTCCAGAAATTCTTCCGGTGAATCAACCGCACAGATTTTATCCCGTTTATCAAGCGAACCAAAGGTGGCATGTACTCCTTTGATACCCAGCTCCCTTGGAGGTCGTACATCCCAATCCTTTTTGTCACCGATCATTACCGTCTCTTCCGGTAAAACTCCAAGTGCTTCGAGTGTTTTCTGATAGACCTCTGGATTCGGTTTCTTTACACCGAATGTTTCGGGCGTGACGATCAGGTCAAAATACTGTTCATAACCAAGGTATTTGATGCGTTTTTCCATATCTACCCGATCTGCATTCGAGATGACGGCCAGGCGGACCCCTTCTGATTTTAATTCGCATAGCATTTCCTCAATTCCCTCGAAGGGTGAGATACAGGCAAGTTCCAGCCTATGATAGAGCCAGGTACATTCATTGAAATCACCCTCGACTCCGTCAGCTAGATAGAGGGTTACTGCATCTTCGATGAGAGTTGGAGGGTTTTTGTTCAGGGAATAAACATGCAGGTCGCCAAAAACCCCGCAGTATGCCATTAACGCATCTGCTGCGCAATGGCGTGCCCGCCGCAGATCGTGCAGAGTATTATCCATGTCGAATAGTACTGCACGTGGGAGGTTTTTTCAGAGTTCACAGGTATCACAGTCATGCCCGCAGGAGCTGCATTCTCCGTCACCCCACGTTTCTCTGCCCGACTTTACCAGATAGTCATTGATCGCTTTGTGAATGGTCTCCTCGGCAAGAACGGAACAGTGCATTTTTATTGCAGGTAATCCATCCAAGGCTTCTGCCACTGCTTTGTTGGAGAGGGTCCATGCTTCTTCCAGGGTTTTTCCTTTGATCATTTCGGTGGCCATGCTGCTGGAGGCAATCGCAGCACCGCAACCGAATGTCTGAAATTTTGCATCGATGATGACATCGTTCTCAACTTTGAGATACATCTTCATGATATCTCCGCAGGAAGGATTTCCCTCTTCTCCAATACCATTCGCATCTTCAATGACACCCACGTTTCGCGGGTTGGTGAAGTGATCCATTACTTTTTCACTGTACATTTCTCAGCTCCTTTGGGGTAAGCGGGGACATTGCCCTGAGTTTTGCCACTATTTCTGTGAGTGCGGCTATCACAAATTTCACATCTTGTTCAGTTGTTCGTTCACCGACGGTAAGCCGGATTGACCCGTGTGCAATTTCATGCGAGACTCCCATTGCCGTTAAGACGTGTGATGGTTCAAGTGATGCCGAATTACAGGCACTTCCGGTCGATGCACATATGCCATTCATATTCAGGAATAGGAGAATAGATTCCCCCTCGATGTACTCGAAGATGATGTTCGTGTTGTTTGGCAGGCGTTTTGTCGGGTGACCGTTCAAATGTGTTGCCGGGATTTTGAGAAGTTCACGGGTAAGTTCGTCTCTCAGTGCTGAAAGCCGTTTTGTTTCTTCAGGCATCTCATTGACTGCACGTTCGATTGCAACACCAAGCCCTACGATTCCGGGAACATTTTCAGTACCTGCCCGGCGTTTCTTTTCCTGAGCTCCGCCGTGAATGAAGTTCTGGATCCGGGTTCCTTTACGGATATAGAGGGCCCCAGTACCTTTTGGTCCGTAGAATTTGTGGCCGGAGAGCGAGAGAAGATCGATGTTGTCAGCGACGACATCAATTGGAACGTGGCCTACTGCCTGGACTGCATCCGTGTGGAAGTAGATTCCATGATCTCTGGCGATTTTTCCGATCTGGGCGATAGGCTGTATCGTGCCGACTTCGTTGTTTGCATACATAACAGAGATGAGGATCGTATCGGGTATGATCGCTTTTTCGACCGCCTCTGGGGAAACCATCCCGTATTTGTCCACGGGAAGATACGTAATATCAAATCCCCGTGACGCGAGCCATTGACAGGAATGCAAAATCGCATGATGCTCGATCGCGGTTGTAATGATATGTTTTCCTTTTCGTTCATTGGCAAATGCCACGCCCTTCAGTGCCCAGTTGTCCGATTCAGTTCCGCCGTTGGTGAAGAAAATCTCATCAGGTTGTGCATTGATTGCCGATGCTACCTGTTTTCTGGCAAGGTCAAGAGCTGTCTTGTTTGACTGCCCCAGAGAATAAACAGAAGAAGGGTTGCCGAACTCTTCGGAGAAGTAGGGCAGCATTGTCTCCACGACCTCTTTTGCGGTGTAAGTCGTAGCGGCATGATCCATGTAGATAATTTTTTCAGCCATGATATTCACATTGTGAATCTTAGTTGATATATTATTTGCATTCAATCTATGTAAATATTTTTGGGAAAACTCGAATGTAAAAAAGGACGAAAAGAAGAGTTTACTCTTCTCCGCCGAACACGTTTTCGTAGATCATGTCGGAGCCGGTTGCATGCAGACGTGCACGCTCGTCGGCTTCTTCTGCGAATGCGAGGACCGGGAGCTCCATGTCGACACCAGGTGTGTGTCCGAACATCTTTTCAAGCTCAACCTGCTGGGAGTGCATGAAGAGTGAGTTCGGGATATCCATCGGACAGAGTTCCTGACACTGACCACAGTTGATACAGGAATCTGCAATGTGTGCGAATCTGATCATCTGGAACATGAAGTCCGGTGGAATGATTCCTGGGCGAACGAGGTGGGGCTTCTTGGTAGAACACTCAACACAGTAGCAGATCGGGCAGCTTTCAATGCATGAGTAACATTTGATGCAGCGGCTGCTTTCTTTCATGATAAGTCCGAGTTTCTCAGAACCTTCACCGAGAGCTTCGAACTGCTTCTTCTGGTTCTTCTTACCCATCTTGACCATGACGTTCTCGATCTTTCCACGGATCTCGAGACCTTTTGCCTCGGGTGCGCAGGTGTCGATGATGCCGGATTTTACGGCGCCGTCGAAGATCATTGCACCTTTCTCCGAGCAGATTTCAACAAAGGTTGCCTTGCCGGCTTTCTCGCCGAAGACACCCCAGTTTCCACAGGCAATGTCTGCCTGACGGGGGATCTTGGTTTCGCAGCGCTGACAGTTCAGACGGCGCCCGAGACCTTCCTCTTCCAGCTCGTCGATTGAGATACCTTTGTGCTGGTGTTTGCCTTCTGCATCGGTGTATTCAATGATGAACTGACCTTTGTCGATTTCCTCTTTGAAAACACAGTCCGGGTCAACACCGTACTTCTCGGCAATCATCTTTCTTGCCATGAACGGGGTGACTGATCCACCGCAGTTCAGACCGATCATCACAACGTTGTCCAGGTTGATCTGATTACGCTTGGCAAGTTCGTACATTGCTTTTGCATCGCATCCCTTGACGGTAACGGCGACTTTCATGTCTTTTGCACCGTTCAGGTATTTCTTGATGAGCTTTGGCAGAAGAAGCGTACCGCAGTGGAGTGATCCTGCTGTGGAGGCAAGTTCGGCCGGGTCGGTAATGAATGCCGGCTGCGGGTCGTAGAGGTCAACACCTTTTTTGACGGTCAGGACCATGTCAACGATCTTGTTCTCAAGCATGTACTTGAGAAGTGACGTCACTGCTCCTCCGCATTCTCCTTTGATGCCTGCATCTTTGGTCCATGCATAGCACATATCGCCTTTTGCTGACATTTTAGGCCTCCTGTTTGGTAACTTTCACAGCACAGACTTTGTATTCCGGTGTTCTGGATACGGGGTCGTATGCGGTGTTCGTGACTAAGTTTGCACGTGCCTCGATGAAGTGGAACGGCATGAAGAACACGCCTTCTTTGATATCTTCCATCACGCGTGCTGCGACTGCGACTTCTCCGCGGCGTGAAGAAAGCAGGACTTTCTCGCCGTCTGCGATGCCGAGTTTTGCTGCATCCTTCTTGTTCATCTCGAGCCATGCTGTCGGGCAGTCACGGTCGAGCTGGGTGCATCTGCGGGTCATCGATCCTGACGGCCAGTGCCAGATGGTTGCTCCGGTCGTGAGCCAGAACGGATATTCCTCATCAATCACTTCAGCCGGTGCACGGTGTTCGATTGCCTGGAGTTTTGCTTTGCCGTCGGGCATTCCTGCAAACGAGGTGATGTGCAGAATCGGGGTTCCCGGGTGGTCTTCGGTCGGGCATGGCCACTGAATACCGTCTCCCTCGAGTTTTGCGTAGGTGATACCTGCATACTGCGGGGTGATCTTGCGCATCTCGTTGAAAACATCCTCGGAGGTTTCCCATGCGAACTTGTCGCCGTATCCCATCTTGGTTGCGATCATCTTCATGATCTCCCAGTCGAGTTTTGCCTCTCCGGGTGCATCCTGAGCTTTTCTGAATCTCTGGACACGGCGTTCGGCATTGGTCTGGGTGCCGTCTTCTTCTGCATAGCAGGATCCCGGTAAGACTACATCTGCGTATTTGGTCGTCTCGGTCTCGAAGATATCCTGGACAACGAAGAACTCGCAGTTTGCCATTGCTTTCTCGACACCCTTACTGTTCGGGTCGGACATAACAGGGTTCTCGCCGAGCAGATACAGGCATTTCAGTTTTTCCGGTTCGTGTTCGAGGGTCTCGAGCATCTCCGGGATGTGCAGACCGAGTTTGCCTGACGGCAGATCGGTAACGCCCCAGTATTCTGCAACTTTCTTTGCTGCGTCGGGGTTGGTGACACTCAGATATCCTGCGTATACGTTCGGGAGTGCTCCCATATCACAGGATCCCTGAACATTGTTCTGACCGCGAAGTGCGTTGACACCGCATCCGGGTTTACCAATGTTTCCAAGGAGGGTCTGGACGAAAGCGATCGATCTGACGTTGTCGACACCTACGGTGTGCTGCGTGATACCGAGACAGTGGACGAATGCGGTCTTGTGCTGGTTTTCACGGAGCCACTGGAGAGCGAGCTGGAGTTTCTCGACCGGGACACCGCAGACTTTGGAGGTGTTCTCGAGGCTGTATTTGTCCTGAGTGACGCATGCCTTGAGTTCCTCGTAGCCGTTTGTACGGTTGTCGACGAATTCGTGGTCAACCCAGTCATTCTCGATGATGTTCTTCATCAGACAGTTCAGGAGCTGGATATCGGTTCCCGGGTAGTGCTGGATGTGGAGATCTGCCTGTTTTGCCGTCGGGGTAAGACGCGGGTCACAGACGATGACCTTTGCTCCCTTCTTCTTGGCCTGCATGATTCTGCGGGCTGCAAGCGGGTGGGCTTCAAAGTTGTTGGAACCAATGATAAAAGCAAGACTGCAGTTTGCCAGATCCATGAAGGAGTTGGTGGATGCACCGGATCCAAAGACCATGTTCAGACCGGCGACGGTCGGTGCGTGGCACAGACGGGCGCAGTGGTCCACGTTCGGCGTCTTTAAGACGACACGGGCGAACTTCTGCATGGCGTAGTTGTCTTCGTTACAGCAGCGGGCAGAAGAGATGACCGTCATTTCTTCGGGCTTGTATTTGGCGAAGTTCTCTGCGATGACGGCGAGTGCCTCATCCCAGGTTGCCGGTACTTGTTTTCCGTCTTTTTTAATAAGAGGAGTCGTTAAGCGGTCGGGAGAGTTGATGAACTCGAATCCGTATACACCTTTCGGACAGAGTTTTCCCTCATTGACCGGAGAGCGCTGACACGGCTGGGCATCGATAATTTTGCCATCCTTCACGACAAGGTTGAAGGAACAGCCGGTCCCGCAATACGGGCAGGTGGTTGTTACATACTTTACTTCCATGGATAAACCTCGGATGGTATTGATGTCTATTTCCAGGATATATAATGCTGTCTGCTCGCGACATTTTTTTGATTATTATTAGTGGGCAATCTCAATCTTTGAAAATCTTCGTGTTAATTTCATTGGATTTATATTATCAAAAATGAATTAATCTCGTTTAATGGGGCACGCGAAAGGTAAACATCACTATACAGTCTGCCTCCCGCAGATGCATTCTCTTAATAATTTTCAAGATTACTTACTCAATCCAAAAAGACTATACTGTCATCCACACAACAGGTAATGCAATAAGTTATATAGACTTACAAATCAGGAGAAAATCATGAGCGATCAGCCAGAAGGATGTGATGGTCACTGTGATAGCTGTTCACAGAAGACCGATACCTGCCAGCAACCCAAAAAAGCCGATATCAGCGTTAAACATGTAATCCTTGTTCTCTCGGGAAAAGGTGGTGTGGGAAAGAGTACGGTCTCCGTCAACCTCGCGTATGCCCTTTCGAACCACGGATATCAGACCGGTCTTCTTGATCTGGATATTCACGGTCCAAGTATTGGAAAGATGCTCGGTATCGAGGATCTTCGCCTTCAGGCAATAGGAAACAAGATCATGCCGGTCAAGATCACCGGTTCGCTGAAAGTAATCTCCATGGCACTTCTCTTAAATGAGACCGACAGTCCGATTGTCTGGCGTGGTCCCATGAAAGCTGCTGCGATTCAGCAGTTCCTTGGCGATGTTGAATGGGGCGATCTTGATTACCTCGTTGTTGATCTCCCGCCAGGAACCGGTGACGAAGCATTAAATATTGTGCAGTATGCGCCGAACGTTGAAGGGGCAGTCATCGTTACGACTCCTCAGGATGTTGCGGTTTTGGATTCCACCAAAGCGATCAAGTTTGTTGAAATGATGGATCTCCCGGTTCTCGGTGTCATCGAGAATATGTCTGGAATGGTATGTCCCCACTGCGGTGAAGTTGTCGATCTCTTCGGAAAGGGCGGAGGAGAGAAGGCAGCCAAACAGTACAATGTCCCCTATCTTGGCGCCATCCCAATCGATATCGAGATGAGAAAGGCCGGCGATGAAGGAAAACCATTCATTGTCAGAAAACCGGGAGAGACGAGTCCTACCTGGGATGCCGTTGACGCCGTCATGGAAAACCTCATCGCCGAGGTAGAAAAACGCGAAGCATAATATGACTGTTCTCATCGCCGAATATACTGCAGTCCTTGACCCGGCTCTTGCCCCGGAGGGCAAAGCCATGGTCGCTGCGCTGAAAAAAAGTTTCGAAGCCTGCGGGCATACAGCTGTCATGCCGACCGGAAGCGATTTTGATTCTGAGATAGCACGTCTGGTGCCGGATTGTGAATACGGTCTCGTCATTGCCCCGGACGAAGTCCTCGCAAAATATACCCATACGCTGGAACTTGCTACCCACAACATCGGTTCGGACAGCACGGCGGTCGCGGTTTGTGCAAGCAAACGGCTCTCCGGGAAACTACTCGCGAAGGTCGGCATTGATGTGCCGGCTGAAGTCCCTGTCGATCATCCAGGCAAACGCGTGATAAAACCAATCAAAGGTGCAGGTTCCGTAGGTGTACGGATCGCAAAAGACGGCGAACTGCCCGGAGACGACGAGATGTCCGTCGAGTATCTCGAAGGCGAACATTTCAGCGTCAGTATCATCGGCAGCCGCGTTGTCGGAGAAGCCTGCGGATTTTACAGCGGTCTTCCGCCAATCTTCCTGACAATAAACCGTCAGCTCTGCGAAGTCCGTGAGGACGGCACATTCGCATATCACGGCGGCGAGACGCCGGTCCACCCGCCCCGCGAGGCTGAGATGATCGAAGTTGCCAAAAAAGCAATCGAGACGCTCGGCTGTCAGGGATATGTCGGTCTTGACATGATTGTCGGCGAAAAAATCTGGGTCGTCGATGTAAATCCCCGCCCAACGATGAGTATCCTTGGTATCGTGCATGTCATCGAAGAGGAGATTGCCGATCTTCTGCTGAAGGCGACGATTGGTCTGCCGCCGGAATGCGTTCATTATAACGGCAAAACCGCAAAATTCGACGTTGTCGGCGGAGTAGTTGTACAGTGATCGGGATTGACGTCGGAGGTGCCAACCTCAAAATCGTTGACGAGTCCGGGGTACATATCCACTACTGTCCTTTATGGAAGGAATCTGATCTGGCAGAGATTATCAGCACCTATGCAGAAAAAGAGAATGCTGCTGTGGTGATGAGCGGAGAGCTTGCCGACGGTTTCTTCAATAAATCGGAAGGCATCTCCTTCATCGTTGATGCGGTATTAGAAACATTTCCAGATGCTGTTTTCTACGGGACCGATGCGAAATTCCATACAAAAGCATGTCCGGAACTCGCAGCCGCCAACTGGCTTGCCTCTGTGGATCTCCTTCGAAGGACCTATCCGAACGGAATGATGCTGGATATCGGGAGCACTACTGCAGACATCGTTCCCTTTTCCCGATTCGATCAGCTCATCGGCATGACCGACACGATCCGGCTTCAGAAAGGATATCTTGTGTATACCGGCATGCTGAGGACGCCTGTGGCTACGCTTGCGAATTCGGCAGAGATCGGCGGAGTCGTAACTCCCTTTTCAACTGAGTATTTTGCCTGTTCGGGAGATGCCCACTTTGTTCTTGGACATATCGGGACTGATGTATATTCATCGGCGACGCCGGATGGAAAAGAGGTTTCACGCGAAGCCTGTCTTCGGCGCCTTGCCCGGACGGTCTGTGCGGATCTCGAAGAGATCGGGGAAGATGGAGCCGTACAAATAGCCGAGTCCTTCTGGAATGCCCAGAGAAATCTTGTTTGCAGTGCGGTAGAAAAAGTACGAAATGATGTCGGGGCCGACATCCTTCTTACCGGAGGAATCGGATCTTCGGTATTCGCTCCGTTAATTGGGGGAGTCGATCTCACTACAGCGTTTGGAATGCCGGCAGATGCATTACCCGCCTACGCCGTACGGGAGATCGCAGCTTTATCGGGTGAATTCCCCGAGGCTTTGTAACCCTTTTTTTTTTTATCTACTCTTTGATTTTTGTTTTTTCTGTTTCTGGAACTCGGCCGATGTATTTTTTCCGTCAAGGGGCTGTTTATAGGATGAGGGATACCCGCTTGATGCCAGGATATCCTGAGATGAGATAGATCCTTTCGGCCCCGAGATCTCTTTTGTCATAAGCGAGATGAACGAGTTCGGCAGTTGCATGCCGTACAAAAAGTTTGCCGGAGGTATCGGCAGATTCGACAATGCATAATTTCGAACCGATCCCCGGTCGATTTCTATCCCAAGCGCCTTCATGATTTCTGCGGTGCGGGAATAGGAATGAAGTCTCGCAAGAGAGATCGCCATATCCACGATCGCTGATCCGAGTCTGGTGTCCGGGTAAAACGGTTCCTGTGCATAAATGAGATGCCCGCACGTCTTACACTTAAACCGCCTGATGTTTACCATGATCCTTTTCTTTCCCATCGGGGTTCGAAGCGTCACATAGAGTTTTTTCTTGGTGTCGTACGGCTGCGGTTTTCCCCCGCAGAGAGGGCAGGGTTTTGCTGTAGCAAAAAGCGTCCCGTCCAGTGAAGAGATACCAACAAGAACGGTGGTCATAAGAAGGGACGGGATTTTTATCTGCTGGCGGGGCATATCTATGATTAGTAGTGGGTAAGAAAAGGTAATCAAATCTCTGGAAGATCTCGGCGTTATCTTCATAATCTTCCCCCTCCCATTTCTTACTCACATGAAAATAAAAGGCATAACTGTCCGCCTCCCGCCTATCCTTCTTGCAGCAACCGTCTTTTTTGCAGTTATGTGTGCAATGACCTACGGCTCCACCAAGGATCTTATCTATATCTATATTGGTCTTCCGCTGTGTGCCCTTCTCATAGGTTTCCCTCTCTGGATGTCTTATACGAACGAAAAACAGGTCCTTCGTGAAGCCCCGCAGTATCTTCAGCATGCAAAACTCGTCAGAGCACGCCAGCTTTCTCCGACCATGAGGGGAAATGTGGTGATCGTTGAGGGCAAAGTTCTCAAAGTCACTGGGCTTATGATGAACAAACCCTCCTACCTGATTCAGGACCCAACCGGTCAGCTTGTAGTAAAACGATTCGCTCTGCCCGATCCCCTTGTCGGTGTCGGAGCAAACGTCGAGGTTCTCGGGCGGATCTTTGGGAAAGCTACCAATGCTCAGTCGCTTTATATCAATGCTCTTACGATAAAACCGGTCGCAGCCTTACGGGATGTTCAGGACGAGTCACAATCCGATTCGGAAAAGATCCGGATTAAGAAACTCAATTAATATCTTACCTCCTATTATGAGTATGGATAAAGACGCGTTTATTGCTCTTCTGGAAAAAATCGCACCGCCGGATATGGCTGAGGATTTTGACGAAGGCCGCATTGGTCTGCTCGTCGAGGGAACAAACCATATCGAAAAGATAGGCTGTGCTTTGGATGCCACGCCGTACATCTGCAGACGGGCAGCTGAAGAACGATTCGATGCGTTGGTCGTTCATCATCCGGCATTCTGGAATCCGATGCACGCCGTGACCGGGAGAAATGCCGAGATCCTCCGTCCCTTGCTTGAAAATAACATCAATCTCTATGCTATGCATTCGAACTTCGATCACGCAAAAGGCGGGATCAACGATGTTCTTGCTAAAGAAATCGGACTCACAAACTGTGTGAGAATGGACAAAACGCCCAACTCGATCGGTGTTGTTGGAACCATGACGAAAAGTTTCAGCGAGATCTCCCGGATTCTCGGCTGTGCTCTGCGTGTATGGGGGGATGTTTCCGGCGTCACCAGACTGGCTGTTGCCGGAGGTTCGGCTTTCGATCTGGAATTAATCGAAGAGGCCGTGTCTCTTGGTGCCGAAGCCTACATGGCAGCCGAATTAAAGTATAATATTGCTCTTGAATCGCCCATTCCCTGTATCGAAGCAACTCATTACGCTCTGGAGGCTCCGGGTATGCGGGTACTTGCCGAAACTAAAGGGTGGGAATATATTGCTGATACTCCTCTCACGTCGATTATTCAATGATCAATCCGTTTCAGATCTTAAAACAGGAAGGCGAGCTGAATGATGTTGTGCGTAACGCATTCATCGATGCATACGGCAAGCGGGGAATGGAGGCCGTTGATGCCGTCAAAGAACAGCGGGTGAAAAAGTATCGGGATTATTTTGTTGTTGTAGGAAATACGGGTGAGTACTTTGTCGAGGGTTCGTTCTGCAGTTGTAACGCTATGCTGTATGGAAAAGAGTGCTGGCACACTCTGGCTGTAAAAATCGCCGTCGAACTTGGGATGTATGAGTCGTATAATCTCTGGTATTACAAAAACGGGGTCGACGAGGACGAACCCGAATACGAATAACTTTCACGAAACCTATTTTTAAAATGCTTCGACCCCAATCTAATATGAATGTCTTCAATACTCGTGACCTGCTACAGCAGAACCGGAAAAACCAAGATGCTTGCCGAATCGATCGGCAAGGGAGCAAAACAGGTGGAAGGTGTGAATGTCGATGTTCTTGCATTCAACCGGGTTACTGCAAGCGACCTTGTAAGATATGACGGAATTATTCTTGGATCTCCGGTGTATTTCGGCGGTATTGCTGCGGAGTTGAAGGAATTCATCGACGACACAACCTTTGTGCGCGGAAAACTGGTTGGAAAGGTCGGCGCGGCATTTACTACCGCTGGGGACCGGACCGGCGGAAAAGAGACGGCAATTTTGTCGATCGTTCAGGCGATGCTGATTCACGGCATGATTGTTGTGGGAGATCCAATTTCGACCGAATCGACCAATGAGGAACACAACGGCGGGCATTACGGACTTGCTGCCGACGGTCAGCTTACCGAGAACGATCTTCTGCAGGCCGAGTATTTCGGCAAATATGTGGCAACGGTTGTTTCCCGGATCTGTTAATCGATATCCAGAATCATTTTTTTCAGCTCTGGACATGCCTTGAATGCGGTGTTGTCCATTGAGAGCGGTGTTACCGAGACATAATTTTTTCTGAGGGCCGTCACATCCGAGTGTTCTTCCGGGATGTAGATAGGTGTTCCGTTGATCCAATAGTAGGGTTTTCCTCGGGGATCGATTCTTTTTTCGACGGATGTTTCAAACAGCCGTTCGCCAAGTACGGTTACTTTATAGCCCTCTATTTTTTCCGCCGGGATATTGATATTGATCAGTTTGCTTCCCTCAGGCATCCCCTTTTCCAGGAAATGTTTGGTGAACTTCGTGACGACGTCTCTGCTCTGGATAAAATCCGTCGTATGGGATCTGGGGTCAGCGAATTTATTTCCCTCATCATTCATTTGAAGTGAATATGCGATTGCGGGAACGCCCTGATTGACCGCTTCCATCGCAGCACCCACCGTTCCTGAGATTGTGATCGATTCAAAGGAGATATTCTCTCCCAGATTTATGCCGGAGACCACAAGAACCGGTCTAAGTCCAAGTCCATAGAGGCCGAGAAGAAGTGCATCTGTCGGACGCCCTTCGACTGTGTATGCCTGCGTTCCGTGCATAGCAACTTCGTTCATCCTTAACGGCTCGAAGATCGATATTGATCTGCCGACCGCACTTTGCTGGGTTGCCGGCGCGACGACCGTAACGTCAGCGAATAGGGACAGGGCGTCGTATGCAGCCCAGAGGCCGCCTGAGTTGATCCCGTCGTCGTTCGTTAAGAGTATTTTTGGTCGTGGCATTCTTCTCAGATACGTTTCATTGGCAAGGTATTACACCTTTGGGTTCGGCCAATGCCGCCTATAAAAGAATTCGTATTTCCCATGACATTTATACGCGTCCTGCGTTTCGGAATCTATATATCGGGATACAACATTCTTATTATGCATATTTGCTGCGGTGGCCTAGCTGGTTAGGGCGCGGGACTCATAATCCCGAGGTCGGGGGATCGTAACCCTCTCGCAGCACTATCCAATCCGTTTTTAGAGTTCTTTTGCGAAATTAAGACCAAATCTGCCGAATATGTTTCGAACTCTTCTCCTAATCCTAATCTAAGCCGTTTTAGAGTGTTTTCAAGCAAAACAGACGCTTTTATGCCTTTTTCCTTCGCGAAATCGTATAATTCTTCCTGGATGTTCAAATGTAGATGTTTTTTCAATCTCGTATCTTTTCGCTTCTTTTCAGATTTTACCATTTTTCCCGTTTCCTTTTCCCCCATGTTCACACGTGTTCACACATGTTCACTGTATCGAGGTAATTTTATTGCGTTTGGCGAGGCCATAAAGGGGGGGGTTCCCTCGTTTCAAATCTGATTAACCTAGGGGGCATTATCGCACCACGCGGTTAGGGGTTTATATAGGTTGAAAATGATGTTTTATTTCGTGTTTGAGATGAGCAATCACAGCAAATCAGATCCGGATTTTTGAAACGTCAGGAGATGCGGCACACCTCATCAGCCGAGCCGCGAAGGACGACCGGAAACGGAGCACAACCCCTTCCGCCAGACGATTCGGGAAAACCCTGTAAAGTGAGTATGAAAGATCCTTGGGTCCAGGCGTTTCTTTCGCCGAAACTCATTGAAAGATTTAGAGAGATTCTATCAGAGGGGGACAAACCCCCGATTTTGTTACGACTTTTCTGCAACTGGGGAACCCCCTTTTTATAACGTACTGCTGTACATTTACTAAATTGAGGTGAAAAACAAAATGTTGAAAAGAATTTGTATTGTCATAGCACTACTTGCCTTGGTAACCGCTATGACATTAGATGTTAAAGATTTGCTCAGAGTTTGAACAAAACTCTGATTACCTTTTTTCTTTTTTTATCGAAGTTATATTTTCCTAACATACGCCCATACGGGGGGTTAAAAAAATCTCTATATGGGGGTATGAACACGTGTTCCACGCGGACACGTGGTTTCAAAACCGTCCATTTTGTAAAATGATTTTTACTTTTCAAGTAAAATAATTTTAAAAGAGATTTTTACGTGAATAGATATAAAGTCAGAATGGTATAAAAAGAATCCCACGTGACGTGGACACGTGTTACACGTGTGCTGCCCCCTATAGACCGTTTTTTTTCACGACCGTATGTTATTTCAGCTTCTCGCGCACGATTTTTTGGATCTCTGGATTCTCAAGAAGCTCGAGGAATTTCTGTGTGATATAATCAACCCCAAGATCGCGCCGTGCTAAATCCTGATTGATAATTGTAATTAAAAAAAGATTTGGATTTCACTGAAGAAAATCTGCAAGCGTTAATCCTGTGTGGGTTGAAGGTGAGTGGGAAACTCTCTCATTCACATTAAGAGGATACAGCTCTGTTGCACCACGGACAATACGGCTAATTGTCCCATTACTAAGATTATATTCTGCAGCAAGTTGCCGCATGGTAAGTCTACCCCTACCCTTAGGTAACTGCAGTCCAACAGTATATCTCCATCTTATCTCATTGGCAAGTTCATTTGTCAATTTTTTCATACCTTGACTACAGCAGGCCAAAGAGCAATATTTTGGTGGATGTCCTAATTGTCTTATCTTACCATCAACAACTGATTTGAACATTTTGTAATCTTTGCCACAAATTTGGCAATGAAGTATCACCACTTCTCTATAGCTACGGTTTATTTTCGTTCGTGGTCTCCGATTATTACACTGCACTTTCATAGTTGTCCATCTACAATTTTCAGGGGAGTAACCTCTTGAATTGTTGATCCTATCAATAGTCAGATTATCTTCGTACCCATGTTCTAAAGCCCATTTCTTGAAATTTTCAAAATTACCATTGTCCCATTCACTACATACACTAATGCCACGTCCACCGTAATCTTTCCAATCTTGTCTATTTGGGTTATGGCAACGTGATAGCATATGATGATATATGCGATACAGTCTAGTGCCACATCCATGATGTTTTGTATTGGATTTCTTTGCCTTGTCGATATTCGCATACTCTAACCTGGCATCAAGTTGTGCCGCAAGTTCTCGTCGCAGGCAACCACAACTACGTGTATGACCTGATGTGAGTCCATGAGTTCGAACAATTACTGTCCGTTTGCATTCACACTCACATAACCACATCGCTTCATGTCCTCTCACTCCTGCGAAACCAAGGACTTCCAAACGCCCAAACTTTTGACCAGTCAAATCCCTACGCGGAGTCATTATTACTCTCCATCTAAAAGAATTTCTCTGAATTTTTCAATGAGTTTCGGCGAAAGAAACGCCTGGACCCAAGAATCTTTCATGTCTATTGGTCTCTTCTGGCGTGCAGTGGTCTGTGTTTTTGCCTGTATTTCATTAATGGCTATTGTATCGTATGCGGAGGTCTTTTCAGTTTTGTGATTCAATACTTCTTTGCCGTTGCCTTTTTCTTCTTGGTGGTTGATTTCGGTGGCGGTGTCTATTTTAATTAATCTCATTCAAAACCTTCTGGAAAAATAGTCTCATTTGCATATGCATTAATTGCCTTTCGGATGAACTCCGATCTGTTCATACACTCGGTTTTTTTCCAAGCATTGTCGAGTTGTTTTGTCTGTCCGGTCGTTACCTGAATTGTTAATAATTGTTTGTTCATAAATATCACAGTAACTCAATTGAGTTACTATAATTTATTAGGTTTCTGTGGTATATATATCTATTATAGGTGGAGGATTATGGCAGCAAAAAAGGAGAACAAACCAGAATATGCACAACTAAGTTTAAAAATTGATAAAAAATTAAGTGATGAAGTCGAGAAATATTGGAGATTACATCTTTATCAAGATAAAACAAGTTTTGTACGTGAAGCTTTGGATTTTTATATTCATGCGGCAAAATGCGAACGGTGTGGGGCTGTGAACCCCGCGGGAGCTACGCATTGTGCTATCTGTCACGCGCCGATTGGAGCGTATTCCATGTTATTTTCGAGGGTTAAATGTCTTTACGACGACATAGAAACAGAACGGATAGCCCGATTAAGGACGCAATATTATAGAGTTAGAAAACTGAATCTGGACGTTAGAAAATATCTGTACGACATATATAAAAATGACAAAACTAGAGAAGTCGATCTATTGACATCAGCTTTTAACTATATGAATGCTCAATTACTCGGGATTAACGATATAATAAATCCACTTGAATTAAACTTGCTTCATGCGGAAACTGACGAAGAGATGAACTGTTTTATTGAGGAAGAGAGGAAAATCCGGGATGATAATGACTATGTTATTTCGGAAAATCATATATTTTGGAAACTTCATGAGGCCTATCTGAAAATAAATGGTGTGATAGGAGAGATTACATATGGGAAATGGTGTTATATATCCTATACAGAACTAACCGAAACTCTCAATGATTTGGTTTATTGTTCTCAAATGCTCAAAAATACTATGGATTCTCTGATCGAACTTGAGCTATTTTACTCCAACATCCTCATACAAATATCTAACTAATAATAATACTGGATAACCCGATCGCACGCCGCTGAAACACACAAAAACACCTGAAAAAACCACCCCCCCACTCAGAAGGAACCAACACAACCGCAGGCGCCAAAACCGGAGGACAACACCCCGAAATGCACTAAGTGCGGCGGTGAACTCATGGACCAATACGAGATGAATCATATGCAGGATGCATGGGATCAGAGCGGATGGGGAACCGTGCCGCCTGGACTGTGTCAGAACTGTGTGAACGAGTATTGGCGGGTCAATATCAAGGATAAACCCAAAGAACAACCCAAGACTAACCCAACTCCAGAACCGACCCCAAACCTGGAGCTGATTAAGTCATTCGTCAAGGCAGGGGCGAAATCATGAACACTGATGAGCTGGACTCAGGGGCACGTCTGAACAAGAGTATTGACAGAATGGTAAATATAATGAGATTGGCGTTTGCGTTCTGGTGTGGCGTCTTTATCGGCGTTGTGGCGGGGGCTGTATGAGTGCCCAGAGCATACAAAAAACGATAATGGAGTGGTGGTAAAATGACAGATGAAATAGATGAGTCACGGCTCAACAAAAAGGACATCACATCTGAAATTGTCGGGTTTTGTTTCGACGACGAAACACCGGCCGCGATCGTAACGGTATTTGGCAAGCAGCTACCCTCAGTCTGTTGTAAATGCGGGGCTGCCGTTGATCCAATCGGGTTTGTGGCTCGGGCGCCATTTGTGGGCGATCAGGTCTATTGTAAGGAATGTAACGCAGAAGTGGGGGTTGATCGAGTATGACCCGGCGCCGGAAACTCTGGTACGATTACCCAGAACTGACAGATCGCGATTGGCTTCTGGATCAGCTCAGGGCCCGCAAGACAAACCGGGAGATCGGGGATCTTATTGGCGTGTCTCCGGAAACGGTCTACAAAGCCTTAAAATTTCACGATTTGACGCGGCCGCAGTATGTTTCAAACAATCCCGGCCTGAATGATAAACTTTCAAAAAAATAATCTCTTTTTTTATGGGGGGCTGCTGCCCGTCACCCCCCCATCCATGACAAAACCAGACATAGGAATACTGCTCTGCTGCTTTGAGCACGACCCTTGTAGACACCTCAAAGATGTGATTTTTTAACGTGGTTTACTCCACAAAGCCACATCCCCGATTTGAACGGGAGATATCCGGATTACAAGGCCGGAGCATTTACCAACTATACTAATGTGGCAAAACGCCCCCAAGTCAGCCGCGGAACTGGCAAGGGGATGGAGGAATGCACGCAGTTTACACATCCCCTGACCGCGCCAAGAGATGAAACCCCCTATTGCAGCGGTCGGATTTGAACCGACGATCTACGGGTTATGGGCCCGTTGGGATGATCTGGCTACCCCACACCGCATCATGAAGAATCCCCAGTGAAAAAGCCGTAAAACACCGGGAGAATCTTACACTATATCATCCGTGTAAGGCGATAAAAAACCGCGTCAGCACGTGCGAAACTCGCACGGGGGAACCTGCCTTTTTTCTCCTTGTTTTCCCACATTTTCCCCATATGAACGAAGGAGAAACAGGGGGAATTCCCGGGGAAACTCAGGGGAAACTTCCAAAACGTGACAGAGTGGCCGTCTGTCTGAACTGTACAAACGAATGGGTGGCGCACACAGGCAACGCAAAGAAGCCGTCAAAGTGCCCTATCTGTGGATCGAAGCGGTGTGCGTGGAAAGACGAGACCGCCCCAAACGCTGAAAATCCGTCAAGCGCAGCTGAGGATAAACCTACTTTCTCCGGAGAAAACACGGGGGAAACAGGGGGAATTCCTGGGGAAGTCCCTGGGGAAACCGGGGAAACGAATGGGGAAACTGATTTCTCCCCTGAAGATCCTGGGGAAGCAGTAGAAAATGAGGATCCGGAAGATCAGGGAAAACAGACAGGGGAACCAAAAACAGATCCCGAGGAGCTCCCGACAAAGGGCGGCTTTCCCCTCGTGCTTGCGCTCATCGGCCTGGTATTACTGGGCACTCTGGCGGGTGTTGGCTGGTTTCTGGGGAGACGTCCTAAACGGCGCACGGCTCCTATACGGACGGATCACGAAACACCGGTCCAAATGAATCTGCGGTTCGGCGAGGTGGCCTAAATGAATCACTCGTTCATGTGCGAGAATTGCCTAAAAAAATGTTCTTTCGTCTCTGTCAGCTTACGCGGAGAACTCATCTGTCCAAAGGCGTATGATCTCACACCATGTAGTGCCCTCCTTTCCTGTCCGTTGCTTGAACCCGATGGCCGCCCAAAACCATCTGATTTCTCAGCCGCATTAATCGCATTAAAAGACGGGCATGCCGTGGCCCGTCATGGGTGGAATGGTAAAGGGATGTATCTCAAAATGCAGACCCCAGACGAACACAGCAAGATGGGACTTCCCTACATCTACATATCTACAGTGGAGGGGAAATTTGTCCCGTGGGTGGCATCACAAACCGATCTGTTCGCGGAAGACTGGTATATGAAGGGGGCGGCTTAAATGGATATTCTCGATAAGTTTCTCCCGCCGGAGATCAAGAAACTCAGTAACATAGCGATCCGGGCATATGACGATCTGGGCGTCAGGGCCCGGCTTGCTCAGGACGGGATCGTAAAGGTTGAGTCAACCGTAAACGACGATTACCGGATCACCGTTATTGTAGAAGATCTGAAACACCGCCCGGAGATCGAGGAGGGGAAAGATGAGTGAGATTCCGTTTACCCCTGACCCTGTCGCACCCTGGAGGGACTTGTAACATGAAGAGGATCCTCAATTATTTCCGGGATCTGAGGGAACAATGGAAACTTTCAGATGCAATTTATAGATTGTATCATGCACCACCTGGAGCACTCGTTTTGAGAGAAATCTCATTAATTTCCTGAACATTTCGATTGTTAAAAGCAACCCGGAACTTAAAGAAGACCTAGAGATGGGATTGTGGACCCGGGCTTGTGGTGGTTACAATCTGCTCACTTTGGAGCATTCCCGGATTAATTGTCAGGTGGCGATCGCGGTATGACTGGCATCATTCATTATCGGCTAAAGCATTCAGGCGATCCGTTTTGCATTCCTACATCAGGGATTGCATTTATTGAAATCGGTAGGGACCCCGACGATCAATCATGGTGTTTGGAAATCACCACCAATGACGGATCATCATTTATCGTCGGGAAAGGAACAGAAGAATATTGTAAGCAAAAAATGGTTCATCTGTGTAATGCGATTACTCAGGATGATAATCTCGACATGACGGAGTGGTGATTATGACCGAGTCAAGAGATGAAATCCGAATGAAATTATTGGACTATGAAGGCCAGTGCGATTGTCAGCACGCACACGCACACCACCCCATACTAGGGTGGATATGCGGTTTAACTCGATATCACGACCGCCCTAAAACATGCTCGGAAATGTGCGGATCAGAGGATTGCCGGAAACACGCATACAGAGAAATCCAGATAATCAGGTACAAGGCGGACCCTATATTCCCTGATGAATTCGTCGATCAAATAAGCGATTATGTAGAGGTGGTAAAATGACAGATGAAATAGATGAGTCACGGCTCAACAAAAAGGACATCACATCTGAAATTGTCGGGTTTTGTTTCGACGACGAAACACCGGCCGCGATCGTGGATCAGGATCCCGCGTGGATCTCCGGCGGGGATCCGCAGATCTCGGAAGAGGAGAACCCACTGATCCCGCTTATTGACGTCGGTCTCGACTTCGCAGAGGACATTCTCAAAGAGCAGCATTTGCCGGAGCTGAAGCGGGAGATCTGGGAGAGCCATGGAAAGAAGGCCATGTCAAAGGCATTGAATGCCTACTGTCCCCCTGGGTCAGCTCTTGGCGGGGCGATGAACGCCCCCCTGACGGCTCTCATGATCGGTATTGTGGCGTTACTGATGTGTTTCTACCCCCGGATCTTGAAACTGATCTCCGACAAGCGGGCAGCTCTCGAGCATCCGGATGAACAGGAAGAACTCAGATCACCAACTCAGGCGGCCCGGGGATACGTCGAAACATACGAGGAACCACGGCCGACAAAGGTCACATCAACCGCCCTGATCTCGGAGCGTGCACAGTCGATTAGTGAGCGTCTGGCACAGGCGGGAGAAATCGCATAAATGGAGGTTGACCTACATCTTGACGACCCAGTCCACCGAATGATCGTAGCTCCGACCGGGGGCGGAAAATCCTTCTTTGTCGGGGCAATGGTCGAACAACTCTATGAAAAGAGACATCCCTTCATAATTTTCGACACCAAGAACCAAAACCATATCGGGCTTGTTGAATTACCCGGCGTTAAATTATTTCAGGTGAACCCCGCGAAGATTCGGAAAAGTGGAAAATTAGATCTCCGTTCCCTCAATGAATACCCCTATATCCTGTGTATTCCGGCAAACCGAAATATCGATATTAAGGACCTTCTCGATGTTTACCGGGAGATCATGAATTACATGTGGATGCAGGACGGGGAGCGGATATTCATTGTTGAAGAAAGCCACAATTACAACAAAAATTCATCCGTGCCCGATCCCCTCTTTGAGAGGATCGCCCGGGAAGGTCGAGGGTATGATAAGCTAATTTGGTTTATCACTCAAAGACTGCAAAACTTCAATCAGTTGCTTTGGTCTCAGTGTACGTACACGTATTTGTTCCACTTTGTGATCCCTTCTGACATCCGGTATTGTGCCGCTATGGTCCCGTGATTCGATTGGAAACGAGGACAGCCCGGTCTTAATGCGGAGCTATGCGTGCACGACGTCTTAGTATGGGACGGCCGGAAACATGAGATCATAAAAGCCGCTGAAGTGACACGGAAAACGAAACACAGAGGTTAAAAAATGAGTAGTAACGGAGTAAAAATCGACATCAGAAAAACAACTGATACGAGGCTGAATTATACCCGGCGGGAGATGGTTGCGGAACGTCCGGATCTTTGGCCGGATCCAAAGGCGATACCCTATAACGCGGTGATCCTCTGGCTCCTGGATCATCAGGCTTTGTAACTCGCACGGGGGACCCCCCCCCCATTATGCTTTTTTTCCTCAACGTGAGCGTGTATGTTAGAAGCACTTGCAAGCATTGACATTGACGCACTCGTGAAGGCCTTCCTTCTGATTGTGACTACCGTATCGACTATTATCGCCGCTCTGAACGGGAACAAAGCGACAACGGCAACAGCTGAAAAAGAACAGGCTCAGGCCGAAACAAACAACGTTCAGAAATTCTTCGACCCGAACGATACTACGGTTATGACCGCCCCCGCTGGAACTCCCACGGCATCTTACACAATGTCGGACGCGGTGAAGAATTTCCTTACGGACGGCGAATCCGCAGAAGACAAAGCGTCGATACTCGATCAGGTTCTCAAGGCCGAACAGGCCGGATACGTTGACTACAAGATCCACTACTCCCGGGGAACTTATCTCATCTCTTACGGTCAGATCTCCGGCGGATCGAAAAACAACAACTAAAACTCGCACGGGGGAACCCCCCCATTATCCTCTCTTTTTTCTTATCCACTGAATAGTTGTTACATTTTGTAACAGCGGGATGTAAGAAAAAATGACATCAATCGTTAATACGGCCATTACGGCTGTGAAAGAACCGGTTATGACTCTGGTCGTTCCGTTCCTTGTTGGACTCGTCGTCGTTGCGGTCGTCCGCTCTGTTTTCAAGATCTAAGGAGGCCATCAAAAATGGCACACCGTAGAAAATACAGTATTCTCAGTCAGGCAATCACCGATAGTGTTCATGTCGCTAACCTTCCCAGAACCTCTATTCATGATGGTTACGCGCTGAAGTTCTCCATGAGGCTGACAAATACCTCTGGTTCTTCTGCCACTCCGCTGATTACTGACATTCTGAATGCGATCACTGAAATCAGCCTTGTTTCCGACTCCGTCAGGAATCACTATTCTCTGAACGGTCTTGACCTCGCACGGCTTAACTACCGCATCGACAAGGTGAACAAAGTCCTCGACATGACCTATTCCGCCCTGGCGGATGATGCATACGTCGATACGTCCTTTGTTCTCTATCTGGATGAGGGCGAGATCCTCGCAGTCGCATACACAAACCTTGAGCTGAAGGTCTTGTTCGGCAGCACTGCCGGAACCGGTATTGACATCTCGAATGCAAAGTGCGAGATCGGACTCATTGAAGAGATCTATTCCGAGGCCGAGCTGAAAGCCCGGTATGGTGAGAGATACGAGAAACTCGCAGAACCGAAGGTTTACGCTCTCTCGGCAACGTGCGACGCAAACACCGAGTTCTCCGGATTCCTCGATATCCCTACCGGTACACTCCTGAAAGGAGCTATGCTTACCTTCACTACTGATCCGTCTCTGTTCGGTATTCTCCGCACTGTTCCGGATCGCGTCGAACTCATGAAGCAGGACTGGACCGTGGCCCGGGCTATTGATGAGCTCATTTACGGAACGTCCATCCCGACACACATCGTTACCATGGACTTTGGCGTACAGTGGCAGGCAAACGGCATCGGTAAGGACGGCTGGTCCTACTCCAAAGGTGATATTCAGCTTGCAGCAAAGACGAGCTCCTCGACTACTGTCCGTTACGTGAGTATCGAGCAGATCGTGGATATCGACCTCTACAAGAAGACCTACGCTTTCACCACCTACTGAGGAGGTATGAACTATGGGCATTCTTGACACTGTGAGAGATGCCGTTGTTTCTAATCCTCTGGCGTCTGCACTGGCAACCGGTGCGGCCGCGTCAAATCCGGTTACCGGGTCTATCGTGGCTTCTGCGAAGGCAGCAGAGGCCATTTCCTCTGTTTTGAGTGGGGGATCATCCTCACCAACTACCAAAACACAAAAAAGTGCAGCTTCGACCAGTTCAACCCCGACCCCGGCCACATCGCCCGGATATACTCAGAACGTTGACGGGACCGAAATCACCGTAAACAAGGTTTACGACACGGTCGATGGGATCAAGTTTGTAAATTCCGGGGGAACGATCGATAAGAACGGGAATTACCTTCCTGGTTCGTATGCTTCAGGATCGGGGTATGTAGCTACTTCCCGAGAGCTGGACGCTGAAGAAAAACTCGCGACAGCCTATCAGTATAATCACTGGTCGGAGACATCGGCCGGCGGCGGCACGGGTCTGAGTCTTTCCAAAGCTCTGAAAGCAGCAACCGCCGGATCTGTCTTTGCGACAGCAACACCGGCGGCGGCAACCCTGGAAAAAGACGCGGCCACTACTCCGACGTTTGATCTTGTCGGTGGATTATCTACCCTGGCGGGTATTCACCCCCTGGGACAACTTTACACCGCGATAACTAATCTTGGCGGATCCGGTGGAGGGGGAATAACGATCCCCTCTCTTGACGAGATCAAGAAGGACAATCCCGTAAGCAACATGATCTCTGGCGTCATCAGCACTCGAGACGCTGCATACGATAGCGGCGGCCTGGCATTTGTCCCGGCCGCAGCTGCGGATATCCTTCTCCCTCTGGACCTGGTGAATACCGGGAACAAACTGTTTACCGGGGAAACTGTCACAACGGAGGATTGGATATATGCGGGCATCGATGCACTCACATTAGCCGGCGGTGCTCTGTCTCTTGGAGCTGGATACGTCCCGCTTCGGGGACTTGCTAAAGGTCTGAAGGTTGGTGGGAAACTCCTGAACGTGAGCGGGATCCTTGGATCCGTCGGGCTCTTGTTCGGCGGGTTGGGAAGTGAAGATTCTGAAGGTGATGGAGACAAATCAACGAATCCCACTCTTATCACCGATCCGGACACGAACAACGGAGATGGGTACTGGTACACCCTCCGCTGCGTTGTTGAGCAGCTCTCCCTCCCGCCAGAATTGATGGTCCCCCATGATAAAGTGAACATCATCGTTCCGATTACGTTCTCGCCTGCTGATATCCGGGAAATGAAAAGAACCCTCAATGCAATGGGTGTCTCTTACACAATCTTACCCGACATCAGCGAGACGATGGACCGTCCCTATGAAACCACCTACGACAAGATGCCGTCAGGCGGGACATCCGTTGAGGCTATCCGCAGTATGGGAGGAGCTAAGGCCACAATTGAGTTTGGGTCCCCGGGAGACGAACGAAAGTTCCCGGGAAAGTTCCTGGAGGAAAAATTTGGCGTTCCCTACTATCGGATAGCGTCGCCTATCGGACTTGAACACACAGATGAGTTCTTTGCTCTGCTGAAAACGATCACCGGCAAATCAATGGCACCCGAGACGTTCTCCGAACACGGACGGCTGATGGATGCCATGATTGACTGCCACAAACATGCCTTTGCCGGTCGATGCACTCTGTTCGGAGATGCCGACTTAACGTATGCACTTGCAGGATTTACCAGTGAAATTGGTATGTATCCAAAAGTTATTGCTTCGGATAGCAGGAACAAGCATTGGAAAGATGCGGTTGCCGCAATAACTGCAGACAACGTTGAGCCGGCGATCATCTTCAGTGATACTGATTTTGGTACAGTCCGCCGCGAAAGCGAGACTGCCGGATCGAATATCGCCATTGGCCACTCCGACGGAAAATATCTGGAAGAACATTCGGGCATTCCCCTTGTCCGTCTGGGCTTTCCGATACATGACCGTATCGGGGGTCAACGTATCTGCTCCACACTGTATGCTGGAACAAACAGGCTCTTAGATACCTGTGTGAACACGCTCCTTGAACGAAAGTACAGTACGTACCGGAAAAGAATGTATGATCAGTATTTCCCACAAATCCAGAGGTAAAAATGGAAAAACCCAAGCACCACATATTCGTCTGTGCGAGTTTCCGGCTGACCGGCCAGCAGAAAGGTTTCTGTCACGGTAAGAATGCCGCAGAAATCGTCCAGATGATCGTAGAGGAGATTGACACTCAGGGAGTCTCAGACGAGATCATGGTCTCGACTACGGGCTGCCTGAACCTGTGTGACCAGGGACCAATCGTAATTGTGTACCCCGAGAATGTCTGGTATGGCGGGGTCACGTCTGAAGATGCAGAGGACATCGTTTCCTCTGTTCTTGACGGAACCGTCGTGGAACGTCTCGTAATCGCATAAGTGTGGAGGATTCAATGGCAAAAGAGATCGCCGTATGCTATAAGGATACAGAAGAGATCGCAGCGTTATCCACAACAACCCAGATCAAAAAGTTCCGACGTGAACTGGGAGTATGGGAAGTTGTCGGAGTCCTGCCGATAGTAATCAAAGACATCAATGGGATTGCCGAACTCAGGAAAGCAGTTGCCTCTGTTCTTGAACTACTGGAAGGCTGCAGGATTCTGGTTGCTTCATCCATTATCGGGGCGGCCGCATATCATCTGGAGAGGGAAGGCATTCATCTGTGGGAATCTTTAGATGCTGATCTGTTCAGTCTCGATGACATCCTTTCCAAAGATGAAGCAGATCAGGATGTTTGTGAAACAGCCGAGACGAAAAAGAATTTCGTCACGGATCTCGGGAATGGTGTCTATCAGGTCTCGCTAACCGACATCCAGAGACAGAATGGTACCATCACCTCCAAACAGATCCTGATGCCGATTCTCTCTGCCGGAACGTTCTACGAACTGCAGATTGACTGCTGCCATATTCCCCCGTGGCTGGAAGGCGAACTAGCAGGCGAGATGTTTGACTTCAACGTCGAACCTCTCACCGGTCCGTCAAAGTATCGGCTATTCCTTACCAAAAAAACCTGTGCCAGTGGGATCTAACCATTCTTGCTTGTCACGGAGAAATCCTGGCATTTTTTTTATTTTTATTTCGTGGTTTTCATGTACCGTAATCGTTTAGGATTTTTACCGTCTCTTTTACCCTTGTCTCAAAATGCGTGCTGTCCATAAAATATCTGACCATACACACATTTCTCGCACCGGCATCCAGAACATGTCTGAGATTTTCTCCATTGATTCCGCCGATCGCAATAACCGGGATATCTCCGGCTAACTTAACCGCTTCTTGAATCATTTCCGTTCCAATTACCGTGTCCGGCTTTGTTTTTGTCGGGGTCGTAAATATCGGTCCAAATCCAATGTAATCCGGTCTCAGTTGTATCGCTTCTTTTACCTGTTCAAGATTATGGGTCGAGAGTCCGAAGATCGAGACTTTTTCGCCGCAGATCTTTTTTTTGCATCTGTGAGACGGATATCATCCTGACCAAGATGAAGGCCGTCTGCCTTGCAGATAGATGCCAGATCCGCACGGTCATTTAGTATGAATCGGGTTTCTGTTCCGTTTGTCACCTGAATAATCTCGTCAGCTGCTTTCAGGATTTCCCGGTCGGATAACGATTTTTCCCGCAGCTGAAGATACCGCACATTATACTTTACCGCTGTTTCGGCGATTTTTCTGTAGGAAAAAGAGGGTTTGGTGATGATCAGATACAACCCAAAGTCGTTTACTGTCACTTCAGCTCCTCAATAATCAGTTTTGCCACTTTTTCGCCTGAAAGAAGCATCCCGCCGAATATCGGTCCCATACGAGGTGATCCAAACACGCCGTTTGCCGCCATGCCGCAGACGTAGAGTCCTGAATAGATCTCTTTGGTATTTTCAACCGTCATGGCCTCTCCCTCTACCGCATTCAAAGAACACTCCCCGCAGACTTTTCCGGTTGGTGTGTTAAGAGTGATGTTGTTCTTTCGTGCCGCCGTTTCCGAGATCATACAGGGATGACCTGTTGCATCCACCACGATTTTTGCTCTGAAGGAAAGCGGATCTACATGAAGTCCTTCTCTTACAACCGGACCCCAGTTGACAACAACGCCTGAAACTCTGTTCTCCTTAAACATCACATCCTCAACACTCATACCATTGTGAATCACAACGCCTCTCTTCGCTGCCTGATATATCAGTGCCGATGTGGCGAGAACACTGTCGCAGACAACGAGATTCTCGTTGTATCGTTTGTAGGGAATCTCCAGTTCGTCCAAAAGATACACCGCTTCGTTTTGAATCGCGATGGATGAAAAAAGCATGGCTCCTCCCCACATTCCCCCTCCCGGAGCAAGTTTACTTTCAAACATGGATACTTTATACCCGGCATCTGCGAGTTTTACTGCGGCGATAAGTCCCGACGGTCCTGTCCCAACGATTGCTGCATCGAAACACAGGTTTTCCTGCAGTCTTGCAAACCAGGATTCTGTGATTGCTTTGGTTACTTCAAAATCCATTGTGTTATCCTCCCTGAATCTAGGCGGATAATGCACGGTCACGTATAGGAAAAGCGACTCCCTCCGCCGGCATTACCCGGATCAGGTTATATGGGTATAATCTCAGCCTCTGCAGTCGGATTTTCCGGTCTGCATCAGCACCCCATACTCATATCTGCATTCATGGTATAAGGAATGCATGTATTGCCGGAACCGAAAAATCCGAAAAATATTTTCCTGATCCGAAATTTCTCAATGAAAATCGTTAACACGGCCACAAGGATTAATCAGTAAGACTCTCTATACTTATCAAACGGAGGTGCCTCTCACCATGAAAACAATACTGTACTACTTTACCGGCACGGGGAATTCCCTCGCTGTTGCTAAAGCGATATCTACACGGCTCCCTGACACCGAACTCGCCCCTATCCCCAAACTCATGTTAGCAGGCGAGAAAGTCATTGTTCCGGATGACGCCAATGTTGGTATAGTGTATCCTCTCTATGCAATGGGTCTTCCAAAAATTGTTGCGAATTTTTTCACGCTTCTGGATCTCTCCCATGCAGGCTATGTTTTCTCCGTCGTTACCGAAGGGGGAAAAAGCGGGTCTCCAACAAAACAGATCTCTGCACTCTGCGAAAAATGCGGCAACATCCTTAATGCAGCCTGGTGGATCCAGATGCCTGACAACTATATCCCCTTCAGCGCCCCGCCGGAGAAGCCTGTTGAGAAGACCATCCGGGAAAATGCGCTTCGCAAAGTGGCAGTAATAGTGGAGGATATCAAAAACCGCCGGAATTCAATTGTAGGATTCAGTGTACTTGGAAACGTGATGAAACTGATGTACGGTCCTTTCATCCGAAATGTACACAATTTCGACAAAAAATTTGTTGTCAGCCCCTCATGCAACGGTTGCCAGATTTGCGTCAGGATATGCCCGGTAAACAACATCGTGGCTCTCCCTCATGGAAAAAAGGAGTGGCTCCACAAATGCGAGGGCTGCCTTGCATGCCTGCAGTTTTGTCCGGTTGAAGCATTATCCTGCGGCGGTAAAACTGCCAATCGTCCGCGGTATCATCATGCGAATGCGACCGTCGAAGATATGCTTGAGCAGAAAGGCCGTGTCGAAACAAATTAATCCTTTTCTTTTTCAATCGATCTGAAGGTGTATATATTCATTGAACGTAAATATTAGTTCAGTATGAAGCTTCCCAAATACGACATCAACAAATACGATCCAAAACGTATGATGGCAATACCCGCCGTCCTTTTTGGCATCGCTTTGGTGATCGTCGGCATAACGTTTGCCATGACAGGAATGCCTGTCACGCCCGGTATTGATTTTGCCGGTGGAACGGCGGTCACCATTCACACGGATGATACCAAAGAAGAAATTGTTGCCTTTTATTCCGGCTATGATCTGAAATTCATTGACGAGGGTATTGGGTCGGGCGGATATTATCTGAAGTTTGGTCCGATGTCTAACGAAGACATGATGAAGTTTAACAATTACACTCTCTCGAAATATCCTGAGGCAAGCATTGATCAGATCGGTGCAAACTTTGGGGCCACTCTCCAGTCCCAGGCAATGTGGGCGATTCTATTTGCCTTCATCGGTATGGCAGTCGTCGTTTTCCTTGCCTTCAGAAAAGTGATACCGGCCATTACTGTAGTCTCTGCCGGTATTGCCGATATCACGATAACTGCCGCGGTTATGAATCTTGTCGGTATTGAGCTCTCTCTTGCGACAACCGCCGCTCTTCTCATGCTTATTGGTTATTCCGTTGACAGTAATATCCTGCTGACGACGAAAGTCCTTAAGCGTCAGGGAAATCTTGAGGAAAAAATGGAAGGTGCATATAGGACCGGTATCATTATGACCACCACGACTCTTGCGGCAATCGTCGCAATGTTTATTGTTGCCTTCATCGGGCAGGTCCCAACATTGTACTCCATTGCTGCTGTCCTGATCATCGGTCTTATCAGTGATATTATCTTTACCTGGGGTTTTAATGCCGGAGTTCTGCGTATGTATCTTTCCGGGTCGGAAAAACCACAGGCAATGCCGAAACAATCAAAAAAGGATAATAGAGGTGCGAAACAATGAGTTCCAAGAAGTCATCCGCTCCGAAAAAAGCAAAGAAAGAATACACCGGATGGCCTGCAGTAATCCGTGATCCCCGGGTCATTCTTGTTCTCGTTCTGGTTGCCTTATCACTTGCAGCGATCTTTGTTCCGTTTGGTGACCGTGAAGGCATTACGAATCTACAGTTTGGTCTTGACCTTGACGGCGGTTCATGGATCCAGCTTGAGTTTCAGTCGGAAGTCGTGACGATAGGTCAGGGTGACGATGTTACTGCAGTGGCTGAAAGTGTTGGAAAAACTCTTGACTGTACGGTCGTCCCCATCAGTTTGACTCAAATAGAGGTCCAGACATCAGCAACGGCCGATCAACTTCGTGCCGCTGTGGAAGCTGCCGGTGCAACGAATGTCGGCTCCGAGCCGGGTGTTGGTAAGGACACGGCAGATACGATCAAGCGGATTCTCGAATCAAAGTTAAACAGCCTTGGAACAAGTGATGTGAAGGTCAACACGCTCACGAATATGGATGGTGTTGCCCAATATGTCCGCATTGAGATGGCTGGCGTTGATATGAATACTGCTCAGGAACTTGTTGGAACACAAGGTCTCTTCGAGCTTCGCATCGTTACAACCGGAAATGAGACTGCTCATGTCTTGTATGGTGATTCAGTAGTCTCGGTCCAGACTCCGACACAGAATCCTGCGGGTTCTAACAATTGGGGTGTTGCGTTCAATATTGATAATGCCGGTGCCGAGGCCCTACAACAGGCGTGTATAGAATATGGTGCCACCACCAATCCGGCGGCTCACGAACTCGTCATGTATCTTGACGGGAACCTTGTCTACAGTGCCCCGCTTTCATCCGACCTGGCAGCCTCAATTGCCAAGAATCCGGTGAACAAACTGTATGCCGGAACCGGAAGCGGTGATGAAGGAAAGGCGCAGGCTCAGGAACTTGAGATTCATCTGCGTGCCGGCGCTCTTCCAGTCCAGGTTCAGATCGCCGGATCTGGATCAACCTCTGCCGTTCTTGGGGATTACTTCAAGGTTGTCTGTCTGATTGCAGCAATCGCCGCCCTTGCAGCAGTTGCTTTGATGGTCTATCTCAGATACCGTACCCCGGAGATCGTTCTTCCGATGATCGCGACGAATGTTTCCGAGATCATTATCCTTCTCGGTATTGCTGTTTTCATCCAGCAGCTTGATATCGCAGCCATTGCGGCGTTGATTGCGGTTCTTGGAACTGGTATAGATCAACTGGTCATCATCACCGACGAGGTTATGCATGAAGGCCGCGTTCCTGCACAGGCTCTTTATCTTAAACGGCTGAAGCGTGCTCTCGTAATCATCATGACTTCGGCAGCCACGGTAATTATCGCCATGTTCCCGCTGATCATCATGGATCTTTCCACACTCAAAGGATTTGCCATTATCAGTATCCTAGGTATCCTGATCGGTGTTCTCCTTACACGTCCTGCCTACGGTAAGATCGTGATGGAGATAATGGCAAAATAATTTTTTTTATTTTATTGTGTGTTTTTCTGATTTTTCATTGAAGTAACGAGCTTCTGCAGTTTGGAAAGAATTTCCTGATGGCCTGCAGTCTTCACCATGACTGTATTGTCTGCGATGGCCGGATCTGACTGGATATGGTCTGTCGAGGAATCTGAAAGAATGGCCACGATCCAATCCAAGACTTTCCCATGACTCGTGATCCCCCCATGCTCAGTATCTATCTTTAACAGACGGCTGTTTCCTTTCGGGTCTTTTCCCAGCGTCTCCAGATACCCGTACATGGTCGCTGACTCCTCGGGAACTGAGCCATCGCCTGCATGGTCATATATTATGTGCGTTATCTTTGGCTCCATCGTGTCCTCAGAAAACATCAGTGACCGAATGGTCTGGCGGTTGATACCGACGGCAAAGTATGATCTTTCGAGATCGGTGATGACCCGGCTGTTGTTTTCCCGTCTGAGGGTATGTTCTTCTCCAAAGATTTTTTTTCAGAAGTATCTCATACTGCTTTTCGGGAATCGGATTGTACACACTCACCCCTGCCTCCCGTGTAATGCCTGCCGGAGCATAATACGGCTCCCCCTCGGAAAATATATTTTCCCTTTCCCTGACGTCATCGCTGAAGGGAATATTTTCCGTGCAGAGATATGGCGGATGAAGGCCGATATAGGCATCTGTTGGAATCAGTTCCGCGGCCGAGGGAAAACTTGTCCGTACATCCCGGGTAATTTTCGTTACCGTGTCAAGCACGCTTCCCGGGATGTATGTCATTTCTCCGGTCAATGCCGTGTTTATCGTATCGGGAGAGCCTTCATAGGGAGTAGCAAGGATGATGATTTTTTCGATATTTTCGTTTCCGTAGTCTTCGAGATATGCTGAAACAATCAGCCAGCCGAGACTGTGCGCAATAAGATCGACCTTGGCTTTGCCGGTAATATTCTGAATGCTTTGAATCTGCTTATGTAACAAATCGGCAGAGTCTGCTATGGTCTGACGAAAATCATAGGAATAAAAAATAGACGCCATTTTCCGGGAATACATCACAGAGCAGGTCAACGATTTTTTTGTAGGGATATTCGAACGGTCCCATGGCTCCGTATTCCCGCTGATGTTCTGGAACGGTCACCTGATTGATTTCGTTGTTTTTTACTGCCAGGGTATTTTGCATCCCCATCATCTCGCCGAGTTTTGTAAGTTTGAGCGAATATTCAACCCAGACAAGACTGCCGGTCTGATCATAAAGCCGGCTGCCCATAATACCGGGTATGAATATAATGGGAGATTTTGCAGTTTTAGATCTTGTTTCTGTCATGATATCAGGAATACTCACAGGAATGATGCATAATACAGCGAGGCTCTGTGTCTCGCACGAGTGAATGTATGGTTATCGGGGGTAATGAATATATCCTGGGACGATAAAAAATATTGTCGCCACCAAAATATATTGTGCAGTAAAAGTTAGACAATATATTTTATTAATAGAATATATTTTTATTAATTGATATTGTGTAATCATTGATTAGTCTTATTATCTATCCTGCCGACATGTATGTGGTACAAAATCATGAAGGCTGTCTTAGGACTTGAAGATGGGACAATCATCACTGGAACCGGCTTTGGCGTTGAAGGCTGCGCCTCCGGTGAACTGGTTGTCACCCTTGTATCTACGGGATACATGGAAGCCCTTAGTGACCCGAGTGTTGCCGGACAACTATTGATGTTCGGCTATCCACTTGTTGGAAACTACGGAGCAAACAAAGATCAGCTCCAGCATGACAAAGTTCACGCTACGGGAACAATTGTGCGTGAACTCTGCGTTCATCCAAAACACCAGCCGACACTAGGCGAATTCTTTGAGGATAACGGCCTTATTGGAATCGAGGGTGTCGACACACGGATGCTCACAATAAAACTGCGTGAACAGGGCGTTATGCGTGCGACCCTTATCACCGGTTCTGACGACGGATACAAAGCCGTCACCATGGCTCAGACCGCTCCGGTCCAGGAAACCCGCGAACTCATTCCCGGTGTAACCTGCAAGGCCCCCTATCACATCGAAGGAAAAGGCAAAAAAATTGCCGTCCTCGATTTCGGATGCAGAAAATCGGTATTCACCAGTCTGAAAAACCGTGGCGCAGACATCTATGTCTACCCGTATGGAACTCCGGCTGATGTGATCATGGCAGACAAACCAAGCGCGCTCTTCTTAACGAACGGCCCGGGTTATCCGTTTGCCGCACCGAAAGCAATCTCCTGCGTCAAAGACATCCTTGGAACCATTCCGGTACAGGGAATCTGTATGGGTGCAGAGATCATTGCGGCAGCTCTTGGCGGTCAGGTTGAAAAACTCAAACTTGGTCACCGCGGAGAAAGCCAGCCGGTGAAATTCTCCGACGGGACGGTTGCCGTAACTTTCCAGGGACACGGTTACGCAGTAGTTGCCGACAGTCTTCCGGAAGGCTGTGAAGTAAACTGTGTCAATGCAAACGACGACACGGTTGAGGGCTTTGTCAACAACGACCTCGGCGTGTACTGTGTACAGTTCCATCCGGAACATGATGGAATCTACGACGGCGTGGAAAAACCAATTTACGATATCATGTACAGAGGAATCCCAGATGCCTAAAAACACCTCACTCAAAAAAGTCCTGCTCATCGGATCAGGACCGATCCAGATCGGACAGGCTGCCGAGTTTGACTACGCAGGAAGCCAGGCATGTAAAGCTGTGCGTGAAGAGGGCATCGAAGTTGTCTTAGTCAACTCCAACCCGGCTACGATCCAGACCGATCCTGAAACTGCAGATAAAGTCTATGTTGAACCGCTGAAAGCAGATATCATTGCCGAGATCATCAAGAAGGAAAAGCCGGATGGTATTCTTTCAGGTATGGGCGGTCAGACCGGTCTGAACCTTACGGCCGAACTCTATGAACTGGGCGCTCTTGAAGGCGTGCAGATTCTTGGAACGCCGCTTGAAGCCATCTATCATGGTGAAGACCGTGATCTCTTCAAGAAACTCATGCTAGAGATCGGTGAACCGATTCCGAAGAGTTTCATCTTAACCAAAATCGAGCAGCTCGAAGAGGCATACGCAGAAGTCGGTCTCCCCGCAATCATTCGTCCGGCATACACACTTGGCGGAGCCGGCGGAGGAGTTGCGAACACCAAAGAAGAACTCAAAACTATCGTCGAACACGGTCTCACGAAATCCCGTGTCCACCAGGTCCTGATCGAAGAGTCGGTCAAAGGCTGGAACGAAATCGAGTTCGAGGTCATGCGTGATGCGGCAGACACCTGTATCATCATCTGCGGAATGGAAAACGTCGACCCGATGGGTGTCCACACCGGAGAGTCCGTTGTCGTCGCTCCGATCCTGTCCCTCACCTCTGATGAGTTTGGCATCATGCGGCGTGCCGCAATCAAAATCATCCGTGCACTCAACGTGCAGGGTGGATGTAACATCCAGTTTGCCTTCAACAACGGTGACTACCGTGTTATTGAAGTCAACCCGCGTGTCTCGCGTTCCTCGGCACTTGCCTCGAAAGCGACCGGTTACCCGATCGCCCGTGTGGCAGCAAAAGTCGCCATCGGTCTGCACCTCGATGAGATCATGAACACGGTCACGGGATGCACGCCGGCCTGTTTCGAGCCGGCTGTAGACTACGTCGTGGTCAAAGTATCCAGATGGCCGTTCGATAAATTCAAGACTGCCGACCGGACCCTCACCACTTCGATGAAAAGTACCGGCGAGGTCATGGCAATCGGCCGTACCGTTGAAGAAGGATTCAAGAAAGCTCTCCGCTCGCTTGATACGGATATCTACCGGCACACCGATCTGAACGAGATCAGAATGATCCTCTCCCGCCCGACCGATGAGAGATTCCCGACCCTCTTTGATGCCTTCCGCCTTGGAATGACCGTCAAGGAAGTCTACGACCTCACTCAGATCGAGCCGTTCTTCTTAGAGAAGATCCAGAATGTCGTGGACATCGAACTTGAGCTCCGCGACCACCCAACTGAAGAGCTTGTCAAAACCTCCAAGAAGTTTGGCTTCTCCAACGCAGAGATCCGCGAACTCACCGGCTGGAACATCTATAAGATCGAGAGTCTTGTCGGCCTTCCGACCTACAAGATGGTCGACACCTGCTCTGCCGAGTTCCCGGCAAAGACGCCCTACTACTACTCCACCTGGGAGCAGGAGTGCGAGCTTACCCAGTCTGATCGGAAAAAGATCCTCATCCTCGGTTCCGGGGCTATACGCATCGGCCAGGGAATTGAGTTTGATTACTGTACGGTTCACGCAGTCAAGTCCCTGCGTGAAGAAGGCATCGAGGTCCATATCTTAAATAACAACCCGGAGACGGTTTCAACCGACTTCGATACCTCGGACCGCCTCTACTTCGAACCGATGCAGCTTGAAGATGTCGTCAATATCCTCCGAAAAGGTGACTATGACGGTGTTATGGTCCAGTTCGGCGGTCAGAACTCCGTGAACCTCGCTATCCCAATCCAGGAAGAGATCAAACTCTTCGGTCTGAAGACCAAGGTCCTTGGAACGAGCCCCGACAATATGGATGTTGCCGAAGACAGAAACCGGTTCAGCGTTCTCTTAGAACTGAACAACATCCCGTCCCCGGCAAACGGTTCTGCCTACTCCGAGAAGGAGGCATACGCAATTGCCAACAAGATCGGCTACCCGGTCTTAGTCAGACCAAGCTACGTTCTCGGCGGCCGTGCAATGGAACTTGTTCACGATGAACTTGAACTCCAGACCTACATCAAAGAGGCAGTCCGTGTTTCCAACACCCACCCGGTCTTAATCGACAGATACCTCGACAATGCAACCGAGCTGGATGTGGACGCAGTATCTGATGGAGAAACCGTTCTTATCGGCGGTGTGATGGAGCATATCGAAGAAGCCGGTGTCCACTCCGGTGATTCGGCATGTGTCATCCCGACGCAGACCCTCACTCCCGAGCAGATCGCAACCGTAAAAGACTACACGAGAAAGATTGCTCTCTCTCTTGGCGTGGTCGGTCTGATCAACATCCAGTATGCTATCCACAAAGGAACGGTCTATGTTCTTGAGGCAAACCCGCGTGCCAGCAGAACGGTTCCGTTCGTCTCGAAGGCAACCGGTCTCCCGCTTGCAAAGATTGCAGCCAAACTTATGCTTGGAAAGAAACTTGCAGATCTTGGCTATCAGGAGAAAGAGATCAATCACGTAGCGGTCAAAGAAGTTCTTCTTCCGTTCTCCAGACTTCCGGGTGTCGACCCGATCCTCGGTCCGGAGATGAAGAGTACCGGTGAAGTTATCGGTATCGATTACGACTTCGGCAGAGCTTTCTACAAGGCAAGCCAGGCAGCTGAGAACACCATCCCGCTGAAAGGCAACGTCTTCATCTCGGTCACCAATGATCAGAAGGATGAGATCCTGCCGATCGCGCAGAAACTTCACGCCCTCGGCTTCTCCCTCTACGGTACTGAAGGCACAGTCAAGTTCCTTGCTCAGAACGACATCCCCATGAACCTTGTCAGAAAGGTTCAGGAAGGTTCACCGAACATTCTTGACATGATCCGGGCACTGGACGTAAACCTCCTCATCAACACACCCGGCGATAAAAATGCACGGGCAGATCACCTGCAGATCATGCGGGCAAGCATCGACTACTCGATCCCCTACATCACGACCATCTTTGGAGCAGAGGCGGCAGTTCAGGCAATCGAGTCGATGAAGACCAACAAGATCACCGTCGAACCGCTGAGTCACTACCACAGCTAATCCCCCCTCTCCTTTCTTTTTTTATCTGGTCATCAGCACAAATACCGACGTCAGTACCGAAAGTACGAGACAGAGACCAAAACCTATCTGATATCCCGCAAGCGTTATTATAATCCCGCTGACAAGAGGGCCCGATGTGTGGCCGATGTCCATAATCGAGGACAGGGCCCCAAGCGAGGCTGCAAGCTGGTTTTTTTCTGCGGTGTTTGCCGCATACACATTGGTGGCTACCGTGGAAAGCGACATCCCGATGCCAAAAATACAGCTAAGAACCAGCAATATCCAGAAGTTTATTGTAAGTCCCATGATCCCAAGCGAGAGACCCGTGATAAGCATACCTGCAGCGATCTGTTTTTGCGGATTTCCCGTATCTGCACGCCTGCCGAAGAAGGGTTTTGTGAGTGCGATGACCACCACCTGGACGGCAAAAATGATTCCGGTTTCCCAGGCTGAAACGCCGATCAGGAGGAGATAGACCGGCAAGAATGTTTCAAACGTTCCAAAACAGAAGTAGGTGATCATCTCAGAGACGGAGGCGGCACGAAGTCCTCTGTTCGAAAGAAACGTTTTCAGACTGTTTGTGAAATCGGCAACGGTTACTTTTTGCACGCATCCATGCGTGTCATGGAAGAAAAGGATCAGAATAAACACAGGTATTGCAGCACAAAACGCCGCCAGGTACACCATATGATATGCAGTGAATCCCGGCGCCAAGGCAAATAACGTGATAATTGCCCCGCCTAACAGGGGAGCCGCTGTCCTGCCGACGAGTGTGGCAGAACTGTATGTCCCCATCATTACGCCTTTTCTGTTGCCGAATTTTTCTGCGATCGCGGCTCCGACTACAGGCCCAAGGATCGCGGTCGCCAAGCCGTGAAAGAATCTCACAGGTATAAGAAAAACCGGGTCCGTTATCAGAAGATACAGCAGGGGAGCAATGAGAAATATGCATCCGGAGACGATGAGGAGTTTTCTTCGGCCAAGCCTGTCTGAAATCAGGCCTACGGGAAAACTGAATAAAATCCCTGCAAGAGGGGATACAGCGGCGATCAGCCCCAGATAGGCGTCATTTGCTCCAAGAGACGCTGCATATAAGGGGAGCACGGGGTTTTTCGAAATTGTTGTTGAAAATATCGCGAAGCAGCCGATTATACTGAAGTAGATGATGAACTTTTTCTGTATATTCTCTTCTGACATTTGTGTTGATATTTATCGCCATTTTATATAGGGTTTGGCTATCCACCGACACGCATAATACCTCACCCGCCCAAGAAATGGATTATGTGTTCAGCAGGCGGACCTGTCGACGTTGACCTCAATGACCCCTTAAAGGGCAGAGGCAAGAAGTATAAATGTAATGACTGCGGGGCGACCTTCACCGGGCTTGGCAAACACCCGATGTGCCCGACCTGCCAGTCAGATGACGTTACCGAGATGTAATCGTAATGACCGGTGACCTTCGTGTTCCTTTTGCTGGTGACCATCCGGTCATCATCCGGGGAACCATCTCTTTTCTTTTGATTGCAAAAGCCGTAGAAAAATTTCCTCTTCTGATCGAAACCGACACCGAGGAACTAGTGCAGGGTGTCTATCCTGGTGATCTGATCATCGTATCGGCACCGGAAGGTGGCGAGATCCTTCCTGCTCTTTATCTTCTCGAGATGGTCAAAACATATCATCTGCCGGTGATCGCTCTCCCAAAAACCCATCCGGCAGGAAAACGTCTCTCCTACGTTGTATCGGCCGCCGAAAAGATCGAGATGCGCTGTGATATAAGGCGCGGGACCCACCCCGAGCAGCATCTCCTCTGTTCCGCTGATGAGTTCACCGGGATGACGCTGTATTTGGATGGTGACAATCTCGTCATCGAAAATCCGCGGCCCGGGATCTCCCTCTCCCGTCTTTTGTGGTCTCCTTCATGTACCGAAGAAGAAATGAGTATAGACTCAGGTTCTTCCGGTCAGTAAGCGTCATGACTGAGAGTATATTCCTTTTTTACCCGCTGTAAGCATTGATCATACCTTTTGGAAAATAGCCTGCATGCAGGGAAAAATTCAGTAAGGGCGTATCTCTAAAAAAATGAGTTTATCCGAATTTAACGGATAAGAGCTGCTGCGCGGTCTGCTGCAGAGCTGACTGACTCGGATTTGATGATCTCGATTCTGCGGACCGGGAAGATCGGCTTGCATTCTGCGAACATCTTCTTGGAAAGTTCGCCTTTCAGCATGGCAGAAACAAAGGACTCGAAGTCGGATTCCTTTGCGGTATCTTCGACGACTTTCACCATCTTTGCACGAAGCTCCTGAACCTGGGAAAGTCTTGCGTGGTTGATAGTGAATGCGGTAATCGTGACCTGAAGTTCACGGGTGCTGCCAAGGGGCGTAACCGTGATCGTGCTGTCGACACGGGAGGCCCGTTTCTTAACCATTGCACGAACGAATTCTTTGGTCATTTCGTGACCATTGAACTGGGTGTATGCTGCATCTCCTGCAACATTCATGATCTTAAAGGATGCACGAACATTCTGTTTGGAATAGTCCTGGATCAGTTCGCCCAGACTAACCGTCAATACACGACCCGGAACGTTTTCCGGATTTGAAGAGATGATCTCTCCAATGAACTGCTTGCCGAGGAATTCCGGTGCATGAACTTTATACCAGTTCTTTGCCTTCCAGCCCTCGACTTTGCGTCCGCCACTCTGCTTTTTTCTTGCCATGGTTTATTCACCTGAAGTATTTTTTAACGTATTCTCTTCGCAGATCGTCTCGATGAGCCGTTCTGCAACCGAGAGATTCATCAGATAATCATCAACTGTCGCAATAACCGACCGAAGCGACTCACCGTTCACCCTCGCCACAATACACCCCTCCTCAAAAGAAGTTTCAATAAACCCGCCGTTGTCCGGCGAAAGAGATTTTTCGATATCATCTGCACGCAGATTTTTCGATCTGATCTCGCCGGATATCTTCATGCCAATGCCTCCAGTGATCTGATAAACTCAGTCTCGCAGGCAAGCGGGAACTCGCCACCTGCCCTGGTCTTATGACCTCCGCCCTTTCCGCCGAATGTTTTTGCGGCAGTCACGATGAACTGCTCGAAATCCACGTCTGCAGAACGGGGGGCTCTCGCTGAGACTTTCAGATACGATTCTCCTCTGCAAAGAACGAAAAGAGGCCAGTTTTCCGACTCGGCAAACATGTCGGCGACATCGCTTACCGTATCGACGGATTCGACCATCCATGCATTCTTTGTTATCTGTTTGGCTGAATCTGCGGCAGTGATCACCTTTTTCTTAAAAGAAAGGGCGATCTCCCAGGCTTCTTTCAGCAGGGAAGCATCCCCGCATGCCAGTCCGAACGCGATCTCGGTCTTGCCTGCTTTACCGCAGGCGTCGACGACCATCGTCAGAGAATGGGCATTATGGATATTTTCCCGCTCAAGATCCCAGGTTTCGCCGTAGAGATTCATCAGAGCATCGTATGAAGCGTCTGATCGTGCGATGATTTCCGATAAAAGACAGCCAAGGTAAGCCTCGTCCGAGGTCTTCGCCGAACAGATCTTCATTATATCTTCGGCTTCTCCGCTGTTTCCGGAAAGACCCGGAAGATACGGAGAGGATGCCGCTTCGATCTGTTCTTTGGTTGTCCTTCCGGGAAGAATGATTCCTTTTCCCGGATTTATCAGATTATTCGCTATCGCCTCGCCGATGATCTTTTCATTCATACCGGCGAGTTTCTGACCATCTCCAATGATGCCGAGAAGAACCAGACCTACAAGGTCACGGTTATCTGAAAGGGCATTCGCGACCAGATAAGCGCAGCCGGCAGCGGAAAGTTCCGTTTCGCCGTCTACGCCGAACAGCCGCGGGTTGATATGATATTTCGAGGTGGTGTAAGGCACGTGGTGATCGATGATCATTGTCGTCTCCGGCAATCCGGCGCACGACGCACCCAGGTCACACAGAAGGGAAATGTCCGGATTCGTGACATCGGTTTCGTTAAGAACAGGTAAGAACCTGAGCCTAAACGCGATGCCCGCCCGTTTTAAGGCGATGGACATAATCGCCGCCGAGGATATGCCGTCCGCATCGTGATGGGTGTACATTTCCACGTACTCCATTCCTCTCAGGCGGTCGGCGATCGTTTTGGCGGCTTCTTCAAGTGACATAGGTTATGATGATTTATCTGGACAGAAGAATCTCTGCAGTCTCCGGCTTGTAGACCCAACCAGCGGGTAAGCGTTTGGTACCAACATAGTACTTTACGAGTCTGCGGACCTTTGCTTCGGTCAGCTGGAGCTGACGCTTGTTGTGAAGGTCTTTTCTGTTCTGCTCAAGGTGTTTTCTCATCATGAGTGCCTTGTGCATAAGGTTACGCAGATCTTCGGGGATGTCGGTGTCAAGGTCGTTCTCACGAACAATGGCATTGACTCTCTTGCCGGTTGCGAGTTTTACGTTCGGGACTCCGTGTTTGTCACGGAGAACGAGACCGATCTGTGCACAGGTAAGACCTGCTTTGCGCAGCTCGACGATTTTACCCTCGATCTCTTTGACATCGGAGTTGGACCAGGCAGGGACTTCTTTTCTGTATGGTCTGACAGAGGATGCAATTCCTCTTCTTCTAGCATGCATTCGTGCCATAATTTATCACCTCGCGAATGAGACTGTCCGCCATCCGTACCGGCGGAGAACCAACCTGACGACGTATTCGCGGATACTATAATTTGACAGGTATGGTCGTAAGTCACGAAAAGAGCAGCATGTATATTACAGCTGACTCGTCGTAATCCCAAAGCCATAAGGCAGTGTCTTAGCAGACAGACACGTCGGACTTACTTCAGTCAGCACCTAAGTGCTTCTTACATATGGGAGGGGATTTATAATAAGGGTTTGGGACGTAGTACATACAATGAGTCTGGGCGAGTATGATGTGATCGTGATTGGAACAGGGCCTGCCGGGTTATTCTGCGCTGCAAATCTTGCTCCGGCGAAGGTTCTGATCCTGGAAAAGATGAAACTTCCGGGCAGAAAACTTCTGCTGGCCGGTTCCGGTCAGTGTAATCTCACGCATGCCGGCGATGTGAAAACGTTCACCGCAAACTACGGTGATCATGGAAATTTTGTGAAGCCTTCTCTGATGGCGTGTTCGAATCGTGCCGTGACGGATTTTTTCGAACACCGTGGCGTTCCTTTTTTCGCAAACGAGAACGGGAAGGTGTTTCCTGTCTCTCTTCTCGCGGATGACGTGCTGGATGCGTTGCTTTCCGCCTGCGATGAGGCGGGAATCGAGATCAATTATTCGGAAGGAGTGAAAGCGATAACGTCGAATGCGAACGGGTATTCTGTCGAGACGTTTTTTGCGGCATATCGGGCAAAGTATGTGGTGATCGCGACCGGCGGGATGTCGTATCCTGGGACCGGTTCGACGGGAGACGGGTATGGTTTTGCAGAATCTCTTGGCCATACGATCGTTTCGCCGGAACCGGCTTTGACTCCGGTGTATGTCGATGATCACCCTCTCAAAGATCTCTCCGGGATTTCTCTTCCGGCAAAGGTCAGTATCTGGCGGGAAGGGAAAAAACTGCTGACCCGTGAGGGCGATCTGCTGATCACCCGCTTTGGGTATTCGGGTCCGGTGATTCTGGATGCGTCGAGATGGATGCGTGCGGGCGATCTGCTCAAAATCGCGTTCACTCCTCTCTCTCCGGAGGGAGTGGATACGCTTCTCAAAGAGAGGACTGCCGCATCCGGGGGAAAGCAGATTCAGAATCTGCTTTTCGGTCTTTCCTGTCCGGACCGTCTGATCCGTGCCCTGGTGGAAGCGTCCGGCATTCCCGAGGGAACGACCGGCAGTCAGTTCACATCGAAGATGCGTGCCGCGTTGATCGAAAATCTGACGGCATTTCCGGTCACAATTTCCCGGCTTGGCGATTTCAATGCGGCAATCTGTACGGCGGGTGGCGTGTCTCTCACAGAGATCAACAAAAAAACCTGCGAGTCGAAGATCGCTCCGGGCGTATTTTTTGCAGGAGAAGTGATGGATTTGGACGGGGATACGGGAGGATATAATATTCAGGCGGCGTTTTCCACGGGTTTTGCCGCTGCAAAAACGATCCTTACGTTGTTGTGCGCGTGAGCAAACTTTCCCCCTTCTTTTTCGGTAGGTGGACGTTTTCAGTTTCAAAATACTGCTCTCGATTCATAATGTTTAAATGAGTCTGAGTTGTATGTTGTTATCGCAATATTTTGTTGCCTCAGTGGCTTAGTGGCATAGCGCGTCCTTGGTAAGGACGAGGTCGCGAGTTCAACTCTCGCCTGAGGCTTCTTTTTCTGAAATCAAAATTAAAATATTAATCATTTATTCTGAAATTAGTGAATTTTTTCCGAGTATCCACCCACATTCATTTGTCCTGTTGAATTGGATTCACGCCAGCATTAAATAATCACAGTGAACAACAGTAAATCAATGAGCTATTTTGATTCTATACCTGACAGAAAGTCATCGTTATTTGAGCGTGCTAAAAATCCCTATAATGCCGGCTATGTATATCGTGCAGGGATGTGGGGTCCGGATGAGATTTGGGGTACATATGCAAGGGGTTACCTCAGTGCAGTTGAAGAACTTATAAAATCTGTAATGGAAGGAAGACTTACCACAGACACCTTTGGCTATCCAATATTTTATCTTTTTTCACATTATCTTGAACTTAAGTTCAAAGAAATCATGCTAATCGGCAGACCATTAATTGGAGATGATACAGGTTTTTCAAAGGGTCATAATTTGTTTCAGCTATGGGGTGAATGCAAAAAAATATTTAAAGTAGTCTATGAATGGAAAGAATACTCTGACCTTGACATTGAAGGAAGAGAGATTTTTCTTACAATGAATCATTTTATCAAAGAACTATCTCAGGACAATCATGGACAAACATTCCGTTATCCGGTGGACATAAATGGAAAACCATTATTGAAAGATTCTATCGTTGTATTTATTATTGAAAATCTCGCTCTTGTGATAAATTGGTTGCCTGGGACTCTTGATGGTCTGTGTGCCCCAATTTATCAAAACAAAGAATTAATGAATGAATATTATGCTGAACTACGGGCCGAGTATCGTGAAGATTATTGTGGGTGATAAATCAATCTCTCAGTTAAAAGAAAACAGTTTGAGGTCGATCTCTTGATCTTTACTAAGGCCTTGTTTTCTTTCCCCGCATCCCTTTTATCCCCTCGAAAAGAAACTTTATCAAAGTGAACCGACCATGATCCTCAATACCGGAAGCAGGACAGACATCCCTGCATTCTTCAGCGAATGGTTCTACAATCGTATCAGAGAAGGGTATGTTCTTGTTCGAAACCCGTATTATCCTCATAAGGTCACCAAGTATCTGCTCGATCCAAGGATTGTCGACTGTATCAACTTCTGTACCAAAAATCCTCTCCCAATGCTTTCCCGGATCCACGAACTGGACGAATTCGGTCAGTTCTGGTATGTCACCATAACCCCGTACGGAAAAGAGATCGAACCTTACGTTCCTTCGGTCGACCAGGTGATCGAATCATTTCAGCAACTCTCCCGAATCGTAGGATTACATCGCATCGGCTGGCGGTATGATCCGATTTTTTTGACGGAGACGTATTCCCTCGAATATCATATCGCTTCGTTTGAAAAAATGGCAGCGAAACTTGCCGGATACACCGACGTCTGCGTGATCAGTTTTCTCGACCGCTATGAAAAAACCAGACGAAACTTCCCTGCCGGAAAAGAAGTGGAACAAACTGACCGCCTCGCTCTTGGAAAAGCCTTTAGCGAAATTGGCCGCGAGCACAGGATAAAAATCAAATCATGCGCCGAAGGCTCTGATCTGGCACCCTTTGGGGTCGATTGCTCCGGGTGTCTTACCTGGGAGGTCATCGAACGTGCGGTCGGGCAAAAACTTCGTCATGATTCCGGCAGCACCTCGACACGCAGTTCCTGCTCATGCCTGCTGAACGGTGATATCGGCGCCTACAATACCTGCGGGCACGGGTGTGTCTACTGTTATGCGAATTATGATTCAGAAACCGTCCGGCATAACAGATCGCTCCATGATCCTTCATCACCTTTTTTGATTGGAACAAGGAGAGACAGCGATGTCGTGACGAATGCCTGTCAGATCCGGTTACGCGAAGGGCAGAAATCTCTCTTCTGAACTCCTCTCGAACAAGGATTATGTATAGTTACTGCACCAAAATGTTAAATATGTTTTACTTGCATATATATTCGAGAATGAGAGGAAAAAGGATCTACTGACCTCCTGCAAAAACTGCAGCGGGAAAACACGGATGCTTACTCTCAAAATGTATAATGGAAGGAAAAATATGACAACCTCTCCTCAAGCATCCCATGGATGCACAAAATACCAGACAGGGGACTCTATTTCCGAATCGACCCAGGATCAAAAAAGCATGCTGCATGGCGGGGTGAGATGAATGGATTCATCTGAAAAGCGAACCACCGTCGCTACGTTCGTTCTTCTGGCACTCGGCATTGGATTTACCTGTTCAATCATGTTTGCTCCAGGTGTTCTTGGCTTTACAGAAACGACCAGTGTCTCCGATGACGGTCTCACCATCGACGTTACGTACACGGACCGGGATCTCGATCCCTCCTATGATGAAACGTCAGCGACGATTCTCTATCTTGCCGACGGGGCGAGCACTGTTCAAGGATCCGGGGCCTCCGTCTATAATGATGTGATAACCATCACCGATGAAGGCACATACGTTGTAAGTGGCAGTCTTTCGGACGGCCAGATCGTGATATATGCCGGCGAGAGTGACAAGGTTCAGCTCGTTCTTGACGGCGTTACAATCTCCTGTTCGGATAATCCGGCGATTTACGTGGCACAGGCCGACAAAGTTTTCATCACTCTGGCAGAAGGCAGTGTAAATACTCTTGAAGACGGCAGTGAATATATCTCGACGATCGACGCCAAGGAAGCCAAAGCTACGATCTATTCGCGAAGCGATCTCACGCTCAATGGTCAGGGAACACTTATCGTGACTGGTAATTATCTCCATGCGATCGCTTCCCAGGGGGATCTTGTGATCACCGGCGGCACCTATGTATTGACCGCAGTAGGCGACGGTCTCCACGGAAAGGAGTCAGTGAAGATTTATGACGGGACTATAACCATTACTGCCGGCGATGAGGGTATCCAGTCTGACCAGACGGATGATGAAGAAAAGGGATTCGTCTCGATCGATGGAGGCAGTATCACGATCACCTCAACGGGTGACGGTATCGAAGCCGTAACCGTTCTCCGTGTCGCCGGAGGGGAGATCGATATCACAACGGGCGAAGGAAGCGGGACAGTAATTTCTGGAAATTCCGGATTTACGGGCAGTGTTCCTGATATGACCACGATGCCTGTTTCGTCGGACATCAATATGACGAGCGATCTGAATATGACCCGCCCGAGCTTCGACGGAAATATGACTGCCAATATGGGCGGCGGTCAGGGTTTCGCCCCGGATAGCGGGACAACTACGACCACTGACGACGGCGTGAGTGCAAAAGGTCTGAAGGCCAATGAGCTGGTTCTCATCTCCGGCGGTACGATCACCCTCGACTGCGAAGATGATGGTATCCACTCGAACGGCGATATCACGATATCGGGCGGCACATTCTCCATCGCTTCGGGTGATGACGGCATGCATGCCGATGATGATCTCGTAATAGATGCTGGATCCATCACCGTCACCCAAAGTTACGAAGGTCTGGAAGGATCCAACATTACCATCAACGGAGGGCAGATCGACATAACCTCGACCGATGACGGTATGAATGCCGGCGGCGGGGCAGATTCGAGCGGATTCATGATGATGGGTGGCGGCGGATTTGATACCGACACCTTCACTTCAACCGTTACGGGAAGCAGTGATCTGCCGACCCTTACGATCAACGGCGGAGTAATTTCCGTGTTCTCGACCTCAGGTGACGGCGTTGATTCCAACGGTGATATCACGATCAACGGAGGCACACTCTTTGTCGAGGCAAACAATAACGGAAACAGCGCAATCGATGCCGGCACGGAATCGGGAGGAACATGCGTCGTAAACGGCGGAACGGTATTGGCAGTTGGAAGTTTATCCATGGCGGAAGGATTCGCTTCTTCATCAGGACAGCCTTCCCTCATGTATAACTTCGATACAAGTGCCGCGTCCGGAACCACGATTTCCCTTACCGACGCATCAGGGAACGTCCTTCTCACCTATACGCCGTCGATCTCGTTCAATTCCGTGATCATCAGTATGCCAGATATGGCGATCGGTTCGACCTATACGCTTGCGATCGGCTCAATCGTCGAATCTATCACGCTGAACGAGACTGCCGGATCGTACGGTACGACCTCATATGGTATGATGGGCGGTGGCGGGTTTTCCCGCTGGTAAACCGTAATTGAAGGTCGTCGGAAGACCCTCCTCTTTTTTTGAATAAGTATTATATCGGATGACGATACTACAATATATCGTCAAGTGATATATCGCGAAACGATGCATCGTCAGACGGAACAAACCATGACACTTACCTTGGAAAAATCTCCCCTCACCGAAGCAGCATACTACATCCTGCTTTCTCTCTACGAACCGATGCACGGTTACGGGATCATGCAGAATGTGAAGGTACTCAGCGGTGATCGGGTCAATCTTGGTCCCGGCACATTGTACGGAGCGATCAATACGCTGCTTGAAAAAGGGTGGATCGTCTCCGCCGGCGAATCGGATTCGAGAAAAAAAGAGTATCAGATAACCGAATCCGGAAAAAAAGCAGTGAAATATGAAATACTGAGACTCGAAGAACTTCTTGCAAACGGCAAAAAAATTACCGGAGTACAAAAATGAAGCATTCAGTGTGGAGATGGATCTCCGATTATGAAAAAGAGGAGAAGTGGCTCAACGAGATGGCGGCAAAAGGCATGTCCTTGTACAGTTTCTTCTTTGGGAAGTACACCTTTGAAGAGACCGAGCCTGGAAAGTACATCTATAGAATCGAACTTCTGGAAAATCTTCCGAAGTCGCCGGAAAGCGTAGCCTATCTCAGATTCCTGGAAGATACGGGTGTTGTCTGCGTTTCTTCCATATTCAGATGGGTTTACTTACGAAAAGAGGTGGCGAGCGGTCCGTTCGAACTCTACACCGACATCGATTCCGAGATCAAGCGTCTTTCAACCATGAAAAATCTCTGGTTTACTTTTGTCTGGCTCGAGTTCATTATTGCCGCGGCAAACCTGGCTATGGTCATCTATTCATGGGTCGTTCTGCGTCAGATACAGTGGCTGAATCTTGGATGTGTGGTTCTGCTTGTTGGACTGGGTCTTCTCCTGCTGTATTTTGGGTTAAAACCAGCACGCAAGATCAAATCGCTCAAGCGCGAACAGTTGATCTGCGAGTGAATTTGAGGGTGCCGGAGAATTTCCAAATACATTCCGGTTCTTCTCTCAAACCCCCAAACTCCTTCGGCCCGGATATATCACGGCCGAACAACAGACAGAGTAGTGTCAAAGGAGGTGACACAATGTTTGGTATCAGGTGAAAATAATCTCGCGCACAGCCTATTTCGACGAAATAAAATCTCATCGGGAAAATACCTTTTTTTTCGTATGCGCGTTTTGCCCTGTACACTGCCCTGACATATATATACGGCCCCATAGTCGCCGCCGATATTTCTGGAGCAGTCTTTTATTACGACCAAATCTATATTGTAAAATGCAGAACAGAACATTCCGCCCAACACGGTGGACACTGGTATTTTTACTCCTCTCCTCAATGATGATATTAATGGGGGGAGCTGCTGTGGCTCCGGCTTTGCCGGAAATTAGTAGTGCCTTTCCCGAGGCCTCCGAGGCAATAATAGCCCTTATTATTTCCCTCCCCTCTCTTGCGATCGCCTGTACCGGATTTATTATCGGCGCAGTTGTCGACAGACTGGGCAGGATCCCCGTGCTTGCAATATCACTTGTCATATTCACGTTAGCCGGAATTTCCGGTTTCTTCCTGACGACGCTTCCGGCGATTCTTGTCGGGAGGTTCATCTTAGGTATTGGTATCGCCGGCATCATCAGTGCAACGACATCCCTGATCACGGATTATTACAATGGGCCCTGCCGTGTCCGTGTTCTCGGATATCAGGCGGCTGCTATGGGAGTCGGCGTCCTGATTCTGGATACAAGCGGGGGACTGCTTGCCGGTATTTCGTGGAGAATGTCATTTCTTATCTACGGACTCGGGCTTTTCATTCTGATCGGTACGCTGATCACCATGAAGGAACCGGTCAAAAAACAGGTGGAGATTATCCGCGATGCGCCGAAAACCAAAGTGCCGGTCGCCTCAATCGCTCTGATCTATTTAACACTCTTTATGGGGATGGTATTCTTCTTCCTGATGCCGACGAAGTTTCCCTACCTCGTCTCTGAGATCTCCGGCGATTCTGTAATTCTTTCCGGCATTCTGCTTGGAGTAATGGGTTGTTTCTCAGCTCTCATAGGCGTCTTCTACTGGAGGATCGCCGGAAAAGTTCACCGGGTGATGACGCTTGCGCTCTCCTTTATCCTGCTGGGCCTTGGTTACTGCCTGTTTGGGATCTCCGTCTCGCTTGAGACGCTTATCATCGCGGTGATGATTGTCGGTATAGGAAACGGTCTGTTGATGCCGACGATCCTTGGCTGGCTCGGCCTTATCACGCCGCCGCCAGTCATGGGAAAAGTGATGGGAGGATACGGAATGTCTCTCAACCTTGGTCAGTTCCTCTGCTCCTTTGCCGCCGTCCCGATTCTTCTTGTGGCGGCAAGTTATGGACACATGTTCCTGATCTTTGGTCTCATTTCGATGTGTATAGGGGTTGTGTACGTTGTCGGATATCTGCACGTCAGACGCAACCCTGTGGCGGCCTGAGTAAACGAACCCTCTCTTTTTTAAATTAGATCAGCACGTATTTTCGAAATATGCCTCTTTCGATAGGGAAAAACAGTCCTTATCCAAGATCTGTCCGTCATACCGTTTCTCCGCCTGTGCAAGCGTTCCTTCATACCGGAATCCGAGTTTTTCGAGAACCCGTCTAGATTGAGTGTTGAACGGATAGCACGTAGCCGAAATGAGGTCGAGATGCATCGTCCCGAATCCGAAAGCGACAACGGCCTTTGCCGCTTCGGTCATGAATCCTTTTCCCCAGAACTCTTCGCCGAGGGCATATCCGAGCATCCTGACCGAATCGTTCTCGCGCAAAGGATCCGCTATCAGACCGATGCTGCCGATCATAACGTTGGTTTCTTTGAGGACAATGCCGAAGACACCCTCCTGCCCAAGAAAGATCGCCTGCATGATCTGCCTTGTTTCTTCCAGATTTTCGTGGGGTTTCCACCCGGCATGCAGGCCCGTGTTTGGTCCCCGTGAATAGGCAAAAATATCCTCAGCATCGGACTCAACGATATGCCGAAGGATCAGTCTGTTTGTTTCGATCATCATTATTCCCTGAGAAATTCCTTCAATTCCCCGCGTCTGGCATTGTAATCGGCGATGCCGAGATCATACTGCTCATGTATATCCTCCGAATCTTTGGTCGTTGTTTTCACATTTCCCTTATGCGACGGAGCAAAAACGAATGCACGCCCTTCTTCCTCCAGTTTTTTGACGAATGCTATCACCTTGTGATACTCGAGATGCCGTCTGTCGATTTTTTTGACGATCTCCGGATAGTTTCGTAAAATCATATGATAGAACGGCTTATATTTCTGAGGCTGGCGGTGGAAACTTCGCGGATTTTCCAGAATCACCACGAGTTTATCGCATCCGTCGTCAAGTGCCTTCTGCACCGGAATCGAATCGGAAACTCCGCCGTCAAAATACAATTTGCCGTTCAGTTCGATCGGTTTGCACACCACCGGGATGGCACAACTCGCCATGATGGCCCGGAAATCATCCTTCTTCATGTCCGCTTTGGATAACTATTCGGCTTCTCCGGTTTTTGCGTTGGTCGCCGTCAGATAATATTCAGCGGGATTTGCCGTCAGTGCCTGGTAATCCACCGGATCGATACCAGTCGAGTTCGTGATCGTTCCGTAAATGTACTGTAGATTGAAGTACGAACCGTGTTTCAGATAGTTCTTCATTCCAAGATACTCTGGATGATTCTGGTATATTGTATAGAAATGCAGGTTTCTCTCCCGCTGATTTGCGAGATAGGATGCAAGATTGCCGGATCCGGCCAACACACCTATGCATTCGTCAAAAGTAATTTCGTCATCCAAAAACCGGTCGAGGATGCCTGCACTGTATGCACACTTCATCCCCCCTCCTTCGACGATCAGCCCGCTTTTACTCATATTTATTCTTATACACGAGATATTCACTTAATACTACTGTATTTATTCAGGCATCACAGGTATTTCCTGTAAAAAAGAATGTGATTATGGTCTGAAGTATTCGACCAACGACTCGAAGAGTTTCATATCGAACACGTCGTCATAGTTTTTGTAGAGTCCGCTGCCGATACGTTCCGAGTGTCCCATTTTGCCAAGCACACGGCCGTCGGGCGAGGTTATCCCTTCGATCGCCATCATCGAATCATTCGGATTATAGCGGATATCCGAGGTCGGATGGTTGGTCAGATCGACATACTGGGTTGCCACCTGGCCGTTTTCGATCAGGGTCCGGATGACATCGTCGTTTGCGAGGAATCTTCCCTCTCCATGCGAAATTGGTACGGCGAAGACATCTCCCGGATTCACCTTGGAGAACCAGGGGGATTTTACGGACGAGACCCGGACCCGGACGATCTTCGACTGGTGTCTGCCGATCGTATTGAACGTCAGGGTCGGCGAATCCGCATCGACGTCGACGATCTCTCCGTAGGGAACAAGTCCCAGCTTGATCAGGGCCTGGAACCCGTTGCAGATTCCAAGGATCAGCCCGTCTCGGTTCTTTAACAGATCATGGACGGCGTCTTTGATCTTTGCATTTCTGAAGAATGCCGTGATGAATTTGCCAGATCCGTCGGGTTCGTCCCCGCCGGAAAAACCGCCCGGAATGAAGATCGCCTGGGACCTTGAGATCGCGTCCGCCGCCCTGTCGACCGACTCGGCCGTATCCTTTGCCGTCTGATTGTTGATTACGAGGATTTCAGGAATCGCGCCTGATTTTGCGACGGCCTTTGCGCTTTCGTACTCGCAGTTCGTTCCCGGGAAAACCGGAATCAGGACACGCGGATGGGCTGTTCGTTCACGCGGTTTTAAGACACTGCGTGTCTCGCACTTGATTTTTTTGATCCTGCCGGACCCCTGCGGAATATTGCACGGATAGACCGACTCCAGTTTTGCTTCGTATGTGTTCAGCAGCGTTTCCAGCGGAAGTTTTACGCCGGCATACCTGATGAACGCGTCCGACGTCGTCATGCCTAAGGGGACTCCGATCTCGGAGTCATCGGCGAGTTCGAGAACAAACGCTCCGTAGTTGTATCCGAAGATGTCTTTTGGATCGGTGCTGCTGTCGTACACAAATCCGATCATGTTCCCGAATGCCATTTTTAACACGGCCTCGGCGATGCCCCCAAGGGAAGGAGTATAGCATGAGAGAACTTTTCCTTCTCTCATCAGCTGAGTTACCAGATGATAATTTGCGGTCAGCGACTCCTCCTTTGGAAGACCGTTTTCATTAGACTCAGCCTTCAGCAGAACGACCTTGTGGCCCGGACTCTTGAACTCGTTCGTGACGATGTTTCTGATCTTCTCCGTTGTTACGGCAAACGAAATCAGTGTCGGCGGGACATCAAGTCTCTCGAAGGAACCGCTCATAGAATCTTTTCCGCCGATCGCTCCGACCCCAAGACCCATCTGGGCGGCGAATGCCCCAAGGAGAGCGCTCATCGGTTTGCCCCAGCGTTTCGGATCCATGCCCGGCTTCTCAAAGTACTCCTGGAACGAAAGATACACGTCCGAAAACTCAGCTCCGGTCGCGATCAGCTTCGAGACGCTTTCAACGACTGCGAGATATGCCCCGTGATACGGACTCTTTTCCGAGATCATCGGGTTGAATCCCCATGCCATCAGCGAGCAGTCGTCGGTATCGCTTTTCTCCACCGAGATCTTGTTCACCATCGCCTGGATCGGGGTCAGCTGATATTTGCCGCCAAACGGCATAAGAACCGTTCCGGCGCCGACCGTCGAGTCGAACCGCTCGGAAAGTCCCTTTCTCGAACAGCTGTTTAAGTCGCCGGCAAGCTTTTCGTAATTCTCGGCAAATCCGTCGCCGATTTCTTTTGCAAACGGTTTCGGCTCGGCGAGTTCGATCTCGATGTGTTTTTCCGTGCCGTTCGTATCCAGAAATGCACGGGAGATATCGACGATCTTTTTCCCGTTCCAGTTCATGATCAGACGCGGATTTTCCGTCACTTTGGCAACGACTGTCGCCTCGAGATTTTCCGCGTGAGCAAGAGAGCGGAACGTTTCCGCATCGGTTTTGTCCACGACGACCGCCATTCTCTCCTGCGATTCGCTGATCGCGAGTTCGGTTCCGTCAAGGCCTTCATACTTTTTCGGAACCGCGTTCAAATCGATCTCCAGCCCCTCGGCAAGTTCGCCAATCGCCACCGAGACCCCGCCTGCCCCGAAATCATTGCAGCGTTTGATAAGGCGTGAGGCTTCCTTGTTTCTAAACAGCCGCTGGATCTTTCGTTCCTCCGGAGCATTTCCCTTCTGGACTTCCGCTCCGCAGCTTGTAAGTGAAGCCACCGTGTGGGATTTCGAGGATCCGGCAGCCCCGCCGCATCCGTCTCTGCCGGTCCGTCCGCCTAAAAGGATCACGACATCCCCGTCTGCCGGAACCTCGCGCCGGACATTCTCCTTTGGGACCGCCCCGATAACGGCGCCGACCTCCATCCGTTTTGCCACGTAGCCCGGATGATACAGTTCATCGACGATTCCGGTCGCAAGCCCGATTTGGTTTCCGTAGGAACTGTAGCCGGCCGCCGCCGTCGAGACGATCTTTCGCTGCGGAAGTTTTCCAACCAGGGTCTCGCTCACGGGAGGCAGCGGATCTCCGGCACCCGTCAGCCGCATCGCCGAATACACATAGGCCCGGCCCGAAAGGGGATCACGGATCGCCCCTCCAAGACAGGTCGCCGCTCCGCCGAATGGTTCGATCTCGGTCGGATGATTGTGGGTCTCGTTTTTGAACAGCAGAAGCCAGTCTTCGTCCTGTCCGTCCACGTTCACCGTGATTTTCACAGTGCATGCATTGATCTCGGGAGACTCATCCAGCTTGTCGAGTTTTCCCGCCTGTTTCAAATATCGTACGGCGATTGTCGCGATATCCATCAGATTGACCGGCTTGTCCCTGCCGACGGCTTTTCTGACCGCGAGATACTCGTCGAATGCTTTCTGCAGAAGAGGGCTTTCGGTTGTTACCTTGTCGATCGTCGTTAAAAACGTCGTGTGGCGGCAGTGATCCGACCAGTAGGTGTCGATCATCCGGATCTCGGTGATCGTCGGGTCCCGGTTTTCCTGAATGAAATACTGCTGGCTGAATCCGATGTCGTCAAGATCCATCGCGAGACCAAGTTCACGGATAAGGTTGGTCAGACCGTCATCATCCAGTCTGGTGAATCCGGTAAGGGTTTCGACGGTAGTCGGGATATGGTAGGATACGGAAAGGGTCGCCGGTTTTTCAAGCGATGCTTCTCTGCTCTCGACCGGGTTGATCACATATTTTTTGATCGCAAGCAGTTGTTCCTTGGAGAGTTTTCCTTTGAGAATATACACTCTGGCGGTGTTTACGAGCGGTCGTTCCCCTTGGGAAATCAGCTGGATGCACTGGGCGGCGCTGTCTGCTCTCTGGTCGAACTGACCCGGCAGATACTCGACGGCAAATATGATCTCGCCCCTGGCCGTCTCCAGCTCGTCGTATGTTATATCTAGCTGGGGCTCGGAGAAGACCGTCGACTTTGCGTACTCGAACAGCGGTTTATCTATATTTTCGACATCATACCGGTTGAGTATTCTGACCGATGTCAGCTCCTTGATGCCGAGCAGACTCTGCAGTTCATTCTGGAGTGAGCGTGCTTCGTTTGCCAGTGCGGGTTTTTTCTCAACAAATATCCTGTAAACCATATCAGTATCCCATTCCTGTATCCGGATGTTTCTCTGCTTATATGTAGGCATGCATGAAGATTAACTGTTCCCGTAATGGTCTTTGAGTGTCCATTACCTTTAAACCTGAGGGATGTGTATTTTATGTGTATGACGTCATTTTTCGAGTATCTTACCAAAGACGGGGCAGTTTTATCAACTGCGGTCGTTCTTCTCGGTGTAGTCGTTATTATCGCATCAGCGATTCTCTTATCGGGTTACAACTTTATCCTGATGCTTGCCGGGATCTTTGCCGGCATTATCATTATTATCATCGGCGGCAAGTATTCCAAATTCAAAAAAGAAGAGAACTAGCGTTTAGGAGAAGGAAGAGAAAAACTCTTTCAGTTCTTTTTTCATTTCGGCAGAGAGAGCCGATTTTTTTACACCCATTACCGCTCCCTCCAGTCCGAGAGCCGGTGCAGGCATGCGGTCTCGTCGATCGATCTGATCATCAGCCTGGCTTTTTTGCTGCTGATTTCACGCAGTTGTGCGGCTGTCGTGATGCCGACTTTGTTCAGTTTTTCTTCGGTGTCTTTGCCGATGTTTGGTAATGCTGCAAGTTCACCCATTGCTTATCCCTGTTAATCTATTCGCAGGAAGGAACGTTAATCTTTCATCCCTCAAGCTATTTAGAAAATTATCAATTTAGAAAAACATCTAAATACTTGTCAGGGTAATAGAATATGTGTAATATGGGCTTTCCCGAGACATTCAAGGCATTATCCGATCCGGTCAGGCGCGAGATACTCACGCTCTTAAAGGAAGGGAAGATGTCTGCCGGAGATATCGCCGGGCACTTCGACATGACAGGGGCGACGATTTCGTATCACCTGTCCCAGCTGAAAAAAGCGGATCTTGTGACGGAGACGAAGTACAAGAACTTCGTGTATTATGAGCTGAATCTTTCGGTGTTCGAGGAGCTGATGTGCTGGATTTCCCAGTTCAAAGAGGTACATAATGAAAATTGATAAAACCCTGATACTCACCTCGGTGATCTGTCTTCTGCCGATCGTGCTGGGTGTCGTGCTGTACGACCGACTGCCGGATATGATTGCGGTCCATTTCGACTTTGCCGGCAATCCGGATAACTGGGCGCCGAAAGCTCTCGTTGTGTTTGGGCTACCGATCTTTCTCTGTCTGATAAACATTATCTGTAATGTTTCGACCAGAAAATACGGCGGGGAAAATCAAAGCATGCTGGTGAAGTTTTGCCGCTGGCTTGTTGCGATAATCTCGATTGTGATCGTTCCGATTATGCTCTTTAAGGCTCTCGGTGCGGATATCCCAATCCAGATCATTGCCCCGGTGCTGGTCGGTATTGTGTTTATTATTATTGGGAACTACTCGCCGAAGACAAAGCAGAATCCGGTCGCCGGCGTCAGACTCCCCTGGACGCTTGAAAGCGAAGAGAACTGGAGACGGACCCACAGGTTCGCCGGGTATCTCTGGATGATCGGCGGGTTTGTGCTGATCGTGAATACGTTCCTCGCCTGGTTCTGGATCCCGGTCTTTTTCGGGGTGATCATCGCGATGATCGCGTGACGTTTCCTGAATCGGGCACGATCCTTTTTACTTCAACAAGTCCCAAAGCATCTGCGTAGAACTTCATCGAGCGGTCGAGATCGAGCACATTGATGTTATTGTGGATCATCCGAAACTGCATACAGATACCTCTCTTTTGAAATATTTAAGGAATCCGGGAATCAGAAAAAATGTTGAGATGAAATCTCAAGTATATTATTTGGGACTTAGATGAAAAGGTTCAGCAGGTATACGATGAGGCCAATGACGCCTGTGGCCACTAAAACAACCGTTGGTTTAATGTGGAACGCTTTGCGGTCATCCGCATCGTAGTAGGTAACCAGACCTGCTGATGAACTTAGTCCTCTGCCCGAGTTCTTTGCTGCCATATCCTATTATATTCATCCTCTACCCATATAAAAGAACAGGAGATCACGGGTTCATGCAGGAGGAGATACTGAGAGGACTGGCATTCACCGGAGATGGTTTTACTCCGCAGAATGTTGAAATCGTCATCGAAAACGGGCGTATTGCCGAGATGACTGAGAGTAAAACCGCCTGTGATCAGTGGATCGTCCCGGCTTTTTTCAACGCGCATACCCACATCGCCGATACAGTTGGAATGGACACGCCCATCGACCGCCCGCTTGCTGATCTGGTTGCCCCGCCGAACGGGCTGAAGCACAGACTTTTGCGGGAGACGCCGCCGGATCGTCTGGTCTCTGCGATGCGGGATACGATTCGATTTATGAAGGCGACCGGGACGCTTGGTTTTGCGGATTTCCGGGAAGGGGGCCCTGATGGGGTGGATCTTCTCAAACAGGCGGCCGACCCGTCAGTAGATATGCTTATTTTCGGCAGAGACGGTGGCGAGTTTGCCGCCGGAGGATTTGGTCTTTCCAGTGCGAAAGGAACGAAAGCAGAGGAAGATGCGGTTCGTCTTGCAAAGCAGGCCGGAAAACTCTTCGCCGTGCATGCTGGCGAGGCAGGGGTCAAGGATATCGATGCGGCTTTTTCCCTTGAACCCGATCTTATCATTCATGCCACGCATTTTTCCAAAGCCCATATTCGCGAGACGGCAGATCGGGATATCCCTATCGTCATCTGTCCGCGATCGAACTGGCTGCTTGGAGCAACAGACGATGCCCAGAGGCCGCCGGTTCGTGAAATGCTGGATGCCGGATGCCGTGTTTTTCTTGGAACCGACAATGGGATGTTTGTCGCTCCCGATATGTTTGCCGAGGCAGCCTTTCTGCAGACCGTGTACAAAATCGATCCCGTCGATATCCTTCGGATGATGACAGACGGCTTCTCTCTTCTTGGCAAAAAGAGCCGGATCGGGGTAGGAGGATCTGCTAATCTCACACTCCTCGCCGGCGGCTATCCTGCCCGCTGGACCAAAAATCCTCCCGTATCTCTCTTTGCCCGGATCGGCTCACGAGGGATAACCCGGGTCATTTCCGGGTGGAATACCAACTCTTTATAACCTTGGAGGAGTAATTTACTCATAAAGTAGGAGGTTTTAAAAAATGTTTACCAAGATACTTGTTGCGATTGACGGATCCGACATCAGCAAGAGTGCATTCAATAAAGCGATTGAACTGGTAAAAATGTCCAAAGCCGAGCTGCATGTGATCTACGTTATCGAGTCGGGCATAATCTCGCCCGGTCCGGTGGATGCTTCCTGGGAACTGATCTACCAGCGCTTCGAGAAAGAAGGCCGGGATATCATGGAAGAACTTGTCGAGGATGCATCCAAGAAAGGCGTGATAGTTACGCCCCATCTTGAAGCAGGACATGCCGGCGATACGATCATCAACATGGCTTCCGAACTGGAGTGCGATCTGATCGTTGTCGGATCCCGCGGAAAGAGCAAACTCGACCGCCTTCTTATCGGCAGTGTTTCTTCACATATCATTACATATGCGAAAACCAACACCCTGATCATCAAAAAATAAATCCCCTCAACTTTTTTCCGCGCGAATATCTGATTCGCCGGCATTTTTCCCTTGAAATCCGCAGGAGGAATGTAAGCGTTATTTATCTCCAGCACTCCAAAAAATACACACGGATTTTCTGCAAAAGGAAATCACCGGGGCCGATCCGTGTGGCCGGCCCGAATCCTGAGGTGAATATCATGACGGAAATGTTAGCAAAAGATTACATGACAAAAGACGTTGTCACGGTCGAGATCCCCTCAGGCCGCGATGATGTTTTACGTATTCTCAAGCGGACCGGAATCAGTGGTGTTCCGGTGGTGAAAGGTCCGGAGAAGAAACTCCTCGGTATCGTTACCAGAAAGGATATTCTGCGTAAACCTGAAGAGACTCAGGTCGCACTTCTTATGTCATCCGAGCCGCTGACGATCCGCCCGGAGGTTACCCTCTCGGAAGCTGCAGAAATCATGACGAAGATGAATGTCCGCCGTCTGCCCGTTGTCGAAGGAGACAATCTCATAGGCATATTAAGCGTCTCCGATCTTGTCGGGGCAGTTGCCAAACTTCGGGACGTTCGCGAGATCAGAAATGGTTTCGTCAGCAAAAGGACGTATGCGATGTGGGAAGAAACCCCTCTCCCGGTCGTCGGCCGAATCATGGAGCTCGCCCACACCGATGCAATGCCCATTCTCAACTCGGAAAACCAGCTCACCGGTATTATTTCCGAGCGTGACCTTATCAGATGTTCAAGCATAGAGGATGATGTTCAGACGAGCGACTTTTCGACCGGAACGGATGATGATGAATGGACGTGGGAGAGTATTCGTGACAATCACACGATTTCCTACGGTGTCTCCAAAGTCGAGCTTCCAAACCGCCCTGTTAAGATCTGTATGGTGCGAAAGGTCATCGCCGTCCCCAATAATGCAGAAGTCAGCGATTGTGCTCTGCGGATGAAACGCGGACGTGTTGATCAGATGCCGATTATCGATAACGATCAGCGGCTTTCCGGCATGCTGTTTGACCGTGATCTGATCAAAGCTCTCATCAAATAAACCTACCTTAGGCTCCTTTTTTTATTCCCTGATGGGAAGCTATATTAGTTTTCTTCTCCCAGTTTTATCTATGACAAAACCGGTATTGTACGACTTCTTCGCCACCTGGTGCGGACCCTGCAGAATTCAGAGCCCAATCGTTCATGATCTTGCCAAAAAGATGGAAGGCTTGGTTGATGTCCAGATGGTCGATGTGGATGAGCATGGGGACCTTGCCAACAAGTATTCTATCAGCGTTGTCCCGACTCTCATCATCGAGAAGGACGGTAAGGTCATCCAGCGTCTGGAGGGAGTGACCGACGCTGCAACTCTCGGGAGTCTTTTACGGGCTCTTATCTAAACTGAAACGTCTTACCGTTTCACCATTCTTTTTTACACGCCGGTACCAATACTGTAGGTATGACTCCTATTTCAGTTGAAGTGATTGGCTATACCTACCGGCCCTGCGGTCCGTTTCCCTGCGATAAAGACCGGTCCTGCGGGCTTGTAGAGTGTTTTGAGAAGGAAACGCTGACGTTTGCGTTTCCGGCACTGGAAAAAGCGCTGAAAGAGAAGTACGGTGACCGTGTTTCGGTGACCCTTACGTCGCTTGACGAGGGAATCCCGGAGAGGGTTGTCGAGATCGTGAAAATCGATCATCCGCCGCTGCCGATCATTCTCGTGAACGGGCACGTTGTGCCGGTCGGGGCAATTTCCGTGCCAAGGATCTCGGAATATATCGATGCGGCACTCTGATCTTTTCTTTTTTTATTAGGGGATACGCGGTGTTCTTTCAATCGAAAAAACAACTGAATATCTTATGAAATGTACGTCGTTTTCGTGTAAGGCATTAATCTGGACACAAGAGAAAAAAAAACAACCGCGAATCAGCGCGAATCCGCCCTTCGGGCGATGCGAATCGGATTTGCTTATCCTCACTTTCGCAATCCAGCTTCGCTGTCTTGCTCATCCCTCATCGGGAGCGTTCGGGCAAATCCTGTCGCCACCCCGGCGGCTCCTAACTGCAATTCCTCTCTCCCTCTCATTTGGCGATTACCAGAAAAGAACAATTATTTCATATGTAATGATCAATGAACATCTCTCTCACAGGAGGCGCTGGGGCGCCGACAGGATTTGCCCGAACGCTCCCGATGAAGGGACGAGCCGTCGTGTTGATAGCGGGTTGGACGCTGAAAGCGGACGACCTCAGCCGAGCAAATCTTTGATTTGCGAGGGACACGACGAGCGAGAGTGAGGAAAAGCAAATCCGATTCTGGGAGCAAGCCAAAGGCTTGCGGGATTCGCGCCGATTCGCGGTTGGCTTTTCTCTTGCTCCCACACCCAGCCATCCCCTTCCTGAATTGGCTTGAAACTATGACTGGGTAACTCTCATGTATTTTCCCGCAGTTCTGGCGCTTTTGCATACCAGCCCGTGGCTGCGTTATTCTTTCAGCCTGAATGCATAAAATATCGCAGCTATCCCTACGACAAATAATATTAATCCAAAGACGACGGCCGGTATCTGCAATATATCTGGTGTGTTGTAAAGTTTGGGATACATCCCAAATGATATGACAAATCCCGCACAGGGAAAGGCAATGATAAATCCGACTGCAAAAAACAGACATCTTTTCGTGAATGTTCCTAAGTATGAAATGAAACCCATATTTATATGCTTTGTTTTATCTCTGTATATAATTATCTTGGCTGGTATCCAATATTTTTGTCCGTATTTTTCTATTAGTATCCTTTTTGTTTGATGATGTCTACATATTTTTGATACGTTCTTCGAATGGACATATCGTTATCAAGGACATACTGTTCGTCTTCTGTAATACTATCCGGATAGAGCGCCATTTGATAAATACGCATTGAATGAATTTTGATGTCAGATTCGGTCTGGACAACATGTTCTTCACTGAAAAGGAACTGCTCACTTATACTTACTACTCGATCCGCCTTTTTTGGAGAGGGGGTGGATTTCTTCTTAAAATATTTAAACATAATAATCACATGATTTTCAGTCTGTTTAATCTCAATATGTCTTAATTAAGATTCTATCCACATATAATTATCTTCCTCAGTGCCTTAAGAAAACATTGTAAAATAGGAGTTACGCGGTGTTAATCACAACCCAATTCGGAAAGCGTATGGCTGGGTATGGGCAGATGAGATAAAACCAACCGCGAACCGGTTTGAAACTATCAATGGGTAACTCTCATGTATTTTCCCGCTGTTCTGGCGCTTTCGCATACCAGCCCGTGGCCGCGTTATTCTTTCAGCATAAATGCATGGAACATGGAGGCCATTCCTGCGAGAAACAATCCTAATCCGATGATGACGGATGGGATCTGTAAAATATCCGGTGTGCTGAAAAGTGCCGGGTACATCCCCAGTGCCGCCATAAAAACTGCGCCGGGAAATGCCATGATAAATCCACCTGCAAAATACAGACATCTTTTCTTCCATGTGCTAAGATTTGCGATGAACTTCATTGGTCGATGTTTGATACTATGCACCTCCTCAAATAATTATTTTCATCTCTCGACTCTGGCTAACGATTGAGGCAGGAAAAAAGAAATATTATCTGTAGGTTTTCGTCAGATGCAGGACTTTGCAGCAGTGTTCGGCGAGAGAGGTGTACAAGTATGCCTGATCCAGATCGCGGCCGGCTGCAAAGGTTCCGTGACCCCTGGCAATGACGATGTTGGCAGATGAAAGGCCTTTTGCCACGACATCGGCAAGTTGCTGTGATCCGCAGGGTCCTTCAACGACCTGAATTGTCGGGGCGAGCAGGTGTCCTTCGCTGTCGATGGTCTCGATGTCGGCATCGGCGAGGAGCGAGAGGGCCACGGCATACGGCGGGTGGGCGTGGACGATTGCTTTGTGTTCCGAGGCATTGTAGACCGCGGTGTGCACCCGCCATTCGCTGGATGCTCCGGGAGTGACCCTACCGTTTAGGGGCATAAGGACGATCTGTTCGGGGTCCGCGTCGAGGTAGGATCCGGTTTTCGTGATGAAATACCCATCGTCGGTTCTTACACTCATGTTGCCGAAGTTTCCTCCGACCAGATGTTCCGAGAACAGTCGTTTGCCGATTCGGGGGAAGTCGGGCTGCATCTTAATATCCTTGGGACATCAGCCGAACGAGGATCGCTTTCTGGGCGTGAAGACGGTTCTCCGCCTGATCCCAGACGCCGCTCTGCATGGAGTCGATGACCTCGTCCGTGATCTCCTCGCCCCGGTGGGCCGGAAGGCAGTGGAGAACGAGAGCATCGTCCGCCGCTTTGTTCAGGAGGGCGGTGTCGAGCTGATATCCGACGAAGTCTTTGAGCTTGGTTTCCTTGATGTCTTCTTCGCCCATCGAGATCCAGGTATCGGTGTAAATTGCGTGGGCATCGCTGACGGCTCTGACCGGATCATCGTAGACGGTGACTTTTCCGCCGTTCTCTTTTGCGAACTTGACGGCGGCCGGGTCGGGTTCGTATCCTTTCGGCGTTCCAACCGCGATTTCCATGCCGGTTTGCACGGAGGCCATTATCAGCGAATTACAGACATTGTTCCCGTCGCCGATCCAGGCGATCTTGAGTCCATCCAGCTCCCCAAACTTTTCTTTGAGGGTTAATGAGTCTGCCATGATCTGGCAGGGATGCTCTTTGTCGGAAAGGGCGTTGATCACCGGAATGGACGCGTATTTGGCGAACTCGGTGATCGTCTCGTGTTTGTAGGTCCGCATGATCGCTCCGTGGACGTATCTGGACATCACACGTGCTGTATCGGCGACGGTTTCCCCGCGGCCGAGCTGGGTGTCTTTGGCATTCAGGTAGAGGGCATACCCGCCGAGATCGTACATGCCGACATCGAATGACATCCGCGTTCTGGTGGATGCCTTCTCGAAGATCATTGCGAGGGTTTTTCCGGCGAGAAGCGGATGGGGGACGCCAGCATACCGCTGGCGTTTGAGTCGGGCAACCAGGGTGAGAATGTCTTCATACTCCTCTGCCGAGAGGTCGGTGATTGAAAGGAAATCTTTTTTCATGATCTTAATTCCTTCATGTGGGCGATGCGTTTTGCAAACAGCGCCTCTGTTCCAATATCGCTCCGGTATCTGACGTTTCCGGATACGTTCCTGCAGGCCGCTTCCGCATATTTTTCAGCTTCAGCAAGCGATTCTCCGATTCCGACGTATGCCATTGTGCGGGAGGTCAGAGTCGTCAGCACTTCGTTTTCCTGAGCGATGTTTGCATAGTAAAGAATGGTATTATCCGCCGGACCGACGGTGATGAAATCGCCTGCATGGGGTTTGTCGGGGTAGTCAATCGGCACGATATATTTGCAGACCGTGGCTTTCTTCTCAAAGGAGACGTCCTTTGTCGAAAGCGTCCCGTTGATGATGTGTTCTGCGATGGTCAAAAAGTCCGAGGTCAGAATCGACAGGACATTCATTGCTTCCGGGTCGCCGAACCGTGCATTGAACTCGATCACTTTCGGCCCGGTCTTTGTGTTCATGAATTGACCGTAGAGGATGCCTTTGTACGGGCTTCCCTCTTCTGCGAGCGCGTCGATGGTCGCCTGCATGATGGAGATCGCTTTTGCGTAGTCTTCGTCGGTGACGAAGGGGAACTTGTGGTTTTCAAGCGAGTAGGATCCCATTCCGCCGGTGTTGGGGCCGACATCTCCTTCAAAGGCACGTTTGTGATCCTGAACGAGCGGCATGGGAACGAGATGTTTGCCGTCGACGAACGCCATTAACGTGAACTCTTCGCCGAGAAGACGCTCTTCGAGGATGATGACCTGATCTTTCAGGGTCATGGCGTATTCAACGGCCCCTTCGCGGTCGACCTGTTCACCCATGACTTTTACTCCTTTTCCGCCGGTGAGACCGGTCGGTTTTACCGCAAGGTCGCCTGGATATTCGCGAATGAATTCGGCGGCTTCTTTTGGGGTATTGCAGATTTTGTATGCCGGGCATCCGTCGATTCCGTATTTATTCATGAGGCCGCGGCAAAATCCCTTGTCGGTCTCGATGCGTGCGGCGGCTTTGACCGGTCCTACACACCCGATCCCCTCTTTAGTGAGGGCATCGACGAGGCCTGCTTCGAGCGGCGCTTCGGGTCCGATCACGGCGTATTGGATATTGTGTTTTTTTGCGAAAGCCAGAACTGCGGGGACATCCGTTTCCTGGTGGATGAAGGATTCGCGGGCTATTTTTGCGATGCCCGGATTCTTTTTCCCCTTGACTGAGTAGAGTTCGACATTCGCATTTTTGGTGAGTGCTAAGCAGATGGCGTGTTCCCTTCCGCCACCTCCGGCCACTAATATTTTCATATCCTTATCTATGGCGCGTTAACAGTCAAATAATGTTTCCAATAACTTGGTATTTGCTGCTCTGTGTCCCAGCACAGGCAAAAAATAGGATCACTCGTCTTCAAACGAAAACAGTTCCTCCACCGGCATCTGGAGGATCTTTGCCAGATCGAATCCGAGTTTGAGTGAGGGGTTGTATTTACCCTTCTCCAGATGAACGATCGTCTCCCGGCGTACGCCTGCAAGGTCCGCCAGTTCTCCCTGAGTCATGCCAAGTTTTAGCCGGCATTCGCGAATGCGTGTCTGCATTATTCCTCACGGGCACGGATGTTTTCCGCCATTTCGTAGATGGTCAGACGCAGAATAAATACAATGATGGAGACGGCGAACACCAGCACAAATATGATCGTGCTGAATTCCAATATTCCGAGTATGACGACTGCACAAAGAGCCACACAGAATAATACGACCGAGGTAAAGAATGCCAGGGTTGCGGATTTCTTCACATATGCATCAAAGAGTTCATCATATTTTTCAGAGCGTAGGTGAAAAATACAAAGAATCCGAAAAATCCGAAATAACCGTAGTTCCCGGTATAGAATCCGAGAAAGCCAAGGAACCCGATAAGTCCCATCAATGAAATCATATTCATCTGTGATATATTTGTCACAATATGTTATAAATATATCACACGAGTTTCTGATGTATCTGTCCTTTAGAAAATGAAATGAAAAAATTATGCGAGAAGTTCGCTCGCTTTAACAAGCGGGTAAAGGGTGACTCCTTCTGCGGCGAGAAGTTCCTCTGCCCCGCCTTCCCGATCAACGACGGTAACGACGGAATCAACGAATGCTCCGGCTTTTTTCAGCTCTTCGATGCCGTACTTCGACGAACCGCCCGATGTTGTAACGTCTTCGATCAGCAGAACTCGTTTTCCCTGAACGTCCCCGATGATCATCTGACTCTTACCATGGTCTTTTGCTGCTGCCCGGATGATGGCGCATGGTTTTTTTGCTGCAAGAGATACGGCTACGGCGAGCGGGACCCCTCCAACGGCTACACCGGCGATACAGTCGAAATCGTACCTTTTCGCGACTTCCGCTGCAATCTCCGAGAGGAGTTCCGGCTGCATGATCGCCGTTTTCACGTCGATGTAGTATTTGCTTTGAGCACCGGACGCGAGGGTGAAATCCCCGAATTCCACTGCCTTATATTGAATCAGAAGGTCTAATATTCTGTTTACCATGGTACATCCTTTAACCCGAGTAAGTATCCAATAATATTTGTTCCTCTATGTAATAGAGGTGATAGTATGAGGATGGCAATAAAGGTCGCGATCAGGAATCCGACCGAGTGGAAGTTCTCGGCAAACCATCCGATATTTCCGGTCACGAGTAATGTGAGGGTCATCAACACCAAAGATCCGATGACCATATCGTACATATCTGCGATCGGCCATTTTGCTCCACGGTCTTTTCCCAGCCTGCGCTTGAAGTAGCTCTTGACCATATCTCCAAGGAGCGCTCCTGTTGCGAGGGCACAGACGGTGATTATCGTCTGTTTCGGTAGGAAATCCAGCTGGAAGTAGTCAACCAGAAAAATCTGGATAAGTCCGAAGATGATTCCTACAATGATGCCGCCGATCAGACCGCGCCAGGTTTTTCCGTCTCCAAGTATCCGCCTGCCGTCTTTGGCACATCTGCCGAAATCGACCGGTGTCCCTCCGCCCAAGAGCGCTGCGGCTGGATTTGGAATGTATGCCGGTATCATAATCCATACTGCCCACAGACAGGCCATCCCCACAGTTGTTAAAATATCCAGTATCAAACTCTCACTCTCATTCTTTTATAGTTAAACGCGAATTAATATAATAATTATATTTCAAGGGAGTTAACCATGACGCCAATAAAAAGAACGAAAAGCCTGTGCCCCGTCTGTGGTAAATTGCTTGACGCGGAGATTACTGAAGAGGACGGTGCAATATGGATATGCCGTACCTGCCCAGAACACGGCTTTGCAAGGACATTATACTGGTCGGATGCCGAGATGTACCGGCGGTTCGACACCTATGACCGTGTGGGAAGAGGTGTGGAAAATCCGAATGTTGACCTTTCAGGAGAATGTACGACCCGCTGCGGTCTTTGTGCGAATCATAAGTCAGGCACGCTTCTTGCCAACATCGATGTAACGAATCGTTGCAATCTGAAGTGCGAGTTCTGTTTCGCCAATGCCCGGGCATGCGGCTATATTTACGAACCGACCTTCGATGAGATCACTTCGATGCTTACGATTCTCAGGAATGAGAAGCCGGTCCCCTGTCCGGCCGTTCAGTTTGCCGGCGGCGAGCCGACCATGCGCGACGACCTCGTCGTCCTCATCAAAAAAGCAAAAGAGCTTGGTTTCAGCCAGGTGCAGATGGCATCGAACGGCGTTAAACTCGCCCAAAATCCCGAGCTTGCAAAGAATCTGCGCGAAGCCGGACTCTCAACTGTCTATCTCCATTTTGACGGCATCTCCAAAGAGACGAATCCTCTTCTGGAAAAGACTTCCCTCCCGGCGATTGAAAACTGCCGGAAAGTGGGTCTCGGTGTCGTGCTTGTTCCAACAATCATCCGTGGTAAGAATGACCACGAGATTGGCGGCATCATTAAGTTTGCAAGCAAGAATGTCGACATCATTCGCGGCATCAACTTCCAGCCCGTTGCCTTTACCGGGGCGGCAAAAGAAGATGATGTACTGCGTGAACGCGTGACGATCCCTGATATCACGCATTGCGTGGAAGAACAGATGGGGGGTAAACTCAAATCATCCGATTTCTATCCGATCCCGTCCGTTATGACGATCTGTGATCTGATCGAGGCATACACCGGCAAACCCCAGATCATGTTCTGTGCCCACCCTCACTGCGGAGCTGCAACTTATGGATTCGTGAATGACGAGGGAGATCTCGTTCCGATTACCCGGTTCGTCGATGTGGACAAGTTCTTCGACGAGGCAACCGTTCTTGCAGAAAAGTTCAAGACGGCAGGCAAGACGGGCAAGTATCTGGCTATACCCACCGGTCTTGGTAAGATAAACAAGGCTGTTTCCAAAGAAGAGGTCGAGGGTATCCGGATCGATCTCAAGAAACTCATCTACGACGCTCTTGTCAAACACGACTTCGACTCGCTTGGTAAATTCCACGAAAATGCTCTCTTCATCGGGACGATGCATTTCATGGATGCCTTCAACTACGACACTGATCGGGTATCCCGCTGCTGTATCCACTATGCGACGCCGGATGGAAAACTCATCCCGTTCTGTACATATAACAGCGGCCCGACCTATCGCGAAGCGGTCTGGAAGAAAGGCGCAAAACCTCTGTCAGAATAAGGTGACCTGATGGGATTTTGGAACCGCGAGGGGACATCCCCTTCGCGAACTCTTTTTTCATGGGGTGAGTTTGCCTGCGTGTCCCGCAAAGGTGCCCTTCTCACGCTCCTCAAAGAGAAAGGTCAGCTGTATTCTCCTGAAGATCTGGAGTTGATGCTTACCCGGTATGCAAAAAAGCTGGAGAATGTGCCAAAAGAGTACGGGGATTCTTTCATGCAGTATGCTCGTATCCAGATCGTCGACGGCTATCATCGGATGATGACTGACGAGCTCTCGCCAATTCATTCTGCTATTCTTCTTCCTCCTTCGTGGAATGCGTTTACTGTCGACGCCCGGCGGGCGGCATCGAAAGGAACTCCGGGAGATCGTCTGCGTTCTCTCAAGTACCTGATTGCCGCCTACACCGTTTACATCAAAGACGAACCCGTCCATCCCGTTGGTATGCCGTTTCCCGGCGGTTTTTCCGTGGAACAGTATGACGGCGAGTATTACTGCCCGGTTCGCGCAGTATGGAATGATATCGACGATGCGTTCTGCAAATACTGCCCTGCGATCCAAAGCAGAGAGCGTGATCTCCTTTTATCGAAAGCCGAGCGGGATATTGTGACGAAAAAAGAGAAACTCAATAATTATTTCTATAATTTCAAAGGGTAACTCTTCAAAGGTTTTTCCCCTCAAGTCAACCATATATATTTTAACTCGCCGGCACCAACTAACTACTGCAATGAACAGTGGCATCTGCCCGAAATGTGGTTTACCAAAAGAACTCTGTATTTGTGAAGAAGTCGCAAAAGAACAGCAGCGTATTAGCGTTAAAGTCAGCAAGAGACGGTACGGCAAAGAAGTGACCGTTGTCGACGGTCTCGATCCGTATGAGATCGATTTAGAGGATCTGTCCAAGTTCCTCAAAGGCAGGCTTGCATGCGGAGGCACCGTGAAGGAAAACTCTATTGAACTTCAGGGAAATCACCGTGACAGAGTAAAAGCTCTTCTAACGTCACGCGGGTACAGTCTCGAAAATATCAATTAACATATCCAATATTTTTCAGCCTCTCTTTTCGTATAGAGGATCGGCTCTTTTGAAAATAAAAAAAAGTTAGCTGTCAATAAACTCCTTTATCTTCTGATAAAGGAACTCATTCGCTTTTTCGATCTCCTCTTTCTTTCCCCGAAGTGCCAGGAGTTCGCGTTCGTCGTTCACCATATTGGCATAATTCAGCGGACGGGTGACACTCACGAGTTCTACATCGAACTTGAGTGCGGCGTCACGGATGATCGTTCTAGGTGTTCCCGGAGGAATGACTAAATCAAATTCTTCGTCTTCCATATTACTTACCTATCTTTTGGCGTTTTGCCATTATACAATGTCCGCCCCGAACCCCGCCGATCGGGCATTTGGCATTTCCAAGACTGTTCATACATCTGCCCATCAGTGCCGCCCCGCGGGCAAGTCCGTCATCGACAAAGACCAGATGATCGACCGGATCATCATAGATTCCACGTTCCATCACACCCTCGAGAATATACTGAGGTTTATTGCCTGAGATGATCGCACGGCCGGTGAACCCGATCGAGCTGTTTTTCGGCAGGAAGTTTCTCTTGATACAGATATCGATGATTTTGAGTGCGACGTTTGCACATACCCGGTCGATCACCTCTTTGATCACTTCTTTGTTTTCATTTTTGGCGATTTCCGCACCGATCGCTTCAAGGTCGGAGGTTCGATCGCCGTTCACACCGATATCGACACCGATCAGAACGATACCGGAATCCTCGGCAACGTCGGCGCAGACCGGCACTTTGCCGAAATGCGTCCGATCACGCGGGACTTCGGTGATGTCGATTATTTCCATGCAACGGTCGACATAGGGCTGGGCTTTTTTCGTTGCCCGAGTCGAGGAGGGTTTGCATTTTTCTCCGAACAGATCAAGCGCGGTACCTTTCTTTTTATCGACGAGGCCGGTTCCGCGGATGATTGCATCGGGTATTGCGCCGGCAAGGCCGCAGAAGTTTCCAATCGTCTTGGCGAAGGGGTTCTCTGCATTTGGATCGACATCACTGGTGATACGTCCGTCGAGCGTGGTCCCAAAGTCCATGGAGATACAGGGATTCCTGATGTCGACCCCGGTCCATTTGGCCCCCTCCTTGATCCCGGCCATTGCCAGCTCTCCCTCCATCTCGTTTGCGACCATCTCGACTCCGGTGGATCCGATTGGGGGCGTAACTCCTGCGATCGCCCCGGTAAAGACGAGCCGGTCGGCGTAGGAGAAGTCCCGGAGTTTTTTGGGAAGGCCGTTGATTCCCATCGGGGGCGTCATCTTTTTCGGCGGAACACCGGCGAGCAGGCATCCGTTAGCGAGTGCCTTGACGAACTCGCCGACCTGATCGGGCGAGTCCATTGCGGCCACAACTCCTGTGCTTCTCACAACGAAATCAAGCTCGTCTTTGATGCTCAGATCTGCATCTTTGTGACATTTGATCAGTGTGTCTCTGACAAGTTCGGTGACGGATTCTCTGGTAAGCTCCGTTCCGTCAAGCGTAGCTCCAAAAATCTCTTCTCCACTTTTCGGTTTTCTGACATCTCTGCTCATGGACACGGTCTTATTGATGATGTAAGATTTTCCGTCATCAAGGCTTGTGCCCGTCAGAATGCATTTGGTCGTAGTGTTTCCCATCTCAACGGATGCGACGATGAAATATGGTTGTGATTTGTATTCGGGAACCTGCATTCCTGCCCCGTGACCGGTCGATGGCGGCGGTACACTCTCGACGATCCAGGGTTTCTTTGCAGAGAACCGGTCAAAAAAACCTGCCGACATAATACACTGAATCTGTAGGCAATGGAGAAATAGGTTTCGTTATTAATTGACAGCGAAAAAAGAAGGTTATTCAAGTTCGTCGAAGACCAGCTCATAGATCCAGTCTTCAAGCATTTTACAGTGTTCAACAGTACACTCCTCATCGCAGGCGACGCAGGGGACGATGTACTCGCCGGCCATCAAAAGGCTGGGGTCGACTGCCTGAGATGTGTGGACGACGGTGATAAGATAGGTGCGTGTCCCGTCTTTTTTCGTCTCTTCCCGGGCGATGAGGCCTGCATCCTCCAGTTTTTTGAGGATGCGCGAACAGGTTCGGCTGTCCGCCTCAATCGCTTTCCAGAGGTCGCTCTGCAGAACTCCCTTCGGGTGTTCTTTGAGATAGGCAAATGTTTTTTCGTCCGCTTCGTTTAGTTCAGCTTCTCTGGACATATTTAGTTCAGCGGAGAAATGGTGAGGATGTTGTTTCCGCGGATGACGACGGTGCCGATGTTTCTTCGACCGTTTGCGGTGATCTCAACGGTTTCTTCGAGGTGAAGATTGAGATACTCGTCCATCGCGACGAGCCGTCCCTCGAATTTACATCCCTCATCTTTTATTTCCACGGAAATTTTTGAGTCAACGAGTGAGTTGACTTTTTTTATCGGAAGGACAATGCTGGATACCATATCTCTAAGTGTTAGTTATATGACGTAATTAATCTGTCCGTTTGTAACTGACCTGCGTTAGAGGATGAGTGATCTGACCGTTGGAAGATTGCGGAGTTTCTGTATGGCTTCTGCGGGGATCACTCCGTCGATGATGATGACGAGGCGCGGCGTTTCGACCACATAGGGGTCGGTGACGAATATTTGTCTGAGCGGCAGATCGTAGGAGGCGAGGACGTCCACCGCCGAGGCGACGATGTTTTTGTCGCCGGCATTATTCGGGAGGATGGTGATTACCGAAAGGCCGAGATTTTTGGCGACGTCTGTGAGATCGGGAGTGACCCGGAGACGGGAAAAGAGAGACTGTAGTTCATCGATCTCGCAGATTCTGCGCAGGGTGGAGTCCACGACCCGTCGATCGACTTTTATCACGCGTGCGAGCGCGGATGCGGAAATTTCTATGCCGTTTACTACTGCTTTTCCCTCGGCAGATACGCCGAAACCGTTTTCAAGAAGAAAACGGACGACTCTCTGTTGCGAGGGCGAGTCCTGAAATTGTTCGAGTATTCTCCGCCACATTGTATCTTTGTGTCTATCACGGAACACATAAATACCCTTGCCTTATTTTTTGCACAGCAATGTCTAAGTGCTCCGTGTAAATCCAGCAGATTTATTTACTTGACTGACCCACATGTATAGGTCGCACAGTGCGAGGGTAGCCAAGCCAGGTCAACGGCGCTAGCTTGAGGGGCTAGTCTAGTAGTAGTTCTTGGGTTCGAATCCCATCCCTCGCATTCTTTTGTTTTGTCAGAGTTCTTTTGTAACATCTTTAACAAAATACTGATCATCAGATTTCAGAAAAAAAGAGAATGAGTTATTTTATTTTTGCGCGATCTTCTCCTTCTCCAGATACGAACGGATCCGATCACCCACATTCTTTCTGAGGTTCCCGTAAAAGACCGCATAGTCGTATATGTGATAGACACCTTCCGGGAAGGTAACACTGGCCGCAGGTAATTCTTCCGGATTGGATATGTTTGTAATCACAAGCACGTTGTCTACGATTTGTGACGCTGCAAAGTTCGGGTATCTGTCAGGAGTTTCTGGATGTTCATGTTTGAAGAACACTGCCTCGATATTTTCCGAGGCGGGTACAAACGTGGTGTCGGTCTTCCAGTTCAAAGGATTTACCACAAAGGTTCCGGGAATGATTGTCGGTCCCTGTTTTTCTTTGCCTTCAGCATCGGAGATCGTATTATATGTGATAAAACACCCCGTTTCCGTTGCATGTTCACTGATCTTCATCAGGGGATTTTGTTCGAGATCCGATGGTGTAATCGAATATCCGATAACATACGCCGCCACCATTCTCTTCAGTGATTCGGCATCACCGGTCAGGAGTTCTCCTGCTTTCGAGAGTTCAACGACCCTGACCGATCCCTGACTGTGGGCCGCGAGAATAATGGGCCGTTCTCCTTTGTTGAAAATTTTCAGGAAATAATCAAAAGCACGGATGAGGTCCTGCTGTCCCAGATCAAAGATGGGCTTTGCCCCGGTCAGCATCAACGGATTGATTTTCACATTGTTCTGCCGGTAAAATGGTGCGTAAATATTTGCCTGCCCATCGAATATGCTGGCCTGTTCCACGAGCGTCCAGTGTGCTTTCTCCCGTAATGCCGAATCGCTGATGTCCATCAGGTAGGTTACATTGTCGGAGAGGATAGTCGGATAGACCCAGAATACATCGACCGGCTGTTTTTCCCTGCTGAAATATGCGGGCATCGAAAGCCAGCTTTCAGGATTTGTATAATCCTGAGCCGTCGATACATCCGTATCTGGGTTAAAGGCGGGTAGTTTTGTTGGAATACCTAATTTCCTGCCTCGCAGATCATCCAGTATCAGTGTCCCTCCTTGGTTTACGGTCATAATCTGTTTATCTTTGCAAGGATATTTATAATTTATTTGATTTGAGGTAACTACTCAGCTATGAGGTAATGGTATCTGTGAACGTGATGATGCTTTTTTCCAGGGACACAATTAAAAATGCATTGAAACGAAAAAAGGGAGGTGGGTTTTTGTCATAATCGGAAGAAGAATAAATTCTGATAATTTATCCACCATATGAGCATAAAGAGTCCGATAGTAACGAGCGTAAAATGGACTCTCTGCCATACATTCCAGAACTTCATCTTCCAGACAACGAAGGTGAAACCTGCGGTTACGATCGACAATATTATGCATATCACCGGGATTGTCAGAATGACCGTAAGGAGGAGCGGAGGTGTTTGATTCAAGAGATAGGACATGATCAATTCCTCGTTGGGTTGAATTATCGTGTAGAGACAGAACACAAAGAACATGCTCACAACTGCGGATATAAACGCCGTCAGGCGGGCATAGAAGGGAAGTCTTGTTTTCGCTTCTTCCTCACTGCGTTTCCCGTATATCTTTCGGAAAAATGCCATTACAGGCCATATGAAAACACTGAAGAGAAGCACCATTGAAGCAGAGAACACCCCGAACGTAAATGCATTGACTGCATACCATGGGACCCGTTCATATGCGAGGACCGGCGTATTTTCGGAACAGAGGAACGTCACATCACCGTTCTCATTCTCCCGAAAGACCATATTTCCATACACAGACGGGGCGCCGCTTTTCTCTTGAAAGACGCCGGGTGAAACTTCGATGTATTCTGTAGATGTGCCATCAATATTTAATACAAGGCAAGTATTATTTTCTCCCGCTTCAACCGTCATTTGTTGGGGAGGTTGGAGGAAGAATTCAAACGTCCGGTAATTATGGCGGTTTGACTGATAAACTCCTGCATACTTCTCAAATGATGCGGAATGTTCTATTTCCTGCGTCACCGTCTCTTTCTCTGTGAGCGGGTAGAATCGGTCGACATACTCGAGAAGCAGATCATTTCGTGCACTTGTCCCTCCGGGAGCATTGTATGAGACAAAAAATCCGGTTTTTTTGTCAGGAATGATAACGAAAAGCGAATGGAAGGTATTGGTATCTCCGCCGTGGAGGACGATCCGCTCGCCATTGAGATAGTTTTCATAAAATCCAAGGCAGATGCCGCTGACCCGCGGGTCATTTGTAAATGCTCTTGCATGCATGAGTGCGGCGGCCGGTTCAGAAAGAATTTCTGCGCCGTTCACTTTTCCGTTCTGCATATGTGCGGCAAGGAAAACTGCCATATCCTCTGCTGTGGAGCTCATGGATCCGGCAGGTCCGATGACAAAAATCGTGTCGGTGATCGCTGCATTTGTCCCGCTGATATAATTATATCCCGAGGAGAGGTTATCGGCAGATTCTGGCGGGAGGAAATAGGAAAGATGGGTATTTTTGAGATCAAGCGGTGTTAAGATATTTTCCTGGAGATACTGTTCAAACGGCATGCCGCTTACATCCTCAACAATGACGGCTGCGAGTGTCGTGCCGTAATTTGAGTAGGAGGTCACGGTTCCCGGGGATAGACCCGTGCGGGCATATAATCCCGGCAGTAGGTTCTGATTGAAAAGAGATCATCAACGCTTTCAACCGTCGCACCTCGCGCTTCGTCTTCAAATCCGGCTGTGTGCGTCATCAGGTTTCGCATGGTGATCGGTTGGCCGGGATAGGTGTCCGGAAGAGAAAAATCGGCAAGGAAGGTGTTGATGTCTGCATCCAGGTCGATTTTACCCTCGTCCACCAGCTGCATAACACATGTTCAGGTGAAGAGTTTAGTTACTGAACCAATATGAAAGAGTGTCGATCCAGCATCGACCGGTGTTCTATTGGTAATATCGGCATACCCGTATCCTTTGGAAAAGATCAGTTTTCCATCATATACTGCTGCGACCGTTGCGCCGGGTATATTGTATTTTGCAAGTCCTGCCGGGATCGATGCGTCAAAAAATGCTTCGACATCAGCACTTACGGCTGGATTTGGGATAGTGTCTGTTATCTGGTTCTCATCAGAATCAGCAAGAACAGGTACACAAACAAGACATAAAAAGAGGAGGAACACGGCGATACTCATGCCGGATATCCTGAATTCATTTGATTTACGACGAGAAAGAAGCAGAGAGATCATTGAATTGATACTATCTCACTCTCCTTTATATGAAGCTATGTTTTTTCAGGGTTGGTGGGAGTTCTGTGACTATTTGGCAAAGTCTCCTCTCCCTTTACCCGATGTTACTTTTGATCAGTGTCCGGGCCCGCAGAGTAAAAAACGCCTATCTTCCCTCTTTGGACATGAATAGTTCCCTCTTCAAGAAGTCCTGATAGGTATTTGGCCACTTCGTGATGATGTAAGCCGGTCATGGATGCGAGATCTTCGACCGAGCATGGACGGATCTGCAGAGTTTTTTTGATCAGTTCATGCATACTCTCGCCGGCGATGCAGGAGTCCGGCTGTTCACAGCAGACTCCGGCCACATCCACCGGTATCTTGAGTTCGGCAAAGTATTTCCTGATTTTTTCCAGCTCATCTTCACTTGGAACCGTGACCCAGTCTTCGGCAGCCGGCCGGTCAAGCGTGTTCAGCTGAATGCGTGCGGGCCGGATTTTTTTTCTATAACGTCTCGAAGCGACTTCAGCTCTTCTAAACTGGTGTTCATTTCGGGTATCAGGAAGATCTCCAGCCAGATCTCCCCGGCGAATTCCTTTCTAAACTCGAGTATGTTGGTGATGATCGTGCTTGTCAGAAGGCCGGGAAACGGACGATGGATATGTTCGAACGTTTCCTGAGAGGTGCTGGTAAGTGTTGGGATAACCAGATCTGCCTCTCTGAGTCCCTCTCTGACTTCTTTATCGCCAAGCAGGCTTCCGTTCGTGAGGACGGCGACTTTGTATTTGGGATAGGTTTTTTTCAGATGTCTGATGACCGGTCCTATCGAAAGAGAGAGAGTAGGTTCTCCGGATCCGGCAAATGTTACGTAATCCAGCACTGGATCTTTTGCAAGGACCTTATCCAACTAGGCAATTACCTCTTCAGTTGGATAAAACTCGGCACGTTTCATCGTAAGTTGGGTTGTCGCTCCGCATTCGCAGTAAACGCAATTATAGGAACAGGTCTTGAAAGGCAGAAGATCTATGCCGAGTGATCGCCCAAGTCTGCGGGACATGACTGGGCCGAAGATATGGCTCCCCGTCATTTCCATTCCCCGAATGTGCGATCGGCGGTGATTCGAATCATGTGTATCAGATATTGTCCTTATGCATAATAATACGATTTTTTCAACGCTTTTCCCGTTTACTCCCGGGATCGGTTATATGCTGAATCGTTTATCCGATCGTGCCGACTCTGCTTCCTGCGATGTTTTGTCAAGCCATCCCGCTTTTGCCGAACTAAATACATCGAATGCCGGCACATAGGGTTTGATATCCAGCAGAGGGGTTCCGTCAAGGAGATCCACATTTTCTATCGTCAGAACATTATCCCGAATATCGATTAGTCTGACGGTTGAAAGACCAATAGCATTTGGCCGTTTCGGGGCTCTGGTGGCAAAAACTCCGTGCTGAACCGTGTCCAAAAACGGAGTGACCTGCAGTGAATAGCCGCATGAACGGTGAAATGCATAGATGAGGATGATGTGGGAGAACTCCTGAAGATCCTTGAGACCAGGTGAAAGTTCCGGCCGCAGAATTATTGTGCCGCGTACGCCTTCAGCTCCTGTTGGCTGGATCGGCATTCCGGCGGTATCGGTGTAGGGCGAATGAACGATCCCGATCGGGGTGTACGTGAATGAATCTGGAATGTCTTCTGATGACTGGATGACTGTTTTTTCTTCACTATTCCGGCTATTATTCTGATCTGTTTTTTGCATCATGCATCTCTTACTATTTTCTCGTATTTCACCTTTTATGGGTGTGTAAAGGTCAACAGTTTAACCCCGGTTACCTGCTGGAACGTTGATCCCTGTGCAATGGCGTGAAGGACGTCGTTTTCATCCAGAACACGTGATCCCGCAACGATGTTTGCTCCCCGGTCGAACAATACCGGCGAGAGGGGTGTGCTTGGTCCAAGAATCATGACCAGTGCGTCCGGATCGCAGAGCTCAAGCAGGTTGTCCATTGTATGATTTATCAGAGAACTTGCGGTGAGTGCGACAATGTCGGCCTTTGGAATCAACTCACTGGCAGCCTGCGCGGGGTAGTCATCTTCTGTCGGATTGAGTTCGAGGACCCAGAGATTTTTTACACTATCCCGGAGTTTTGGTATGAAGGGAAAATGCCCGACAAGCGCTACGTTTTTCCCGGCGCCTTTTTCCATAAGAACTTGAGATGCATTCATTTCTACAGCGTTTCGTTCATCCATATCCAGAAGCGAGTTGATAGCAGCTATACCAATACTGGCTTCTAACGGATAATTCGATTTTGCATATTCGGCAAGTTCCTGAGCACTTTTCAAGTGCAGGGATCCGGCATCACGCACAACAGTTTTGTGATCGTGACAATTGTCTCCAATTATCGTTGTAGCCAGACCGCAGCGTGTGCTGCAAACAGCAGTCCAGTGGGCACCGACGTGAACAGACCGAACCGGTACGGGTTTGTTCGGCAGAGTTGCAAGCAAGTCATCAATGATTGTATGTTTACTCATGAAATTATTCACCACCTGATGCAGAACTATTCGCATAATTCGTCGATTCATTTGGATAATCAACGGAACCTTCTGCAAAGGATACTATGTGTACGATGAGATAGTTTAAATTACTTGTGCGCATATGAGTAAAAATACACATGAGAGTATCTCGGTCTCAAAACCGGGAGCCGGCTCACGATTCAGAGATCTCATGATCGTTTAAAAAAATCAGAGAATAAAACCATGAAATTAGCTATTACCAGTGGAAAAGGTGGTACAGGAAAAAGTATGGTGGCAGCAAATCTGGCTTTCACCCACTCATCGAAAGGTCCTGTAACCCTCGCTGATTGTGATGTGGAAGAACCGAATCTCCACCTTTTCTTTCCTTCAACAGTCCAGACACGTGATGTAACCCTGCCGATACCCGTAATCGATGAACTGCTCTGTACCAAGTGCGGGAAGTGCGGCGAGTTCTGCCGGTATGGGGCAATCTCCGTACTGCCGAAGAAACTTCTTTTCTTTGCCGATCTGTGCCACTCCTGCGGGGGATGTGTTTTGGTTTGTCCGGAAAAGGCGATTAGCGAAGAACCAAAACGAATAGGGAATCTCTCTGTCTCAACACCCGCTCCGGGCTTGAAGCTTGTTACCGGTGTTTTGGATATCGGCAGTCCCCTCGCCGTTCCAATTATTCATGAGGTGAAAAAAGAGACCGCAGCCGATCCTGTTGTAATTCTTGACACGGCTCCTGGAACATCATGTCCGGTTGTCGAGGCACTTGAGGGGTGCGATGCATGTTTGCTTGTCACCGAATCAACACCATTTGGTCTGCACGATCTCGAACTTGCCGTTGATGTGACCAAGCGTCTTGGGATTCCGGCAGGCGTCGTCATCAATAGAAGTGATGGAAAGGATGACGAGACTCTCAGGTTCTGTTCTGAGCATGGTATTGAGGTTCTTCTGACCATTCCATTCAGCCGTGAAATCGCTTCTATTCACAGTATAGGTGATCTTCTCTGCAGAGCGCGGCCGGAGTGGCAGAAGGAATTTCTGTCTCTCTTTGACAAGGCCAAAATACTTGCGGGGGTAGAGGAATGATTCAGGTAGCTGTGATCAGCGGGAAAGGTGGCACGGGAAAGACGATGCTCACCTCTTCTCTATCCCGTCTGCTGAAAGGATCTCTTGTACTTGCGGACTGCGATGTGGATGCTGCAAATATGGCTCTTGTCCAGAATCCTCGCCTGCTCCGAACCGATCCGTTCATGGGAATGAAGGCGGCAGTGATTGATTCGGCAGTATGTACGGAGTGCGGTACGTGCAGAGATTACTGCCGCTTTAATGCTGTTGATCTGGATGGTGAGTCATATAGGATCAATCCATCCCGCTGTGAAGGATGCGCGGTCTGCACACTGGTCTGCCCTGCCAACGCGGTGACTATGCAGCCAAGGCAGACCGGTGTGATTCTGTATTTGGAGATTTCGTGCGGTCATCTTGTTCATGCCAGACTCGTACCCGGTGCCGGAAATTCCGGTCTGCTTGTTCACGCAGTGAAGAAAACGGCACTCGAACGTGACGGGGATGCGGATATGTTTCTGGTTGACGGTCCGCCTGGAACCGGCTGTCCTCTGATTTCGTCAGTCAGCGGCATGAATGCAGTGCTTGTGGTCACAGAACCGAGTGTCTCGGGTCTTCATGATCTGAAAAGGGTCGTCACCGTTTGCCGTCAGTTCCGTCCAAAAATCTTTGTTGTTGTGAATCGATACGATCTGGATCCGTTACATACAGAAGAGATTGAATCCTACTGCCGTGAGGAAGCCCTTCCTCTTCTTGCAAAGATTCCTTTTGATCCTGCAGTGATAGGTGCGATACGTGCGGGAGTCCCGGTCACCGATTTTGGTGAATCACCGGCATCGCGAGCAATCCGTGTATTGGCAGACGATTTAAAAATGGAATTGACCCAGCTTAACGCCTGCTGATGATTGCGTAGGGTTGTTGGTTGCGGGTTTTATCTTCCCCTTTTTTTCGTTATTCCTAATAGCGACGAGAATGAATTAGTGTTCTGATAACCCCCAATGTAGTTTGCCACTATAAATATATTTATATATTTTCGCGCATATGTGTAAATATGGTACTTTGAATAGTATCAGGGAACACATGAAATGCCAGGATTAAATGGTACAGGACCTCTTGGAACGGGGTCAATGACAGGACGGGGTTTTGGGAAATGCCGGGCTAGACCGGGGTACACCGAAGTTGTACCGTCAGCGGTACACACGCCAGAGGGTGCGGCAGCGTCCGGAGAACGGGAAAAACAGATAATTTCACAGGCGCCATTTTATGGTGCTGGCCGCGGGGGAATGCCATGCGGCTGTGGGATGGGATCAAGAGTCCGCGGCGACCAAAGTTGCCGCCGGGGATAACTCTCTTTTTTAGACATTCAGTCAAATATTGGTAAAAATAGGCATATGAAACATGATTTCTATGTTTTTGCCATATTTTACCACATACTTTGATTCTATCTTAGGATTCGATTTATAGATGTGGATTGTTCCATTTCCAGTGTCGGGTCTGCAAGATAATCATCGAACCAAGTTGCTTTTGGGTTCGTCGGGAAGGTCATGAACTTTCCAATTTCCTCGTTTTCTGCCGCCTGATGATATCGCATGAAGATGTTTTCGGCATCTTTCCCAACTACCTCGACTTTTCCGGTCGAGTGGGACATGATGAATCTCGCACGTTTTGCAAGACCCGAACAGTTTTTCCAAGCTCCTTGAATGATGTCATAGGACTGTTCGACCGGGACCTGAAATAGTCCGTTTCCGGTCGCCGGCCGGCACTGGAAGACATAGTAGGGCGAGATTCCTGCGAAGGAAAGTTTTCGGAAAAGTGCCGTAAGCGTCTCCGATTCGGCATTGATTCCATTAAGGATCGGTGTCTGATTGACAACGATCACACCGGATTTCTGCAGCGCCTCTGCCGCCTGAATGGAGACATCCGTGATCTCATTAGGATGGTTGAAGTGTGCCATCAGATATATTCTCTTTTCTGGGGTGCTGTATCGGGAGAGAACATAAAGAAGTTCAGCATCGTTGAGGATACGGTAAGGATTGTATGCCAGCATCTTACTTCCGATCCGAATGATGCTTACATGCGGGATCTCGCGAAGTTCACGGAGCACGGATTCGAGATGCCTGGTGCCTAGGGTCAGTGGATCCCCGCCGGTGAGAAGTACATTGGTGATCTCCTTGTGCTGACGAATATACTCGAGATTCTCGGAGACATCTTTCACCGTCTCGCGTTCGCAGGACATAAAAAGGCGTTTTCGAAAACAGAAACGGCATATTCCGCCACAGACATCGGTCAAAAGCAGAAGTCCGGTCTGATCATATTTGTGCTGAAGGCCGGGTTTTTTGGTGTAGTCTTTTTCACAGGATGGGTCATTTGATCCGCCGGATTCAAGTTCACGGGGGTTGGGAATGATGATAGCTTTGATCGGGTCCCTCCGGTCTTTCCAGTCGATAAGTGATAGATAATAATCGTTGGCCCGAAACGGAAATACGTCGGTCACTCTCTCCATCATCTCCCGTTCTTTGGGAGCAAGCCCAACAAGATTGTCAAGCGCAGAAATAGATGTAATGTACTTTGGTTTCATTTCTTTCCCTCGGTTGAAGGTACAATCCGCCCAAAAGGGGCAGACTCGATATGTGCAAAAAGACCGGTCACATTGCCGTTAAACAGAAGATCTTAGTGACCCGATGCACAATTCTTTAAACAGAGTTTACTTTGTCTCTATTGTTTAAACCTTTTCTGTTTATTGGGCGGATATGGAGAAAATTATGTTAAATACCTTTGAATATTTTTTGAATATAGTATAATGTATTGGAAAAGGTGGGGATATCTGGAGTTTTTCTTTAAAGTTTTTTGTACCAGATATTCATGCTCTCCATTGCTCCGCTTATGTTGGTGTTGTTTGGAAGCATCCCGCCAAATCGGTAACCAGCCCCTGCAAAAACTGCATTCATAGGGAGAGAAATCGATCTGGCGATGGTATATCCTGTGATGATTCCTTCTCGCTTCATAGCCTTTTCCATCTCGGCAAGCAGGATACCTGCAAATCCCCTGCCGCGATACAAGGGATCTGCTGCAAAATCCGTCATCTCTGCAGTCAGGCTCGCTTCATCAACTTCGCATGCCGCTGATGCAGCAATGTTCTCTCCGTGCGTGATGAGAAAATAGCGTACGTTGTCCTGCATGGATTTTTTGAGATATGCAGGATCGAATATTGGGAAAGGGTACGTTGGAAAGACCCGTTGAAACAAGGCTGCAAGATTTTCGGCATCATCTGTTTGTGCGGGCCGAAGGGCGACCCCTTCCGAGAGATATCCTTCCTTTCGATGAGCAGTATGCTTCTGAACTGTAGCAAGCGTCTCTGTATGTTTGTCTAATCCTTTGATCTCTTTTCTGGCAGGGTCGGTGTATTTCGCCATGAATACTGCCTCTTCTCTGCCCTGATAGAATGCTGGGATGGATGCTTCAATTACGTAGCCTGCATGGAAAAAATGCTCTGCAGAAGATAAGGGAACTTTTCCAACGATCTTGGTATATCCCTCCTTTTCGGCAAGATCATCTGCATACCTGATGATCGCCGGCAGGTCCTCTGGTGCAAGTGTTATGAAGTAGATCCTGTTGTTGAAAGGTCCGTGCTGAAGTATGCTGTTTCCATATGTGATCACGGAATCAGTTGGTTTCATCCTCCCTCCTGTCAAGACGTTCGTTATTTTCCGGGATCAGTGTGGTTGTATCATCATAATCAGCGAGAAGTTTTGCGACGCCGACGACCTTTGATTCATCTGCGTTTCGTATGTTCAGCTGGAGTTTGCAGGCATCACACTTCTGATCACAGATAATTCTGTCATAACCTGCCGGCTCCTGATATGTACAGATGATTCCTTCATAGTTTCGAAGAACTACCTTGTTTACCGACCATGTCAGCAGATAATTCGGAGATACAGGAATCTTCCCTCCTCCTCCTGGCGCATCCACCACATACCTTGGGACGGCAAATCCGCTGGTGTGCCCGATCAGACTTTCCATAATCTCGATTCCTTTCGCGATGGGTGTTCGGAAATGACTGATTCCTTCTGACAGATCGCACTGATACAAATAATACGGACGAATCCGGTTTTTCACCAGTTGATGTACCAGTTCTTTCATAATGACCAGGCAGTCGTTAATCCGTGCAAGGAGAACCGACTGATTTCCAAGCGGAATTCCCGCATCGACAAGTTTTGCAACTGCTGCCTGGGCTGACGGAGTCATCTCTTTTGGATGATTGAACTGTGTATTGATCCAGATCGGTTTGTGCTTTTTGAGGATGTCGACCAGTTCATTGGTGATCCTAAATGGAAGGACAACAGGAACTCTTGTCCCGATTCGTATTACCTCGACATGCGGGATGGCGGTAAGTTCGGTAAGTATCCAGTCCAAGCTTTCATCGCTCAACATAAACGGATCTCCTCCAGAAAGGAGTACGTCGCGAATCTGGGTGTTTTCACGTATGTAGGCAATCCCCTCAAGAATTTTTTCACGATCGGGGATGGAATCTTTATCACCGACTTTTCGTTTCCGTGTACAGTGTCTGCAGTACATTGCACAGGTATTACTGACAAGAAAAAGAACCCGATCCGGATATCTGTGAGTTATACACTCGCACGGACTGTCTTTGTCTTCTGCAAGCGGATCGCTGAGCTCATAGTTTTCCACGATGAGTTCTGCAGGAGATGGGAATGCCTGCCTGAAAATCGGGTCATTTCGGTAATCCTCGGTGTCGATAAGCGAGAGGTAATACGGGGTGATACTGATTGGGAACTTTTCGACCGTTTTCTGGAGCTCTTCTCGTTCTTTTGGGTCAAACGTTATTCCGAGTACCTTCTGGACCATGTCGATACTTCTGACCGCATGCCTGACCTGCCATTTCCAGTTTTTCCAGTATTCACCGTCATCAATCCCGGCATATCTTCCCTTTGAAAAGGCACCACTCTCGTTCGTTTGCGTCTCTGCGTCTGCGGTTTTCTCCGCAGACTCTGTCTGCAGTGTCATATATCACGCTCTCCGGTTTTGGTCGGGCCGGAATCACTTAATTCAAAATGATGATCCATGATCCATCCGGTGATCGGATTTATTCGCAGATAGTTTTCATGCAAAGCATGTTCCGGCTCATTAACTAGCCGGAATAATGATGAAATATACAATGAATGCATTTTCGCCTCAAGTCTGTGTTCATCTCCGCACAAATGTGGCAGAGACCGGTTTGCGGGAAGCCGACGCCACAGTGAAAAAACTAGGGATCATCGGCATACGGCTGCCCCGTCCGGTGAACACTTTACTTTTGGGCTCACGCTTTAAACCTTTTGCCCCTAATCCAGTTATAATCAGTCTGAATGTAAAAATCTGACAAAATTTTGTTCTAAATAAAAACAATGAGTAACTTTGATGTCCTGTTTTTCTCGAGTCCGGGATTATTTCAGGTCTCAACCAAGCAAAAAAATTAAACTTAAGGTTCCGGCTGTTTTCCCATATCCTCGACCGGAAGTTTGGTGTTTTTCACCAGGATCTGCTGATCCGTTTCAATCAGTCTTTCCATGATCAGACGTTTTCCTGTCCGGCTCATGGCATATACCGGCACGCCCACTCCTCCTTGTACCAATGCTTTGGACACGGCACCACGAACATACTTCGAGGCACAGGCAAAGACCAGGTCGGAGGAGGCGACCAGCCTCTCTGCATTTTCGGCGCTTGTAACCCCGGATGTGTGAACTGCTATTATCAGTGCTTCAGGATATTTTGTGCGGATCTCTTCTGCGAGTTCATGCTGGAATCCCGCAACCGTGACTGCTGTTTTCGTCCATCCTTCGGATTTTGCCCGTGCAAGTCCTGCAAGGACGTCGAGTTTAGCGGTCTCTTTGTCGATGACGATGCCGCCTGCCTCCTCTATTTTTCTCATTACTTCAGGATGGGGAGTTGTTGAAACAAGACCTGACATCCTTCCGCCGAGTCCCTGAACAAGATCGGGAGTTCGAACAATAACCGTTCCTGCGCCGTCTGAGCAGATGACCGCTGCGTCAAGCGTCTTTGTTCTGAGACCCGTGCTCATAAGTTCGGATGCACCGAAGAGAACGAAGGTCTCCTTGTCAAGAACCTGCCGTTCTTTTGTGCACATTCCGAAGTTTTTGATTCGCGACTCGATGTTCTTTTGAACCGACTCCTGTGTTATCGGGTCAACTGGTGTGGCAAATCGTTTTGCAAGAGGACAAAAATCAACGGTCGGCTCTCCTACCTCCACAACCTCTCCATCCCTGATGACGATACGCGTCATTCCGATTGCCTCGATAATATGTTCGTCTTTCATTTCCGATGGATAGATATGATATCCGCATCAACATAAATCCAATGAGAGGGTCACGCTACTTCGAACTGGACGCTGCACGCGGAATTGCCCTCATTTTATTGATCATCTATCATATTCTCTTCTGTCTGTACTTTTTCGGCACGGGACTTGTCCCCTGGTTCAATCCGTATACCATGTCGGGTGCGCCGATCGCTTTTCTCTTTATCGTGATTGCTGGCATATCCCTCGTTTTATCTACCGGCCGCGAAACAAGTCCGGTAAAGGCGGCGAAGAAACTCTTTCTCCGGTCTCTTTATCTTCTCTGCATTGCTGCGATGATTACCCTGGTGACCTGGATCGTTTACCCTGAAGAGGTCGTCGTCTTCGGTATTCTTCATCTGATCGGCGTTGCCACGATACTTTCCATCCCGTTTGTCGTGCTGAAAGTCAAACCGTATGTCCCCCTCGTGTTTGGCATAATCTGTATCGTTCTCTCTCCTCTCGTCTCAATGCTGAGGGGCCGGCTTTTCTGATTCCGTTCGGTATTACTTATAATGGATTTGCTACGCTGGACTACTAACCCCTTATTCCCTGGTTCGGTGTCGTTCTTCTCGGTGTGGCTCTTGGTCAGGTCATCTATAAATGCGGTTTCCGCCGCGGAATCCTCACCCGGCTCGGTGAAATGCCTCGGGGACTTGCCCCTCTTTGCTTTCTTGGACGTCATACACTGATCATCTATATCGTCCATGTGCCGATCATCATCGGCGTCTTATTCCTGCTTGGTCTCGTCAGCCTGTAACGATATTTTCTTTTGTCTGGGAGTAGACGTACATACCATCATGTCACAGCGAGCCGCAGATGCAGTATTTCAGGCTTTATTCTCCCTAACGGACATCAGAGCCATCCTCCGGACTACTGCCCCGGATCATTCCCTTGACGAGAACCAGAAGATAAAAACCGAAAAGGCTCTCGCATCGGTGGAAAAGCAGATATCCATACTCAGAGAGGAACTCTTATGAAATGCTGTGATAATATCGACGCACGCATGGTCGACGAGACCTCCATCAATCTTGATCCGATCCAGGTTGCGGGTCGTCTGACGCCTGAGGCGATGAAAGCGATGATCTCCTGGGGAGACGGTTACTCGGTCTGTGACAACTGCAGAAAACCGTTCCGCCTGGATTATATCGAGAATCCGCCGCTGAAGGATTTCCATGTCGATGTTGCTGAGTGGCTTGGGATGGCTCAGGCACGCACGATCCCAGGAGCACGCCGCGGTTTTCAGCAGGTCGCCGGAACCTACGTAGAAAAAGGCGATCCCGTTCTGATCGGTGCGCTTGCCCACTATACTTCGTATCTCTCCGTCGAACTTCAGCAAGGGCTCGTGCGTGAGATCCCGAAAACTGCCGACAATCATATCACCGCAGAGGATACCGCAAACCGGATCGAAGATGTTCTCCGGGAGTTTGGTACCGCGCCGAAACTGCTCTTCATCGATCATGTGGATTACCAGTTCGGGAACATGCACGATGTGAAGGGCATCGTAAAAGTTGCCCACCAGTATGATATTCCCGTTCTCTACAACGGTGTTTATACCGTCGGCGTCATGCCGGTAAATGGTAAGGAACTTGGTGTTGACTTCATTGTTGGATCTGGTCACAAAAGCATGGCCGCCCCAGCCCCATCGGGAATTCTTGCCGCGACCGAAGAGCGGGCCGATGAGGTTTTCCGTACGACGCAGATGGAAGGCGACCTCACGGGGAGAAAATTCGGCATCAAAGAGCTGGGGATCCTTGGATGTTCCCTGATGGGTGCTCCAATCGTCGGACTTCTTGCTTCCTTCCCGACAGTGAAGGCACGTGTTGAACACTTCGATGAGGAACTTGCCAACAGTAAGATCATTGTCGAGGCACTTCGCTCCATCGAGGGAACAAAGATCCTTTCCGAGTACCCGAGAAAACACACGCTTACCCGCGTGGACACCACCGGTTCGTTTGATCAGGTCGCGCAGACCCACAAGAAGCGCGGTTTTTTCCTCTCGAGTGCTCTTGGAAAGAAGGGAATCACCGGTATTATTCCCGGCGCCACCAAGGTGTGGAAGTTCAATACCTACGGAATGACTAGAAAGCAGGCCGAGTATGTAGCGGATACATATCTTGAGATCGCGGAAACGAATGGTCTGACCATCAATTGAAGTATGTTTTTCCATCTGATTGTGACCGATGACTGCAATCTCTGCTGTTCGTACTGCAGGGGAAAGATGTTCGAGGAGGAAGACCCTGCCGGGAATTCTCCGGGCACGATTGATGATACGATCTGCGAGAATCTGTCGTTTCCGTTAGTGGATCTCTACGCGTTTCTCGCAAAGGATCCCAACGCCGTTCTCACGTTTATCGGTGGCGAGCCGCTCCTTCGATCCGATCTGGTTATGGAGATCATGGATCATGCGCCGGTAAAACGGTTCATGCTCCAGACGAACGGAACTCTTCTTGGAAAACTCCCCTCTGAATACACAAACCGTTTCGAGACGATCCTTCTCTCAATCGACGGGGAAAAGGAGTTGACCGACAGGCATCGTGGCGAGGGAATGTATGATCTCGTGCTTGGCACAGCAGAACTGATCCGTGCCAACGGATACGCCGGCGAGCTTATCGCCAGAATGACCGTGGCAGAGGACACGGATATTTTTTCTGCCGTCACCCATCTTGCAGAACATTTCAGTTCGATCCACTGGCAGATGGATGCGGATTTTACCGGAGACTTCTCCCGTCGAAGGTTTGCCGCGTGGAGCGAGGGATATAATGCCGGCATCCGCCGGCTTGTTGCCGAGTGGGTTTCGCGTATCGAGACAACGGGTATTGTTCCAAAATGGTATCCGTTTCTTTCGACGACCGAGGATCTCCTGCTTGGCCGCTCCTCAAAACTCAGGTGCGGCTCGGGATACGTGAATTACAGCATTATGACCAACGGCCGGATCGCTCCCTGTCCGATTATGGTGGGAATGGCGGATTATTATGCGGGCGATATCAAAAATGCCGATCCGCTTTCCTTACCGGAAATTCCTATTCAGGAACCGTGTCTTTCCTGTGATATTTACGGATTCTGTGGAGGCCGTTGTCTTTACTCGAATATTGTTCGTCCGTGGCGTGATGAATATCAGCTGGTCTGCGGGGCCGTTAGAAACCTGCACGATGCTCTTATGGAAAATATCCCCCGCATCCGGTCGATGATCGAAGAAGGCAGACTTGACATGGATGCCTTTGTCCACACACGATATAACGGATGCGAGATAATACCCTGATAGCATGGAACCCGTCTTCATCTGTATTCTGATCGGAACCGGCCTTCTTGCCGGTTTTATGTCCGGCCTTCTGGGTGTTGGCGGCGGATTTTTGTATGCTCCGGTGATGTATTTCGTTCTTCGCCAGTCTGGTGTCCCCGATGATATGGCGATTTTGGTGGCATTCGGGACCAGTCTTGCCGCGGCATTCCCAACCGTTTTGACCGGCGCCGTTGGTCATACAAAAAAAGGAAATGTTGTCTGGCGGGACGCCGTTATCATGGGGTTATGTGGTACGGTGACTGGATTCATCGGCGGTACTGTCGCCACCTATCTGCCGGTTCAGATTCTCACGATTCTTTTTAGCGTGATGCTGATACTTGGTGCGATCCGGCTGGTTACTTGTCTTCCATCAGGTACGGGTGAGAAAATGCCCGCTCCTCTTGCTGGCGGGATCGGCGGTACCGCTGGATTCATGTCGGGACTTCTGGGCGTTGGCGGCGGAACTATTCTTGTACCGCTTATGGTACTTCTTGGAAAATTTTCGATGAAAAAAGCGGCGGCAACCTCTGCAGCCGCAATCGTCTTTATAACCCTTGGTGGAATCCTCTCGTATCTGGTGAATGGTTTTTCGGCCGGGATTAATCTCTCCGAATACGGATTTTATCTAATCGGCTACATTGACGTCCTAATGTGGGCAATCCTCGTAATTACGGCAATACCTATGGTGTTGTTTGCCGTCAGAATCTCGGGTCGCGTGCCTGAGGTCTGGCTTCTGCGCATATTCTTTATCCTGATGCTGGTGATCGCCATCCGGATGCTGCTTCCGTGATTAAAAATGGGTGATTTGGTTAAGAGGCAGTCAGACTGTTGACGAACGCGTTGATCTGCTGATCTTCGTTTTTGTCTTTTTTCATGATGTCAAGAACGGAGAGATATCCGTCTCGTTCTTTGTAGTTCATGCCTCCGGAAGAAACAATCAGGTGGACTTTTTCTTTTGGAAGTTCCTGCAGAAGAATGCGGATCGCCGGAGTGATTTTTCCGCACCACATAGGGGTCACGACGATATACTCGTCCACTTCCCCGATCTTACCACGGGTCTGAATGGCGACCTCTTTGTTCTTCACCGCATAGCGTGCCGCACGCATATAGCCGAGAGTACCGTCCCAATCCATGTTGTCGGTCACCTCTACCGGTTCGACGGAGAGTTCTTTCGCGATTTTTTCAGCAATCCTCCTGCTGGTTCCGGTTCGTGAAAAGTAAATTACTGCGTATGTCATGATCCTTTCTCCGTTTTCGTTGTTAACTACATCATCCCACGTACACTTAAAGGTAATTGCGGATGGGACATTTATCTCATCTTTTCACAGTATTCTGCATCTTTCGACTCTTTGACCATCTCATCCGGATAATGTTCAGCGTCACAAGACAGACGATCAGCAGAAGTTTTGCCCATATCGGGACCGGTGCGATGATTGCAATAAGAAGCAGGAGACATCCGAGAAGGGCGTGAGCCAGCAGATTTTTCCAGTCGGTCAGATAAGCGGCAAGACCCTTTCCGGCTTTTTTTGCGATAGTTGTATGTTTGTTCATCATCTTTCCCGGCTGCCGGCCACTTTTGCATTTTGTGCAAGTCTTGCAAGCATATCATTCATCAAATCGATCTCCGAAAGGGAGAATCCGTCCAGCACTGCAGCGTTCCATTCCATCATGTTGGTCAGCAGAACTTCTTTGAATACCGCTCCCTTTTTAGTCAAAGAAAAAACAAACGACCTGCTGTCCGTTGGGTTTACGGCACGGACAACATACCCTTTTCCTTCAAGCGACTGCATCGTTCGGGTCATGACGCTTTTATCATAATGCAGTTCGTGTACCAATTGATCCTGAGTTATCTCAGGATCACGGGTGTGTATAGTGGTGAAAATCTCTCCCTCGGTTTTGTTTCCCTTTTCGATGAGGGAGAGGAGGACCATTCCCTCAGCTGCATTGAGATTATGGTCTTTAAGACCGTTTTTCAGATAGATTCTGAAATACTTGTCAAAGGCCATGATGTTGTGACCAAGACCTCTTTGTAATGTTTTTTGCTGCATTGATATAATTTAGTTGCATTTGCAACTATTTATGTTTGATGAGAAAAAAAAGGATTACTCTTCTGCTGCTTTTTCTTCTTTGATAAAGAAGCAGAGAGCCAGAATTATCACGGCGAGAATCACTGAAATCACAAATGCCAGGTCAAAGCCGAAGGAGAGGATGTATGGGCTGATATCTGCAGGTGTTTTATACGTGATCCCCGAGTTCTTGACGCTTATGACGATTCCAACAATCACCATCAGGTTGTAAACTGCCACACCGATCGTCATAGGGGCATAGCGCTCAAGACCGGTCAGACTTGAGACCATTCCCTGCTTGGATGGAGGTGCCGCTCCCATGATAAGCGTGGTAAGAGGCGTGACCGTCACACCAATGCCGAGACCGATCATTGAAAGTGCGGTGATGATGACCCCAAGTCCCGTGACCGGATTCAAGTGAGAGAGAAGGAAATATCCCACGCCAACCAGAACAACACCTGCCATGACCATATATTTTATTTTGCCGACCAGTTTTGCATAGATCAGACCGGATAGAATGCCGGTGATCATCATCCCGACCGAGAGGCTTGTAAGGATGAGTCCCGCGTTTGCGGTCGAGAAACCGTGTATATACTCAAGGTAGAACGGGAGAACATAGTTCGCCCCGGCAAAGGTGAAATACAGCAGTGCGAAAACGATGTTCAGGACGACAAATGATCGGCTTTTGAACATTCCAAGGTCAATCAGCGGGTTGTCGTAGTGCAGTTCACGTCGGATAAAGCCGCCGATAAAGATCACGGCAAGGAGGACCGAGACTATGATCTCTGGCGATGTCCACCCAAGGGAAAAGCCTTCCGAGAAGGAGAAGAGCAGTGCCGCAAGGCCGACAAAAATAAGAACTGCTCCTGGGGTGTCAAATTTTTTGAGAGGGCATGAATCGGGTTTCTTTTCCGGGATGACGATCAGGCCCAGAACAATGGCAAAAATACCGACAGGGACGTTGATGAAAAAGATCCAGTGCCAGGAAAGGTACTCGGTAAGATATCCTCCAAGAGTCGGACCAAGTGCCATCCCAACGGCGGCAAATAGCATTATGAGTGAGAGGCCTTTTGCCCGTCTGTCTCCCGGCATGAACAGGGAAAGCATGGCCGGAGCCACTACTATCATCATTCCACCGCCTATTGCTTGAACGATACGGGAAATCAGGAGGAGGTTGAATGAGTGCAGGAGGTCGGGGAAAAATCCGCAGGAAAATGATCCGATGACAAAGATGGCAAATCCTCCCAGGAATATATTTTTGATGCCGATGGTGTCGATAATTTTCCCGATAATCAGGAGCAGACCGGCGATTACGAGAAGATATATTGTACTGACCCAGGCGACGGAGGAGGTGGTGAGATCGAATGCTTCCGCGATGCTTGGAAGGGCAATATTGACGATCGTCCCGTCAAGGGATGACATAAACGAGGCGATGGACGCGACAATAAGGATGAAGATCAGGGTTTTTCCAGTTGGGAGAGGATCGTTCATAGATGATAAAAAAAGGATTTTCTTTATTATAAATCAATAGGGTAGATGTTTATACAAAGTCATTATTAGGATGTCACGCATAATTGTGAGCATAATGGATGCTGTGACTGAAGCAAAAAGAAATGCCGGCTATCGTGCGGCTGATTTAGTTAAGGATGGGATGATCGTGGGTCTTGGTACCGGGTCTACAGTGTTTTTTGCGATGGAACGTCTTGGAGAGCGTATTGCGTCAGAGGGTATCAGGATCTTTGGTGTTCCGACCTCTAATCAGACTGCAATGCGTGCCGAGGAGTACGGCATTCCGCTGACGACCCTGTCTCTCCACCCGGTTTTAGATATTGCCATTGATGGGGCGGATCAGGTAACTCCCTCAAAGCAGATGATCAAAGGACGCGGTGCGGCTCACCTCAGAGAAAAGATCGTGGCCGATGCGGCAAAACAGTTTGTCGTGGTGATTGATTCGGCAAAAGAGGTCTCGGATCTTGACGCCGCCGTACCGATTGAAATACTGCCGTTTGCTTATGGAAGTGTCTGCAGGAAGCTTGCTGCACTTGGTGGCGAGCCAGTTATGCGGAACGGCGTTAAAAAGGATGGCCCGGTGATCTCGGACAATGGAAATTATATTTTTGACTGTGCTTTTGGCAAAGTGGACGATCCTTCCGGGCTCGAGTCTGCAATAAATGCGATTCCAGGCGTGGTGGAGAATGGTATTTTTGCGAAAATGACCGAAAAAACGCTTGTCATCGTCGGTAAAAGCCCCTGATATTTTTCAACTTTTTTTAGAAAATCTACTCAATTGAAAGCATTTTTCTTATTCAAATATGTGATTTAGAACCAGGCGTCCAGAGTTGCCTGACCCTTTTTTGCACCGAGCTGTTCGAGCCCTGCCTCAACCCTTTCCTGAGTAAATCCATGTTCCCCGCACAAAAGATCAATGACCCGATCCGGATCCGGAGACCTGCATTCAATACTATAGGACTTCTCGACCGGAGGATCCAGAAAATATCCGATCAGCTGATCCGGCTCTGCGGCATTCTCCGACTCGCCGATCCGGTCATAGAACTTTCCTTCTCTGACAATTTTCACCGCTGTCTTTGGTCCTACCCCTGGCACCCCGCTGTTGTAATCTGTCCCTATGAGTAGCGCTATCTGGATGAGTTCTTCCTGAGTCACGGAAAGTCCAGTTAGGACCTCTTCCAGCCTTAGACGTTCCGGATGGACTGAAAGTACCTTTCCTCGAATCCTTTTCTTTCCCGAGAAAGTGATGTTTCGAACCAGGTTCGGCGCTCCAAAAAGGAGTGAGTCATAATCCTGCGATACAGCATAGGTCACATCCCCATTCCGTGTCATAAACGAGGACTGTGCTTCCCCCTCTTCGGGAGCCTGTATCCACGCTATTCCAAGGGCAGAAAGGAGTTCCTTTGATGAGTCGATGATGAATGCATCTATTTTCGAAGATGCCATCGCATATTTTCTGGCACTCTCTTCATCTCCCTCTTTCAGAGCTTTTTCCCATGCATCTGCTGCGTTTTCCCGAACTTCGTGGCGTTTTGCCAGTGTTGATGCTTTGAAGACCGGCGGCTTTCCGTCAAAAACGTATATGGGGGTGATGTTTTTTTCAATCAGGTTCGCATTCCGAAAGAGAAGCCCGCTCAGATGCGAGGTGATCCGTCCTTGTCCATCCATAAGCGGCGCGCCGTCGGCCTGCCGTATCCCGGAAAGGAATTGATAGAGTGCGTTGAAGGCATCGACTGCCGCAATCCCGCCGAGCCCTTCCCATCCGGGCGACTCCTTATACTCCGCAAGAAGCGGCCGGAGGGCAACACCCATCTAACGGTACATCCGCATCTTGATGCTTTCGACCGCCTCGATGACTGTCTGAGAGGTGTGGTCCTGCTTGGCGATCAGCTGTCTGCCCAGATCCTCAAGATTGCCTCTCAGCATGCGCTCACGCTGAATGGCCTGTTCCTCCAGCCGGCGAAGACGAACCAGTACCTGCAGGATAAGCCCGCCGAATGCAAGTATAAGCAGCAGAATCCCTATGGAAATGATGGCATCCTGCCATAATCTGCTGACAACCATGATCGCGGATACCGCCATCAGAAGGATAAGCTGTATCTCCGGAATGATGTCGCGAACATTCATATTTTAACTAAGGTGAGGGTTAATATTAACTTAACTATACATGAGCGAACATACTCTGCGTTCAGCGGCTTCATATGCCGGTCTTATTCTGATGATGGCGGTGACCAACCTCCTTGCTGTCCTTTTAATCGGCCCGGTGACGGCGGCGGGCCTGGGTGCATTTGAAGATCCTGACTCTGTTCTCAATGCGTTTCTCTTCATCTTTGCGATGCTGGTCGTCACGGCTGTGCTTTTGATTCTGATCAAATGGAAGGCGCAGCAGGTGATCAGTCTCATCATCGGTTTTTCTCTGGCAGCAGTGATCTATTACGTGGTAAAGGCTCTCCTGCGGGAGTTCGACCTTGGTATCTGGGCCGATGTTGGAGGAGTGATTGTTGGTATCGGTATCATTGCTCTTCTTTGGCTCTATCCGGAATGGTACGTGATCAATATTGCAGGAATCGTGGTTGCTGCCGGATGTGCGGTTATTTTTGGCGTGTCTCTCTCGCTTTTCCCAGTCCTGATTCTTCTTGTTCTGCTGATGGTCTATGATTTTGTCGCAGTAAAGCGGTCAAAACATATGCTGACCCTTGCTGATGGTGTTCTTCGCCAGAAGATGCCGATCATGTTTCTCGTTCCAAAGACGAAAGGGTATTCATACCGGAAAAACGGTTTATCCATCCGTGATTCAAAAGGTGAACGCGGCGCGTACATGATCGGTATGGGTGACGTGATCATGCCGGCGATCCTTGTGGTCTCGGCACAGGTATTTGCCGGAGGTGAAGGAGTTCTCTCCATATTTGGTCTGTATCTGCCTGCTTTAGGTGCTTTAATCGGCGGAATTATTGGTCTTTTGATATTAATGGTGCCGGTAAACACCGGAAAACCTCAGCCTGGTCTTCCTCTGATCAATGGGTGTGCGATCAGTGGTTTCTTCCTCTGCTGCCATATTGCAGGTTCATGGGGCTGGCTTGTCTGGTAGAAACCTATTTATACGAATTTATGTAATAGAATAGGGCACACTAGCATCGATAGTGTAGTGGTTATCACTAGGCGTTGCCAACGCCTAAACTCGGGTTCGAGTCCCGGTCGATGCATTTTGTTTTTTTATCCGGTTTGTTGATGTATTCACTCTTTGATTGATAATGATTTAGTTCATCATCGCGGGTTTTTGTAAAAAAAAGAGAGAATTGGTTATTGTGTTTTCAAATATTCGTTAAGTTTGATTAGTGTCCCTTCCAATGAACCATCTCCGACTACTATCGGCGTGACTCCACCATCTTTCATGCGTTCTGCCGTGATCTCACCAATCGCCGCTGGAATTATTCCTGTTAAATCCGGTAGACGTGCCTGTGAGAAGGAGTTTGCACTCGTAAAGAGAACCACATCCGCTCCCTCGAGATCGAGGAACTCGCCCGTCGGTACAAGTCCATAACATCGATACTCGAATGCCAGTCCCCCTGCATCTTCTATCGCCCGAATCAGTTCTGGATTTGGGACGTCCGCCCGCGGAATTCCGATACGTTTTCCATCAATCCACTTTCCGAGATACGGTACGAAATCACGTGAGTAAAAGGTCGGCAGCGTCTCGGCGGCAATACCCTGCTCATGCAGTATCTTTGCGGTCTGCGGCCCGATTGCGATGACCCGGCAGCGTTTGGTGATCTCTCGGTCAAGCAGCATCCCGATATGTTTTGCAGGATAAGCACTTGTGAAGAATATTGCATCGAACTCTCCGTCGTTTGCGGCAAGAACAAAGGTCTGGACAAGACTTGCCCTAAGCTCTGCCTGCAGCGGCGAGACGATTCTGGCAGAATGACCGTATTTTTCGCATAATGCCTGATCTGTCGTACCTTTTTCCGCGAGCCGGGTTATTGCGATCTGCATAGATATACCATTGTCCTTTCCCGATAAAAAGTATCTCCGGTTGGTTTGGGAAATAATCATGTCCTTATAGCATGAACCGCATAACATTATTCCATGAAACAGTTCTGGCCCGGCTCGCTTCCCACCCCTTCCGTCCGGACCGTGGAGGACATGGAGAATGTCTTTGCCTCACGTCCGTCGAATCGCGATCCCGCTACTCCGCTCTATTATATGTACCGGGATCTCTACCAGACGCACGGAGACCACACCTGGCTCGAACGCCATCATCTCAGATATGATATCACCCGGATTCCTGCCGGAGTTATCAATGGAGAATATACCAAGACCAAAGGACATTATCATCCCTCCAACACTGCCGGGGTCCCGTATCCCGAGGTGTATGAGGTTCTTTCCGGATCCGCCTATTATCTGTTACAGAAACGCGATCATACCGACGTAATACTCGTTCCGGCTCACGCCGGGGATCTGGTCCTCATCCCTCCCGGATACGGTCATGTGACCATCAATCCAGGACGTGACGAGCTGATTATGGCAAATCTGGTCTCCACAGATTTTGCCAGCGAATACGGCGAGATCAATGAGATGCACGGGGCCGCATACTATTACATGAAAAAAGAAGGCTGGGTTCCAAATCCGCACTATGGTGATCAAATCCCAATGCATGTAATCCTCCCCCTTCCCCTTCCAGAACTTGGACTTGTTCCCGGACGGGGTCTTTACGGGATGGTCGGCACAACTGATACATTGGACGTTATGAACCGGCCTGAGGAGTATATGGATATCATCGGCCGGTTTTGTGCGGATAAAAAACGTTTTTGAGTTAGAAAGGTATCAGCCTGAGACCGGCGGGTCTTCGGACGATCCCTTCAAATGCATTCGCAGCGACATACGTCAGCCCTTTTGCAAATGCCTGATCGATGAACTTCTGATCAACGGCTGCGTCAACAATAACCCCGGCCGCATCGTCATTCAGTTTCGGCAGGATTGCCTTGAGTTCCGGAAGTGAATAATCGCCGATGACCCCGGCATCCTCTGCGAGGACTCTGCTTCGTCCGGTGTTCCTCATATATTCGGTGTGTTCCTGAATTGTGTGTGGATTCTCCGGTTTAACCCTGACCGGTTCCGACGCGATGATTGGGGGAATTACAGCCTCCTCATTGTTACTTTTGGGAGGTTCTTCCGGTAGATTTGCGGGGACATCCGGAGCGATGTTATTTACCTCCTGCTTTTGAGGGATCGGGTTTTGGTCCTCTTCCGCTGCCTCAATCTCGAAGACGAGGTCGGAGATAGGTTCGTCCTTCTCGATATGGTTTTTCAGAACCGATGCCGGGACCTTGTTTCTGAGAGATTTGACGATCTCCTTTCGGCTCATGTCCTCCACGCTTCTTCTGCGGGGAGAGAATGCCACGAAGTCGATGTCGGCAACCTGAAGAAGTTCACGCAGAATCAGATCTCCTCCTCTGTCCCCGTCAACGAAAACGGTGGTGTTTTTCTTGGCGGACAAGTCAATGACCGTTTCCGGGACCTTGGTCCCTTCAACTGCCACGGTATTGTTAATCCCGCACTTCAAAAGATTCAGGACGTCCGCCCTTCCCTCGACAATGATGATCGCATCCGACTCCAAAACGGCAGGTCCTGCTGGAAGTCGTTCGGGTCCTATTGTCGTGATTTTTTCTACCCTGCTTGCTTCTCTGACCTCAGCAAGGATGTCATATGTGGAGATGCCCACCTCATCAAAGGATTCCAGAAGAAGCTCCTTTGCCCGTTCAACTATCTGTCGGCGTTTGATTGCCCGGAGATCCTCAATGTTCTGGATCCGTATTGCTGCCATGCAGGGACCTATACGATCTATCGTTTCCAGAGCTGCAGCTAATATGGCGGTTTCCGCTCGGTCAAGGGAGGATGCGATGTAGCACTCGCCTGCCGTTTTTCCGTGTTTACTAATGATCTGGACATCGATTCTTCCGATTCTTCCGCTCCGCTGCAAATCTCGGAGATCGAGTTCCTCCCCGAGAAGCCCCTCGGTTTGGCCGAATATCCCACCGACTACGTCGGTTTTTTCGACCACCCCTTCTGCTTCGATATGGATATGAATGAGATATTTGATACTGTCGATTGAATACATGTAAAGCCTCCATGGATGTGTGGGTGAATGTGATGAAAATCCATAGGTACGGGATATATTTATTCTTCTACTACTTAAGCAACATGTTGGAAAAATTCATTCGATCAATTTTATCGAACGTGAAATAACTTTGGAAAAAGAAGGACTTGATGAATTGTTATCAATAATGTCGATCTGAAGAAGGTCGCCGGGATGGATCGTCCGGTCGTTCAGATCGAAAAACCCTTTTTGATTGGGCTTCCAGAAATAATCCGTAGGACCAAGTCCATACAGCAGTTGAATCCCAAAATGATTTGTCGAAATAAAATCATGAGCCTGCAATGTTTTGATGACAACCATTTCTTTTTCGCCGTTGATAAATACCTCTGCCCTATAATCTGAATTTGTGAGAGTCTGGGTTCCAATGTTTTGCAGGGTAACGATGCTTTCATATGTTAGTTTGCCATCCTTATCATAATGATTCACGGATATAATCGCAAGAATCTCCGGTGGCGATTTATTGAGCGGTAGGTCCCATTGTATGTTGACGAGGCCCATACAGTAAACCGCGAGAATAGCGCAAAGAATTAGTATTAGGGCAATAATGAGCAGTGTGGCAATAGCGGGAGAAACACCATCATCACTTTTTTCTGATAAATGTCGAGCCATGACTGAAAAGATATGTGTCCCCTGCCATTAACCGAGCCCGTTCATCGTATGCTGTTGCATGTACTCGCGGATCTTTGACCTGGCAGGAGGCGCCTGTGGCATGTTCTGTTGTCCCGAAACTCATTTCACGCGATCGCGTATTGATCGTATGGGGGCCTAAAACATGTCTGGTATTTTCGGCACGTTTACTCTGTTTGTTGTATGGGTTCTTACTCTTTTCGGCGAAGTTGCTTGGCTTTGGTATTTTTCCACATCTGCCCCCCGCCGCGGGTGAACTCCCCATCATGCCAGGCAGGTAACCCGCCGATCACCGTTGTTTCCGGAAAGAGACCAGGCATACCTTCGTATGGCGTCCATCCACATTCACTGTGCAGAGACTCACCGTTTATCTTTATTGGGGACTCGGCATACACGGCAAGATCTGCCCGGTTGCCCGGAGTAAGTGAAGGGGCAGGTATGCCAAGTATTCTGCATGGGTTTGTTACCGTTTTTGCAATTACATCGTTCAGGGTGATCGTTCGTTGTTCTACGGCATTCATCAGGAGAGGAAGCATTGTTTCAACCCCCGGAACACCGGACGGGGTGGCGGCGGAGAACGGCTGTGACTTTTCCTGAATTGTATGCGGGGCATGGTCGGAGGCAATCACGGGAATTTTTGCGAAGTTTTGGATAAGATACTGCCGTTCTTTTTTTGAACGGAGCGGGGGATTCATCTTCCAGAAGGTGTTTTCAGGGTATGTCTCTTCATAAGACAAAAACAGATGATGGGGAGCAACTTCGAAACTTCCTTTGATCGCTTCGAATGCTTCGGCGCCGCTGACATGACAGATGTGTAGTTTTGCATTTTCCGGTGCGAGTTCCTGAACCTGACGAATTGTCCGTATCTCCCCAGATACCGGACGTGAACGGGCATGTTCGGCAAGGGTGTGTATTTCTCCGGAAATAACTTCTTCCGCATGTACGGTCACCAGCATGTTTTGGTCTGCAATAATCTTCAGTGAATCACGGATCACCTCTGCAGTAAGGGCACTGCCGTAACTCGACGGAGCGGCAAACATCTCTCCAAACGCAAGAACGCCAGCCTCAGTGAGGCCTGCGATATCCGCCTGTTCGGTAACCGATCCGTTAATACCGAAGTGACACAAGGATTCCTTCGAGGCGAGAGCAGCTCTTTCCAGAAAGTTTTCGACGGTATCCATCGGGGGGGTGGTGTTTGGCTGATCAACGACCGTAGCCACACCTCCTGCCGCGGCTGCCTGAGTGCCGGTTTTCCATGTCTCTTTTGCTGCCTGACTCCCATCACGCATATGGACATGCATGTCAGTAGCGGCAGGTATACAGAGCCGGTTTCTGCAATTAATTACTCTGTCTGCATTTTCGGAACTGCCGATGTGGGTGATGACCCCCTGATCTATAGAGATGTCTGCGATCCTTCCGTCAGGCAGTTGGGTATTTGAAAGAACCAGTTCAGACATTTTTCAACAAACTCTTGGAACCGGATCGCCAAGCGGCGGTTCGATGAACCGTTCGCCGCCGATACGTGTCTGCATAACGACGCCGGAACCTTCGACCACTTCGCCGATGACCGCAGCATTTTTCCCGTAAGGGTGGTTTTTCAGGGCGGCAAGCACACGGTCCGCCGCTTCTGGAGCAACGCCCATCACGCATTTTCCTTCATTTGCGACCTGCAGAGGGTCGATTCCAAGAAGCGATCCTGCGGAGGCAACGCTTTCCCTGATCGGGACCATCTCTTCGCTGACGACGACCTTTACGCCGGCTTTGCGTGCCATCTCGTTGATACAGGCCGCAAATCCTCCGCGTGTCGGGTCCTTCATTGCATGAATATTATTTTTCCCGGCCGCCTTCATCACCGCTTCGATCATCGTCCAGAGGGGGGCAACGTCGGACTTCAGCTGATCACCAAGATCGAATCCCTCTCTAAAAGAAACGATGGCAAGTCCGTGATCGCCAAGTGTACCGGATACGATGATTTTGTCTCCGACCGAGAGATTTTTGTCGCGAATCAGAAATCCTTCGTCCCCGACCACGCCGACTCCGGCTGTATTGATCACGATCCCGTCAAGACTTCCTTTCTCAACTACTTTTGTATCGCCGGTGATGACCGCTGCGCCAACCTCGCCCAAGGCTTCATCCATCGAAGCAACGATCTTTTCGAGATCAGCGATTGGAAATCCCTCTTCAATAACCATTGCACAGGTCAGGGCGATCGGCCGTGCACCCATAACGGCGAGATCATTGACTGTTCCGGAGACGGCGACCCTGCCGATGTCCCCCCCAGGGAAAAAGATCGGTTTGACCACATGCGAGTCGGTGGTTAAAACGGTAGTCTTTCCCCCGATCGTGAACGTCGATCCATCATCCAGAGACTCAAGGCCGATTCCGCCGGCGTTATTGTTTTTGAATGCCGTGAGTGTCCGGAGAAGTTCTCCCATGACCTCCCCACCGGCTCCGTGCATCATATTTACTTCTGTATCTTTTTTCATGCTGATTCACCAGTTTCGATCTCAAGATTCTTTACGACGATCTCTCTTCCCTGGACCATGTGGGGCAGTTTCCCGCAGTTGGGACATACAAAGATCTCCGGGCCCTTATACCCGCAGGCACATTCGGCTATCGGGAGAATTGTGTTAAAAACGAGTTTTGTCTCTGCAAAGATCGGATCGTCGGTGATAAAAGTCCGGAACATGAACTCAACCTGCTCCGGATTTACCATCGCCATGGATCCGACATCCACATAAATGGTTTTTACCAGTTTTGCGTGATTCTCTTCGGCAGCCCGCTTCGAGGTCACATAAACGTCATAGGCAATGCCTGATTCATGCATGGTCCGCTTCTTCCATCGCTTTGTAGACTTCTTTAAACAGTTCCCGCGTTTCCAATCCTTCTTCGCGAGAAAGCCGCTGAATGGCAAATCCTACATGTACAAGAACGAACTCGCCGACTTTTACGTCAACCAAATCGATGCGGACCTCCTGCTGGAGTTCGCCGTAATCAACAAGTGCGATATTTCCATCGCGTATCTCAAGAATTTCAGCGGGAACTGCAATACACATATGATGGTATATTGGTTGATAAGAGTGATAAAGAAAGCGAAAAGAGACTGGTTCAAAATGGCGCCGAGAGGGAGATTTGAACTCCCGAGGTATTACTACCAGAGGCTTTCAAGGCCACCGCCTTTCCGGACTAGACTATCTCGGCTCCGGACCTTATGATATTTGTCGTTGTGGTAAAAATAGATTGTGTGTTGTTAAACGGAAGAATCGATCGTTCACTCGGTGAGTATTTTTTGGAAGATCTCTCCGTCTTTGGCGATCCAAAGCTCTGCTGATGCAACCGCCTGCTGGATGAGATCATTCATGTCAAGCTTTTCTTCTTCGGTATCGATCAGATCTTGTGGAGAACGCGTTGCCGGTTTTTTCGGGACCGCGAGACATCCCGTGTCACCGGGGCTTTCGTGATAAGTGCCGATTCTTCGGGAGATCACTACGATCTCTTCCTTATCATAAGTCAGGAGAGGGCGCAAAACTGGAAGCTTCACCGATTCGGTGATGACGCCCATATTCTGCAAAGTTTGTGATGCCACCTGCCCGAGATTTTCTCCGGAGACGATTCCCTCCATTTTATTCTCTTTCGCCACCTCTTCGGCCACCCGCATCATGAATCTCTTACAGAAAAGGCAGGTGTAATGCCGGTCGCAGGTCTTTGTCATCGAATCAAAGAACGGTTCAAGGTTTACGATCCAAAGCGGCAGGCTCCGTCCGGGACACCAGGTGGAAAGGATCCTGACATTATCCATTGCCAGAGTCCGCGTGGCAGGCCCCGCCCATCTCCCCCCATCCATAAATACGCCGGAGATGACTACACCTCTTTGCATCATCAGCCAGGCGGCAACCGGCGAATCGATGCCTGCTGAAAGAAGGGCTACCGCCCGGCCGGCTGTTCCAAGGGGAAGTCCGCCCTGTCCAAGGATTCGTTCATCGTACACAATTCCACCGTATTCCCGTGCCTCTACAAAGATTTCATACTCAGGGTCATCGAGATCGACAACGAAATCCGGGATTTTTTCCCAAATTGCGTCGGCGATCATGCCCGCAAGCTGCTGACTGGTGAATCCGCTGACATGCTGGCGTCGGGCTCTGACCGCAAAGCGCATACCGGATTTGAGTTTTGTCTCGGCAAACTTCAGGGCGGTTTTTGCCATATCTTCGGGACGGTTTGTGGTCGTTTCGCAGATGCTGACGTCAACGATTCCAAATATCCTCGATACGACCGGGGCGATTCTCGCAGCATCGCCGAAGATCAGGAGTCTACCGCGATACTCTTCGAGGGAATATTCTATGTCCTGTGTATCCAGGGCTGCTTTGATATTCCGCGTTAGCGCGAGCATGAACTGTTTTTTCACCGGCTCGCTTTTGAGCCAAAGCTCTCCGATCCGAACCATTACTGCTCTATTTTGTTCCATGTCTGTGAACCTCCTGTTTTGTATTCAGAAAACGATATTGTGGAAAACCCGAAGGCCTTCAGATCATCTGCGTATAATTCTGCGTTGGCCATCTCATTTTTTTCGGTTTCGATGACGGCATGCCCAGATGAAAGACGTACCCGAATCATCCCTGTGATTCCTTTTTTCCGCAGGAATGATTCGGAGTCTGCTATCTTTTTCAGATCGCCTTCTGTGATTTTTTCGCCGAACGGGATTCGTGTGGCAAGACACGACGACGAGGGAATCACCGGTACGCCAAGTTCCTTTGCGAGTGCGTATATCTCTTTTTTTCCGATTCCCGCCAAGGCAAACGGGCTGAAGATTCCAAGTTCCGTGAGGGCTTTTCTTCCGGGACGATCTTCGTTTGAGTCATCTGCATGTGTCCCGTCACAGACAGTTTTTCCGTCAGCCGTTTCGAGCATTTTTTTCATGATGAGTTTTTTGCAGATATAACACCGGTCCTGGGGATTGAGCCGCAGTTTCTCTTCGGTTAAAACTGATACATCGATTACGGTCCAGTTTACCCCAAGGTGTCGGGCGAAATGCTCCGCTCTAGTGACTTCTTCAGGAGGAGTGAACTCTGATTTGATAGTGGCTGCAAAAACCGGCAACCCTTCTTTGGCGAATGCGGCAAGCAGAGTCATACTGTCGGTCCCACCGGAAAGAGCTACTAGAGCCGGTGAATTTTCTCTTAGGATCTTGGATAATGTCATTGGTGTTCAAGTACCCGGAGTTTTCTGACCGCATGGGAGCTTTTTGCAAAGTATGCCGACAGGAAGAAGGTGAATTCAGGCGACCATATATCTTCGTCTTTAAGAATCGTGTATTCTTCCTCCATCGAGATCCTGACATGTTTTCCAATCGATCCGGAGATGATCATCTGCTTATCGGCCAGAAGATCCGATGCATGGGTGTATTTGCGTTCCACTTCGGTATAATAACGGTCCTCCTCGATCCAAGGCCCGGCAAAAGGATTTTCCCGCAGGTACTTGTCCACGAATTTATCTGCGTTGTCGTGAACCCAAACCGGCGGTCCGTTTCTCAGCGTGATCGTTGGCAGGTCGGCGACCAGCAGTTCGAAGAGGATAAGACAGTGGTCTGCCCCCATCGCCACTTCCGCCCGATGAACGTGGAAGTCTTCGGCGGTCAGCTGATTTCTGATGGACTCCATCGTTTTTCTCAACTGCGGAACGACGGTGTCGGGGACATATGCGGGTGTTTCAAATGACAAAGCCAGCATTGTTGTCCCCCTCATTTCAAGCGTTTCTGCGAATTTCTCTTTTGAAATTGAGGTCGGCGAGTCCGGAGTGAAGTAGCAGGTGTCAGGTTTTGTACAGTAGTCTCTGGCGAGCTCCATGAACTCGGAGAAACGCGTGGGTGTCAATGCCGCCGCTACGTTTCTGTTTTTATCGGTCGGGTCTATGACGATTAATGGTTCGGAGAAGAGTTTTCGAATCGTTTTTTTGTCTGGGTAAAATCCCTCGATATCGATGACCTCTCCAAAGCGGAATTTTGCAGCTGCCTGGAGCAATTCGTTGAATCCTCCATATGCAAGGACGAGCAGTTCGCAGAGATATCCGGAGAATCCTCCGGTCATATGATCCGATCCGTATACGCCACCTCCTTTTGAAAACTGTTTCATAAGGAGGACTTCATCCTGAAGTCCGTCTATCCGGTCGAGCAGATATCGTGTATGGAAGGGGGTCCGGTCAACGGCGCATTTCATCTCGGCGGTGGATTCAACATGATAACAGGGAACAAGATCCACGTCGAAACCTTCGATGACGGCATTCAGGTAGGGATGTTCTGCGTATTTTTCCTCGGACGACCCGTTGAATTTTTCCACAACGCTGTATGCAGCGGCAAGTCCTTTATCCTGCAGTTCGTCCCTTGACAGGGTGGGGGGAAACAGCATGAAAATATCTATGTCCTTGTCGCCCTGCACCCACGTTCCTCTGGCCACGGATCCAGTCATCATGGCTGGAACGCCGGCGATTTCTCTCACTGCTTCGATGAGTTTTTGCCCCATCTCAAATACTTCGCGCCGTTCCTTTTCCGTTGGACGGATATTTTGTAATATTTTTTCTTCTATTGCATTCCTCATAACTTCACCCGGGCGAGTGTTGTATATATGGACCCTCTGGGGGTTAATGTGCTCTGTTTTAGGAGAATCTCTTCAATCATACAGGTACCAAATTCAGCATCGCAAAGTGCATCCGTTTTTTCCTGGAGATCCGGTGCATATTCTTTGATTCGTGCAAGGGTAATATGGGGGGAAAACGGTCGTGCCTCTTTTGGAAATCCAAGAGGGAGAAGAAATACGTCGATCTGTTTTGCAATATCCGCACAACACCCCTGATCGGTCACTTCGGCTTTGATAACCCGCTTACCAAACGTGCTGACTTTGGCCGCCTGCAGTTGGAACGGGACACTTTTCACTTTTTCCAGAGCTTCAGATATTTTCGGGATTTTCTTTTCCGGGACCTCTCCAAGGAACTTCAGGGTTATATGCATTTGATCGGATGTCGGCAGCGCCAGTCGTGCCGCTGACCCGCGAAGCGACATTCCCGCCTCTTCCAGCTTATCTCTTATCTCCTTTGCAGGTTCAACTGCTATAAATACCCGTACCATTCTTAGAGAATATTTGCTTCTCATGCATTATGATAGTTACATCGGTTCCGTCCATCCGGCACCCACCATTCTATAACCTTATAACACGCATATGTAAGAAGAATGGAGGAAACTAAAACATTCGCGGAGTTCGCTATCTCTGAAGAACTACTTCAGGCGATAGGCGATATGGGATTTGAGGAGCCTACACCTATCCAGGCAATGGCAATACCACAGATTCTTGATGGGAAAGATGTAACGGGGCAGGCTCAGACGGGAACGGGAAAAACGGCAGCGTTTGGGATTCCAATTATTGAACGGCTTGATCCAGATAACAAAAATGTACAGGCACTTGTCCTGTCCCCAACAAGGGAACTTGCAATACAGACCGCCGAGGAATTTTCCCGGCTGATGAAATATAAAAAAGGACTGAACGTTGTTCCTATCTACGGCGGACAGCCGATCGAACGTCAGCTTCGTGCCCTCAAAGGTACGGTGCAGGTCGTCATCGGAACCCCGGGTCGTGTCATTGATCATATTAAACGCGGTACACTGCATCTCGATTCAATCACCATGTTCATCTTGGATGAAGCTGATCAGATGCTCGATATGGGTTTCCGTGAGGATATCGAGGATATTTTCCGCGATACTCCCAAAGACCGGCAGACAATTCTGTTTTCGGCAACAATGCCGCAGCCGATCCTGGACATTACCAGAAGGTTCCAGCATGATCCGCAGTTTCTGAAGATCACCCGCAAGGAACTTACGGTCCCCCAGATCGAACAGACATATATTGAGGTCAGAGAACGCGACAAGCTTGAAGCGCTCTGCCGTACTCTTGATATGAACAACCCAGAACTTGCTCTTGTGTTCTGTAACACAAAGAGAACGGTGGATGATTTAATGAGCCGCATGCAGGCGCGCGGATACTTTGTGGAAGCTCTCCACGGAGATATGAAGCAGCAGCAGCGTGACCGCGTCATGGCACGCTTCCGGTCAGGGTCCATCGATGTTCTGATCGCAACGGATGTTGCGGCCCGCGGTATCGACGTCGACGATGTGGATATCGTTTTCAATTACGATGTTCCTCAGGATGTCGAGTATTATGTTCACCGGATCGGCAGAACTGCCCGTGCCGGCAGGACCGGAAAATCCGTGACGTTTGTCGCTCCTCGTGAGATCTACAAACTCCGGGATATCCAGCGGTATGCAAAGATCCAGATTGCCAAGACTCCTCTGCCGACACTTGACGATGTTGCCGAGATGAAGCAGCAGATCTTCCTCGACAAAGTTAGGGACATCATGGCTGCAGGAAATCTTGAGCTCTATCTGCCTCTTGTCGAGCAGCTTCTCGAGACGGAAACCGAAGCCGATTCCGAGTCCGCCTCGGAAATAACCAGTATCCAGGTTGCGGCAGCTCTTCTCAAGATGCATCTTGACAGCGGTAAAAACGCCGCTCAGAGTGAAGAGATCAAACCTCTCCAGCCCTCCCCCTCAAGTTCTGAGACGTTCACGCCCGGGACTGTTGAGAACAGCGGTGCCGAGCCCGGCATGGTAAGATTCCGTATATCCCTTGGTAAGAATCAGCAGATCCGTCCAAAGGATATTGTCGGGGCCTTTGCAGGAGAGTGCGACATACCCGGCTCTTCGATTGGAAGAATCGATCTCTACAACAACTACTCTTACGTAGATGTCCCCTTAGAGCATGCCAACCTTGTTGCCGAAGTCATGGGTTCCAAGACCATTCGCGGTCAGGAACTTGAGATTTCCATCGCAGCACCGCGTACTCCGGAAGAAGAGGAACGTGAGCGGGATCGGGACAGAAGCGGAGATAGGCGCGGCGGATCCTCAGGATACCGCAGTGGTGATCGTAACTCCGGCAGCGGTGAACGCCGCAGCTATGGAAATTCCGGAAGCGGCGACCGAAGAAGTTTCAGCCGTGGAAGCGGTGAACGCCGCAGCTATGGAAATTCCGGAAGCGGCGACCGAAGAAGTTTCAGCCGTGGAAGCGGTGATCGGAGTTCCTCCAGAAGGGATTCAGGTCACGGTTTCTACGGAAGAGACTAATTTTCTCTTTTTTTGCGATCTCTTTTCAATGGTAGAATTGAGGATACCTTCATTATTCCTCGACGCGTATATATACAGAGTTTTCCAGGATATTCCTGAAGAAACTACCCGGTCTTCAGTATGAAACCGGAGGTCTGCGGGAAGGACAAGAATACCTGCCGGGACTCACCTCCCCTGAGTCTTGTCCAGAGTGCAGTGAACCTCAAAAAGGTGAAAAAACATGGATTTCAACTTATCTTTAAGAAGAGCAATGAAAACCGGCGAGGTAACTCTCGGTCAGAACTCTGTTGAGAAAATCGTTGCTGAGAACAAAGCAGAACTCGTCATCATCGCAAAGAATGCTCCGGCACAGATCCGTAACTTCCTTGCTGCAAACGAAAACGTCCCTCTTTATGAGTTTGACGGCAGCTCCCGTCAGCTTGGAAAAGAATGCGGTAGAGATCACATGATCAGCGTCCTTGCAATCGTCAACGCTGGCGAGTCCGATATCCTCTCCCTTAAGAGTGAATAAATATGAGTGAGATAACTATTTCCGAAGACGCCATGCGCATGATTGCCCAGTTTGAGAATCTCACCGGTGCAGGCGCGAGAGACTGCGTTGTCGATGATAAATTCGGCCGTATCCTCTTCGTCATCAACCCAGGAGAGATGGGACTTGCAATCGGAAAGAAGGGTGCCAGCATCAAGAAGGCATCTGACGCTTTCGGTAAGAAGGTCGAGGTCGTTGAATACAACCCGGACAAGGTTCAGTTCATCAGAAACTGTTTCCTCCCAGTCCACGTCCAGACCGTTACCTTCGAAGAGGATGAAGAGGAAAACACCGAAGTTGCCTACATCGAGGTTGCAGATACCGATCGCGGTCTTGCAATCGGAAAAGAAGGCAGAAACATCATCAAAGCGAAGAAACTTGCCTTCCGCCAGTTTGATATCGCCAACGTCGAGCTCAAACAGGAAGAGGAAGAAGAGTCCGAAGAGGATGAGTTATAACTCATCTCATTTTTAGAGATATTTTCTTGGGCGAGTTGCTTCGCCGAAAATTGAAACTGTTTTACTTTTCAGGATGCTTTTCCTGATAGGCTGCTTCAGGGCCCATGGCAAGCAGTTCTTCAAGCGTATTTACATTCCTGAAACTTTCAAGGTCCGGATCGATTGTTCGAAACATTTCGGGCGGTATCCGTTTTGTATTTAATGTATTTACCATGTCGCGGAGTGAAAGTGATTCATGTTTTGCGACATAATTTCTCAGTGCCGATACCCGGTAAACTGCATGGAGCGGTTCAAGGTCGGTGTTTTCCCATTCGGGAATGATGGCATCATACTCTCCGATATTTTCAAAGAGGTATTGTACGATTGGTTTGTGGATCGTGGGCATGTCGCATGCAGAGATGAACACTAGTTCGCCGAGAATTTCGTCAAGTCCCGAAGAAATCCCGCCAATTGGTCCAAGCCCGGGTTTTTTGTCCCAGGTACATCTGACAATATCGGGCAGCACGGCAAAATGCTCGGTTTGCTTCTCATTTTTTGCCACGATGACGATTTCATCAACGAGCCCTTGGAAAGTCATAACAAGTCGGGAGATGAAGGAGCATCCCCTGTATGAAAACAGATATTTTTCGCGACCGTTCACTCGTCGCGCTTCTCCTCCTGCAAGGATCATCGCAGAACGTTTTACCCGCATGAGAGCTCCTCTTTGAAATGTGTCAAATTCACGATTGTTTCATTCACGGTGGTTGGGATTTCGTGTTTTTTACCCAGCGAGACGATTGCCCCGTTGATATAATCGATCTCGGTTTTGCGGCCGGCAGCAATATCCTGATACATTGAGGAGAAATGTGCGGCTGTTGGAGGAATCTTCTTCGTCTTCAGGAATACAAGATACTCGTCAGCTGTTTTTTGTGCCAGAGTGACGTTTTCCGCTCGTGCTACCTCAAAGGCTTCGTGAACGATCCTGGTGATTATGTTCCAGGCCGGCTCTTTTAAGAGATCTCCATACGGGCATTCCATGATCGCTCCAAGAGGATTCAGCGAGCAGCTGTATAATGCCTTCGACCAGATAATTCCTCGGATATTGTCGGTGGCGTTCGCCCGCATGCCGGCTTTATTGAAGAGTTCGGCAAGGAGTTCCGCTTTTCTATCAGCTCCCCCCGGATATCTTCCAAAGGCCGTAGCTCCGCCGTCGACGGATACGAACACCGCATTGTCTGCTTTCCATTCAAATCCGGTTATGATCATTGCACCAATTACCTTGTCGGTGTATTCGGCAATGACGTCCTCATTTCCTATTCCGTTCTGGAGACTCACGATCTCTGCATCACCAAACAGATGATTATACTGATTGCATATTTCCCGGGTGGCGGTAGCTTTGGTAGATATTATGATATAATCCCAAGGTCCTTTCGGCGGCGTTATTCCGCAAGGAAACCGAACCGTTTCCGTTCCCCAGATTCCTGTTAGAATAAAGCCGTCTTTTTCAATGGATGTGCTGCATCTCTCCCGGCACACTGCGAAAACGTCAGCATATTTCGATAATTTTGCGGCGACTGACAGCCCTACTGCTCCGGCACCAAGTATTAATATTCTCATTTGCTCTTTCTATATTGTCTCTACACCACATTAAAAGCAGGGTTTTTCCGATGGGTATGCGGCGCGTATTCTCGATACTAAACTTGTGAATATTTGGCGTCAAATATACATTAAGTTGTTTCAAAACACGTATTGGATATTTTTTTGGATTGAATTATATTTTACATTGCGGTTAATTGATTATGGAGATACGCCAACATATATTCATGCAGAAAAAGCTGATTATGTTTTTGATGGCACTTCTTGTGTGTGTCATGGTAGTTTTTACCGCAGGATGTACTGATACGGGAAGTGATAATGCTACCGTGGAGATTCTCTATACCGGAGCCGGAACCATGCCCGGGCTTCTCGCGACCGGTCAGATCGACGGATACATCAACTGGCAGCCTTTTGTTGCCGTCGCATTAGAAGGTGACATCGGAAAAGTAATCTCCTACAGTCAGGATCTCCCTCCAAAAGGAACCTGGACAAACCATACCTGTTGTGTGTTTGGCGCTAACTCCAAAGCTCTGGAGGATCCTGAAATTGCCTCAAGTCTTTCGGCTCTGATGATCCTTGGAAACAAGTATATCAATGACAATCCGGATAATGCAGCCGTATTAACTGCCGACTGGCTCTTTTCCAGCCAGAACATGACCTATGGTAATGTGACCGTCAGTTCCGTCGATGTGATGAAGACTTCGATCCCGACTATCAAGTTCTCCAGTGAAGTTACCGAATCCTGGATGGACAGCAATGAGGCATTCATCCTGTCGCAGCGCGAACTTGGTCTCGTTACTTCCAAACTCGCCACGACATCTGCGGATGAGTCAGCAGAACTTCTCTATGACTTCGGTCCGTATGAGTCGGCAGTTGCTCAGATCGAAAGTGGAACATTCATCACGCCCGATGCGACGTCAACGATTTCGATAGGGTATCTTCCAAGCGATCACCACGCACCCCTGTTCGTTCTCCTGAAAGACTGGGAGTACTTCAAGGACACCTATAACTGCTATCTGAAACCCGTCACGGAAAAGACCGGAAAGATCACCGATGCTGAACTTTACATCAATGGTCAGAAGATCGCCGATGTCAAGCTCGTCGAAGGAACCGGCGGACCTCAACTGATGACCCTTCTCCAGCAGAATGCTATCCAGTATGCACTTGCCGGCACGCCGCCTTTCATCAGCGCGGTTGATAAGAGTACCGGTGACATGAGTCTCAAGATCCTCTCACCAATTATGCTCGAAGGATCCGGACTTGTCGCTTCCGTCTCTTCCCCCGCAAACGACTGGGACAGTTTTGTTGCCTGGGTCAAAGCCCGCAGTGCCGAAGGCAAGAATGTTGTTCTTGGCGATCCTCAGCTTGGTTCCATTCAGGATGTTCAGCTGAAAGCAGCTCTTGAATCGGCCAGTATTGCCTACGTGGTAAAATCCGCGTAAATCCACTCACTTTTTTTTTATTTTTATCATTACATCGGCTGTGTCCTGTTTCATTAACACGGACATCAGATTCACTTAAAACAAGTAACACATTTGATATTCTGCAAGATCCACATACATAAAAGAGGATGGTGAGCATCAAAGATCATGAAATGGTACATTAAGCTGATACTTCCAGCACTTGTTCTCGTAGTGTGGGAAGTTGCAGCAATTCTGATGAATAATGCATACATCCTTCCGCGGGTGGAAACCGTCCTTGCCGTCTTTGCAACCCCGTTTGCCGATCTTTACGGCTGCGGGAGTCTTGTTGAGAACAGCTGGGTCAGTATTTACCGGGTAACTCTTGGTTTCATCATCGCCTGTATTATCGCCGTCCCTCTGGGAATCATTCTCGGCCGGTATCCTGTTCTTGAGCAGTTCTCCGATAGTCTTATCCAGATTCTACGTCCCATCCCTCCAATGGCCTGGGTGCCTTTATCCCTTGCATGGTTCGGTTTGGGTCTCACGCCGATCCTGTTCATTATTGTGATTGGCTGTATATTCCCAATTCTTGTCAATACTATTGACGGTGTGAAGAGGGTGAAGAGAAGCTGGGTCGAAACTGCGAAGATTTATCTGGCAAATGAACGCCAGATCATCACCAAGGTCATTATTCCGGCTGCGGGTCCTGCAATCTGGAACGGTCTTCGTGTCGGTTTCGGTATTGCATGGATGAGCGTTGTCGCTGCGGAAATGATGCCCGGAACCGTGTCGGGTCTTGGATATCTCATCATGTACACCTATAACTGGGGTCAGGTCCAGATGGTTATTGCCGGTATGATTGCCATCGGCATCATCGGTATTGCCATGGATCAGTTTTTCCAGTATGTTCTGCGAACGAAGTTTGCCTGGGAGGTGCTTGACAAATGACAGACTGGGATAAAGTATGGGTGAAAGTGGAGGACGCTACAAAAACGTTCTCTTCCCGGAAAGGCGATGTAACTGCTCTGGAGCATGTCAATCTTGAAGTTCACAACGGGCAGTTCGTCTGCCTGCTCGGTCCCTCGGGATGCGGGAAGACCACTCTTCTTCGTATGATCGGCGGTCTTGATGTTCCAACAAGCGGGACCGTTTCCATCGATGGAAAGATCGTGGACGGCCCGTCACCGAAAATGACGATGGTGTTCCAGGAATATTCGCTTTATCCATGGCGTACCGTCGCAGAGAATGTGGGTTTTGGTCTGGAGATGATCGGTGTCCCAAAAGAGGAACGGGTCGCTGAAGTAAACAAGCGTCTTGCTCTGGTTGGGCTGACCGGATTTGGCGATAATTATCCGTACGAGCTGTCCGGCGGTATGCGCCAGAGGGCGGCCGTTGCCCGGGCACTTGCAACTGATCCTGCTGTCATGCTGATGGACGAACCCTTTGGCGCGCTTGACGCGCAGACGAGGAATAAAATGCAGCGTGAACTTCTCCAGATCTGGGAAGAAACGAAAAAGACTATTCTTTTCGTTACTCACAGCGTTGATGAGGCCGTTTATCTTTCAGATAAAATCGTCATTCTTACGCCTAGACCTGGAAGAATTTACGAAATATATCCAAATCCACTACCAAGACCGCGTGATAGAACAAGTATTGAGTTTGCTAAACTCAGGAAAGATGTTCTCGCAGAAATTGAGAAATTAGAGGGGGAGAATAAGAACCTTTAATATGGTTTCCAACCAACCAAATTTGCACATTTAAGAGAGCTAGGAGTAATTAAAAATGGTAAGAAAGCCAGCACGAATGTATAATAAGCTCGCCAAGAAGGCCTACTGCCGCCGTGAATACATGGGTGGTGTGCCGGGTCTTAAGGTTGTAACGTTTGATATGGGAAATCTCTCCGATGAGTTCCCGGTTGCAATCCATCTTGAAGCGCTTGAAGGATGCCAGATCCGTCACACGGCAATGGAAGCTGCCCGTATCAACATGAACAGACGTCTGATGAAAGAAGTCGGAAAAAACAATTTCCACTTAAAGATCAGAACATACCCCCACCATGTTCTCCGTGAACATAAACAGGCAACCGGAGCCGGCGCAGACCGTGTTTCCGAGGGTATGAGACTTGCATTCGGTAAAGCAGTCGGAACTGCGGCCCGTGTTTCACCAAGACAGCGTGTTTTCACCGTCTGGACAACCCCGCAGTATGTCGAGCAGGCAAAGGATGCACTCCTCCACAGCGGATACAAACTCCCGACTCCTGTCCGGGTAATCGTTGAGAACTAAGGCTTTTTGCCAAAGCTCTCAATTTATCATACTTTTTTCAAAAAAGTTTATTGCTTACAAAATAGTAGTTTTGGGAATATTTAGCAGCCGGCATCAGGTTTTATGATGATGCCTCTTTCTACATGCCGCTAAATGCCGTTTTTTTTTCCTTAGAAGAACATATCCAGCGTCGTTTTTCGTGACTTGGTCGGATCGAACTCATCCCAATCCCACCCAAGTGCATCGAAAATTCTGTTCAGAGGCGCCTGGATCGTTTTTTCAAGCATCGTTTCCCAGTCAATTTCGAACGCCCCCTCCGGAACCTGATCCGGGTACTCAAAACAGAGCACATCCGTGTCCGGATACTTTTCAGGCATATATGTCCGCTTGATGTAAAGCCGCTTGGGCTTGCTGCCGCGTTTGAAGTCGGTTCCAAGATACGTATTCGAGTAGATGGCCCCACGCCCGTGCGAATCCAGATGAGCGTAATCGGCAAGAGACTTGTTTATACCGCTCGGAATACCTGCTTTTTCAAGCGGACATTTTCCCTCGCGATACAGAGACAGAACCTCGGGCAGATATTTTTTCACATCTTCCCTGCCGTTTCCTTTCAGGATCATCTCCAGAACACGTTCCTGTACTTCGCGAGTGATCTGTGCTGAGTCGGATCGCTTCATCTCAAAGCCGGTTATATCGATTTTATCGACATCCTGACCCTCTTTCCAGATCAGATGTCCTGCATACCGCTTCTTTGCGCCGCCCTGGAAAAATCTCCGGTAGATCTTCTCGAACTTGATCGAGAAGAAGTTCATATCAGCACCAAGGGTTTCCTGTGCAAACGACAGGTAGCTCGCATTGAGTTCCTCCTCGATTTCGCGGGCGATTTTCATCGTATCTTCAAGAGACGTGAAGGGGATCTGCACAAAACACGAATCCGTATCGCCGTATATCACGTCATACCCGCGTTTGGTGATAACGAGCTTTGTGTGCTGAATGATCGCACGGCCTACGGACGTCACGGCGGCTCCGATGTCCCGGTCGTACAAACGGAATCTGGAGAATCCTGAGACTCCGTAATACGTGTTCATGATCACCTTCAGCACATTCTGCTGCATATCATACAGAGTATATTCATCAGATCCGAAAGGAAAACTGTTTCTGAGTTTCTTCCGTTCGTCGCGTTCTGCCATCAACTCGCTGATGATCGACCGGGTCAGACCGTCCGGGGATTTGCTGAACCGGATCCCGTTCGGGGCATGGATCTCGCCTGTCGGAGATTTCGTTTCCGGAGAAGCATTCAACGTCATCATCGCCATGGGATAGAGCGATTTCAGATCCAAAACGATGACGTTCTCCCGAACACCTTTGCTTGGATCAAAAACGGTCGCTCCTTCAAACTCCTCGCCCGAGGCGTTTCCCTTAGACGGCAGGATAAATTTGCCGAACGCTTTTCTGAGAATATAGATGTCGATGACGTTCGAAGAGTTCAGCGTTTTGTCCAAAGGACAACCCACATATCTGGCAACTTCCTGATAGAACTCGATAATTTTGTTCTTTCTGTTGATCCCGACGCATAGTTCGACATCCTTGAAGTTGTATTCTACCATCTTCAGGGGATCATTATCCCAGAGATCGCCAAGAGTTCCAATGTACCGAACTTTGGTCTCGCCAAGTTCGTCTTCGGCGACGGCGTCGAGGCGATACGACTCCTTCTGACTCCCCTGCATTTTTTTGTATGCTGCGAGAAGATCGAAGATGACCCGACCCCTCATTGCATTTCGCTCGGTCATTCCGGTCATCCGGGCAAAGACCTCGGAACGGAAACCTAGGGTCTCGGCACGCTTGAGGATGTACTCGGCATCGAAGTCAATGAAGTTCCAGCCCGAGAGAATATCGGGGTCCTTCTCCCGGATGTAATCGATGAAACCTGCGAAAAGATCGCGTTCGGTGTCATAGGAAATAATTGTATGACAGTTGGAAAAACATCCGCTCGCAAGCGGTTCGGCGTTGCCGTATCCGCCTTTGGTTTTTCCATCAAGAACAAAAGTTGTATACTGATCATCGAACGAGTCATGGCAGGTTATGCAGATGACCGGATCGCGTTCCGGTTCGGGAAATCCGTTTCTGTCATCACACTCGATATCGCACATACAGACCCGCGGTCTGGAGATCACTTCTGCCGGTGAAAGTTCGGTGAATGAACACTCGTCCGATGGGGCACTGACACCGCCGGTAAGGCCGGTGTCGATAAGAAAACGGGTCGCAAATGGAATGTCAGCTTCGAAATGGTGGTAGTTGTCCCTGATATTTCTGACGTCGCCGGGTTTTTCCGTATATATCCGGCGAAGAGGTTCGCCTTTGATGGAGATCCCCCGATCCTGCGTAACGTCGATTTTTTCCGTATGAGGTTTGTCGGCTTCGCTTTCACGGACCCAGAAGTAGGGGCGAAAACCGGTGACTTTCAGCTGGTGGGGAGTCCCGTCCGCTTCCCTTCCAAAGATGTGAACGACCGGACCTCCCGGGGCATTTGAGTATTCTGCCTGATTGATGGCAATTTCCATCTATACTCTCCTGCAAAGTCCCTGCAAGAAATCCGCAGCCTCATGGAGTTTTGCCATTTCCCAGGGATCGAACTTCAAACTCTCATCGATCTTTGCGCCGGAACGCGTCACGACGGCCGGAAGTCCAAGTGAACAGCCGTCAATTCCGTAAGCACCGTTTGCCGGAAGTGAACAGATTACTCTTTCTCCTTTCTCGATCTTTTCCAGCATGGAGACGATGTGATACGCCGGACCGAAAACAGTACCTGCTTTTCCTTTGATGACCGGCATCGAAGATCCGCGAAGACCGGTTAGGATCTCTTCTCTTACCGGGATAGGGATGTCGATTTCCAGACTGGAAAAGAGCGGGACCTGATGTTCGCCATGTTCGCTGAGGACCTGGCCCTCTGCTTCGATTCCCATCGAACGGAGTGCCACGGTGAATCTTCTGCTGTCGAGAAGACCGCCGAACCCGACGACCTGACTTTCGTCAAGGCAGTTTTTTTTGGCAAAATACCAGGTAAAGACATCCATCGGGTTTGTGACGATGATGAGTTTGCCGGAGAATCCCTTCAGAAGTTCTGCAGATTCCTTTGCAATCGGGAGATTTTTATCAAAAAGATCAGCACGGGTTTTTATGTTGGGGGACCGCGAATAGCCGGCTGAATATATACAGTAATCGGCGTCTTTCAGATCGGTAGGGTTTGTGGACACGGGGATGTCCATCCCGTGAATTATATCGAGTTTTTGAGCATGCTGCAGGGGTTCGCTGATATCGAAAAGGACGAGTTCGTCGGCAAATTTTCTGAGGGCAGAAACGTATGCAACTTCTCCGCCGATTCTGCCCACTCCGAGGCATGCAACTATAGTCATCTGGTACTGTATTGGTTCTGGTTGGCTTTAATTATGGCGACCTCTAACAGCGGATTTATTCACGGAGGAATGATGGAGAATTCCATGGCCCAGGCAGGCCCCCACCCAATTTCACCCACGATAAATTTATTGTATCCGCCTTCCCACACTAGCTCATGGCTGAAAGTATCTCCGCACAGGTTCGGTTTTGCCCGGTCCAGGAGTCGGAACTTGGGCGGATCAACGAGTTATGCAATATCCCCGAGATTGCAGAGCATTTCGAATCCATCCCGCCGGTTTCGATGGAGGCGACAATGGCATTATGGTCTTACATCCAGTCAGGAATCGTTTCTCTCTGGTGCATGCATTACAAAGATCGGATAATCGGTGGTGCCGGCTTATATTCCCAGCCGCCCGGAACTAGGCTTTCCCACAGCGCGACATTTTTCCTGTTTATCGAACCGGCGTAATGTGGGATGAGTATCAGTACAAAAGCGATAATGCATCCTGAAGATGAAGCCAAAAAACGCGGATTTATCCGGATGGAATGTCTGGTCGCCGACACGAATCCGCGTGCCGTCTTTCTGTATGAACGGCTGGGATACGAACTGGAAGGAACCAAAAAAATGGCGTTTTATCTTGACGGAAAATACACCGATCTGAAATTTCTCGGAAAGATTTTCTGGGACAATCTGACCGAAGAGGGACTGCATCACCGATAGGCAGCCATCTTCCCTTTTTTGCGCATTAGCTCTCCTTTAAGTAATCTGAAATTTTCGGCCGCTTGTTTTATTATTGCCTATTACCTTTATCTATGTGATTCAGATGCGCAGCGATGATGTGAAATCAGGATACACCAGAGCACCCAACAGGGCTCTTATACGCTCACTCGGGATTTCTGATCAAGAGATGAAAAAACCCTTTGTCGGGATCGCAAACTCCTGGAACACGATCGTTCCGGGACACACGCATCTCAGAATGGTTGCCGAACGCGTAAGAGAGGGAGTTGCGGCAGGCGGGGGTGTTGCTTTCGAGTTTAACACGATAGGAATTTGCGACGGTATTGCGATGGGACATGAAGGGATGCGGTACTCGCTAGCCTCACGCGAAAACATCGCGGATTCAGTTGAACTCATGATCCAGGCTCACCGGTTCGATGCTCTTGTCTGCATATGTACCTGCGATAAGATCGTTCCCGGCATGCTTATGGCGGCGGCACGATGCAATATTCCGGCGATCGTCGTCACCGGCGGGAACATGCTTCCCGGCCATCACAAGGGCTGCGAACTTTCCCTAACCGATATATTTGAGGGAGTCGGTAAGGTCGCTGCACACAAAATGAGCGAAGAGGAACTCCACGAACTGGAGGCCGCGGCAATGCCCGGGTGCGGCAGTTGTCAGGGATTATATACGGCAAATACCATGGCCTGCATGACCGAAGCGATGGGAATGTCCCTTCCCGGCTGTGCGGCGATCCCCGCGGTTGATGCGGCAAAACTCCGTATCGCTTATGAAAGCGGCGTCAGAGTCGTTGAGATGATCAAAGAGGATGTCAAGCCCCGTGACATCCTCACGAAAAATTCGCTGAAAAACGCTATCGCCGTAGATATGGCGCTTGGCGGCTCAACGAACACGGTCCTTCACTTAATGGCGATCGCTCAGGAAGCAAATGTCCCGCTGAGTCTTGATGATTTTACCCAGATGGGAGCAACCGTCCCGCACATCTGTTCGATGCAGCCAGGCGGCCCGCACTCAATGCAGACGTTATATCACTCGGGCGGGATCCCTGCAGTTTTCAAGCAGATTAGACCGCATCTTGACGACTGTTTGACCGTCTCGGGAAAAACAGTGTTTGCGATCGCAGATGGCGTGAAATACGTGGATGAAAATGTGATCCACAGTCTGGAGAATGCCGTGCACAAGGCAGGCGGACTGAAGATCCTGAAAGGTTCGCTTGCGCCGAACGGCTCGGTTATCAAATCGGCAGCAGTAATCGATGCGATGTGGAAGCATCAGGGCCCAGCACGGGTTTTTGACGGAGAGAATGAAGCGATGGATGCGATTCTTACCGGAAAAATCGTCGAAGGCGACGTGATCGTTATCCGATATGAAGGACCGAAAGGCGGACCAGGTATGCCAGAGATGCTTTCCCCGACATCAGCATTGATGGGTCTTGGCTATAAGCATGTGGCTCTTGTGACGGACGGACGCTTCTCCGGCGGAACACGCGGTCCGTGTATAGGGCACGTTGCTCCGGAAGCAAAGGCAGGAGGACCGATCGGCCTTGTTCGGGAAGGAGACATCATCAAGATCGATCTGTATGAACAAACACTGGACCTTCTCGTTGACGAGGCGGAACTTGCAGAGAGAAGAAAGATGTGGGTGCCTAAAGAAAGGGAATTAAAGGGCGTGCTTGCACGATACGCCGGTCAGGCCGACAAGGGCGCCGTGCCTGAATATTTTTTTTTTTAGAAAACTTCTCTTAAATTGGACGTGTGTGAATCCTCGCCTCAAGGAGCCGAAGCTGGATTTTTGCCTTCTGAACGTATTGCCGGATGCCAAGTATTATCCCTTTCTTCTCAATAAACTGGTTATGCAAAATAATGTCCCCCCTCTCTGAGCTTGAAAACCGGATGGCACGTTTTCATGCGCAGATGGATAATAAATACCCTGACTGGGAATATACAGCGATTTTCGGCAAGGTCAATCTCTATTATTTCACCGGCACGATGCAGGACGGCGTCCTTCTAATATCGAAACGTGATGATGCGGTTTTCTGGGTGAGAAACAGTTATTCGCGCGCTCTTGATGAATCAACATTCAACGATATTCGGCCGATGGAAAGTTTCCGCGATGCTGCAAAAGAAACGACCATTACCGGCGATACTGTGTATACGGAAACGGAAGTGATCTCGTATGCCCACCTGCAGAGATTTGTGAAGTATTTCCCGTTCAAGCATATCGCCTCGGCGGATCGAATAATTGCAGATGTCAGATCGGTGAAGAGTGAATATGAACTGGCGCTGATGAAAAAATCCGGGGATATCCACCGCCATGTGAAAGAAGAACTGGTGCCGGATATCCTTCGAGAAGGGATGAGCGAAGCGGAACTTGGAACCGAGCTCTATCAGATCATGATTCGTGAAGGGCATCAGGGAATCGTACGATTCGGGATGTTCGATACTGAAGTGAGGATGGGACATATCGGGTTCGGCGAGAGTTCCCTTTATCCGTCCTATTTTAACGGAGCAAGCGGAAATCGTGGTATAGGGCCGTATGCTCCGGTCCTCGGCAGTCCCGACAGGAAACTGAAATACGGCGATCTCGTGTATCTGGATGTAGGATGCGGGTATCACGGATATCAGACCGATAAAACGATGACCTATATGTTTGGCAAATCGCTGCCGGATGAGGTTATCGAGATGCACTACAAATGCGTTGATGTCCAGAATGCCGTTGCCTCGATGCTGAAACCAGGCATGGTTCCATCATTGATCTATAAGACGATCATGGATGATCTCGATGAGGATTTCAAGAAGGACTTCATGGGCTACAAAGAACGTGTTGTCAAATTCCTCGGTCACGGGATCGGCCTTCAAATTGACGAGATGCCGGTTATTGCAAAAGGATTTGACGAACCGCTTGCTGAAAATATGACGCTAGCTATTGAGCCGAAGAAGGGGATAAAAGATATCGGTATTGTTGGGATAGAAAATACCTTTGTCGTTACGCCTAAAGGAGGAGAGTGTTTCACAGGGAATAATCCCGGCATGATCCTGGTGTATTGAGGACAGAGAAGGGTCTATGCAGATATCGTCACCTGCATGATCAGCTGACGAAAAAACGAATAATAGATACGGCCAATCATCAAAAACAGAAAAGACGGAGCTTCATTACCGCCGTCTTCGCATATTTTTTTGCATGAATCTAGTCTTTTTTCCAGAAGTTGTACTCTTTACAGATACTGTCTCATAATCACATGACAGATAAATCGCTGACATTTAATAGGATGTGGTTTAAATCTTTTCTTATTCAGGGAAAACCCTGAGGTGTGATAAATTTTATGGATAAACAAAAACTACTTAGCATCATCAGTGTTATAGTGGTTCTCATTGCCTTCGCAATTCCGCTTGCCTATACCGGGGCCGCAACAATCCCCGATGAAGACTCCGGATTTATTTCTTGGTATGAAAATCACCCGGCTGCAACACTAGGTGAAGATTCCACTGGTGTTTACGCCGAAGATGTCGTGAATGATCCGGGCAAAGTGGATAAAATGCGACTCGCCTATGCATTAGGCTTTGTTACACTTCTCGCCCCGCTGCTCGCTCTTCTTCTTGCATTCCTTACAAAGAATGTCCTTCTGTCTCTGTTCCTTGGTGTTCTTAACGGTGCCTGGACCCTCTGTCTTGTTACCGGCACAATTTTTGGTGCAGCGTCGGGAGCATTCCTGAATTCGACCGATTATTTTGTCGCGACGATGGCTGATCGGTGGGATGCAGGAATTCTCATGCAAGTTCTGGTCATCGGAGCATTGATCGCACTCATCACCCGTATGGGGGGTATGCGTGGTCTTGCAACACTGATCACCAAAATCGCCAAAGGTCCCCGCAGTGCACAGGTCGCCATCTGGCTGTCCGGATGGATCATCTTCTTCGATGATTATGCAAACGCCCTTATTATTGGCCCGATCATGCGTACGGTCTGTGACAAGTTCCGGATCTCGCGTGAGAAACTAGCTTTCCTCGTAGACTCAACTGCGGCGCCTGTTGCCGGAATCGTTCTCGTTTCGACGTGGATCGGAACCGAGATCGTGAATATCAACACCGGTCTCAGTATCGCAGGCATCACCGATATGTCCGCATTCGAGATTTTCATCGAAACGATTCCCTATCGGTTCTACAATATTCTCGCACTCTTCTTCGTGCTGGCAACCGGCCTGCTCCTGCGTGAATACGGACCTATGGCAAAAGCCGAACTGCGCGCCCGCACGACCGGACAAACCATCAAACCCGGTTCTGAAGTTGCAACGGAAGATGACTACGACAAGGACCCGGAAAAAGCCGAGCTCAAGGATGACCACGGCATATTGAAAACTTCCAGAAAAGTCCACCCGCCGAACATATGGAATGCGATCATTCCAATCGCCGTAATGATCATCTCGGCTCTCGTTCTCTTCTACACGAACGGTGTGTCCTACATTATGGCAGGAGAGGGTATCGGTATTCTCCCGGATGGACAGACGATTACTGCTGAATTATTTATGCAGATGAACTTCTTCGAAGGCCTCACCTATGCATACAGTTCTGCTGATGCAAGTATTGTCCTATTCCAGGCTGGTCTTCTTGCCTGTATCGTTGCCATCATCTTGGGTTTTGCCCAGAGGATTTTCACGGTGAAAGAGGGTATCGAAACCTGGGCACATGGTATGAAATCCATGGTCTTCGTATGTATCGTCCTGATTCTTGCCTGGTCGATCGGATCAGTCATCAGTGATCTCGGGACGTCCTATTTCATTTCTGGTATTTTCTCTGACAATATCCCGCTCTGGATCGTACCAGCCCTGATCTTCATCATTGCGGCTGTGATTTCTTTTGCAACAGGAACTGCATATGGAACAATGGCAATTCTTCTTCCTCTGTGTATCCCTCTTGCAGCTGTAATCGGAGGAGGAGTTATCAACGGTGAGGCAGTAGATCCACTCTTCATTGTCCTCTGTTCATCAGCCGTTCTTACCGGAGCCATCTTTGGTGATCACTGTTCTCCGATCTCGGATACGACAATTCTGTCATCCATGGGTTCGGGATGCGGTTTGATGGATCATGTTCAAACACAGATCGGCTACGCATTGACCGTCGCCGTGATCTCCATTGCAGCATATCTCCTGATCGGTATTGGCCTTCCAATCTGGATCGTCCTGCCAATCGGCGCTGTGCTCTGTGTCGCGGCCCTTCTGATCCTCGGCAAAAAAATGCCGACATGGGATCCGAAAACGGAAAAACTTCTCGAGTAAACGCGGGACCATCATCCCATTTCCTTTTTACTTCACAGTCTTCAAGTATTCATACTGCCAACGTGTTTAAACGTGTATTCCGTCATCACCAATCCAAACCATCAGAAAATGCCGCTGCTGATCGCTGCATTTGCCGTGTTTATGGATGGACTTGACGGATCGATTGTCAACGTTGTTCTGCCTGTGATGGCCGCCGAGTTCGGTATCGACATCTCGGGAAGCTCGTGGGTTGTAATCGCTTACCTTCTATTCATGGCAGGATTTATTCTTGCATTCGGGAAAGTTGCCGACAATGGAAAAATTCGCGGCGTGTTCTCAATCGGGTTTGGCATTTTCGCTCTTGGCTCTCTGATGTGTGCTCTCTCCCCGTCACTTGAATTCATCGTCGCCGCGCGTGCTCTGCAGGGGCTGGGTGCTTCGATGATTGCATCGGCGGCACCTCTGCTCGTAACGCGGTTCCTGCCAAAGGAAAGACGGGGATTTGGGATGGGCGTAATTGCGACGACCGGCGGTATCGCTCTTACATTTGGTCCCCCTCTAGGGGGATTTATTTCGGCTTACCTTTCATGGCACTGGATTTTTTTAATTAACGTACCAATCGGAATCGCTGCCATCATTCTTGCAAAGCTGGCTATACCTTCGCCGAACGGCAAGCCGGTGAAGGATCATTTCGATATAATTGGCACGGTTCTAATGTTTGCATCGATTGCATCCATGATTATTTTCTTCGAACGCGGCCCGGTCCTTGGCTGGACGAACGTCACGATTCTCATCTGCGGAGCCATCTTTGCCGTTTCCTTTGCAGGGTTCTGTATCCATTCACTGCGGAGTCCGGCCCCTCTATTAAATATCAGAATATTTCGGCACTGGAAATTTTCTTCAGTCACCATATCCTATCTTCTGACATGTGCCGTTTTTTTCCGGCGTGATGTATATGGTCCCGTATTATATGCAGACGGCAGTAGGTTTGTCGACGGTTACGTCAGGAATGCTTCTGATGATTGCATCGATTCTGACAGCGCTTGTTGGAATCCCTATCGGCGCGTGGAGCGACAGAATCGGCTGCCGCATCCCGTGTATTCTGGCCGCGTTGTTCAGAATATCATTCTGCCTGATCTTCCTACTGATAATTCCTGAGTGGGGAGTGGCAGCAATTATTCCCGGTCTGATCTGCATGGGCCTTTCATTCGGTATATCGGGAGGTCCGGCGACAACCCGTATTGTCCAGTTCTCTCCAAAAGGCGAAGACGGGATGGGGACGTCGGTTATGATCACCTCGGATTTTCTTGGAGGCGTAATAGGAGTTGCGGCGTATGCCGTGGTTTTTTCGCTGGCAGTCCCCGGATCGGTGGGAGTTTCGGTGAATGATCTTTCATCAGCGGCATTGACGAGCGGATTCCATGCCACAGCCGCTTTCGGCTTGATCCTTGGAATTATAACGCTTATTCTCTCGAGCGTCGTACCGAATCTGATCATAAAAAAAGTGGGTCGGCAGACCTGTAAAAAAAAGTTGGAGGATTTTATCCTCTCAGAATATCTTTTGCGATCCATTCGCCGATATCCGAGGTATGCAGCGAGCCGCCCATATCTTTTGTGACCGCCTTAGCAAGGATCGAATGTTCGATTGAACTGACAACGGCCGAGGCCGCTGTGTGCTCGCCTAGTGAATCCAGCAGAAGTGAGCCGGACCAGATCGTTGCAAGCTGGTTTGCTACGTTTTTACCTTTATATTTCGGTGCTGACCCGTGGATCGGCTCGAACATCGAGGTTCCCTTCGGATTGATGTTTCCTCCGGGAGCAAGACCAAGTCCTCCCTGGATCATCGCCCCAAGATCGGTGATGATGTCGCCAAACATGTTTGGGGTAACGACAACATCGAACCATTCCGGATTTTTGACGAACCACATCGTGATCGCATCAACGAAGTTGTATTCGGTTGTCACGTTCGGGTAGCCCTTCTTCGTCTCTTCGAACACTTCACGCCAGAGTCCGTAAACATCCGTTAAAACGTTCGCCTTATCAACAGACGTCAGTTTTTTCTTCCGCGTTTCTGCAAGATCGAATGCGTACTCCATCACGCGCTTCGAACCCTCGCGGCTCACAACACCGATCTGATAGGCAAGTTCGTCGGAATCAGTTTCCACATCGATGCCGAACTTTACCGAGTAGAGATCGCGGATGACTTCCAAATGATCTCTCTGTTTACCTGCCTTAGCGCGTGAACCGATACCCACATAGAAGTCCTCGGTATTCTCCCGCACAACCACGAAGTCGATATCTTCCGGCTTCTTGTTTGCAAGAGGTGTCTCGATTCCCTGCAGGAGTTTGATCGGACGGAGATTCACGTACTGATCGAAGTAGAATCTGACCGCAAGCAGAATTCCTTTCTCCAGGATTCCCGGTTTGACACGATCATCTCCAATCGCCCCGAAGTAGATCGCGGGGAATTTTCCAAGTTCTTTTAACTCATCCTCCGAGATCAGCTCTCCCGTCAGCAGATATTTCTCTGCTCCCGTATCGAAGTCGGTCCAGTTGATGTCGAACCCGAACTTTTCTCCGGCAGCGTCCAATACTTTTCTTCCTTCGGCAATGATCTCAGGACCAATACCGTCTCCCGGCATACATGCCGCATTATATGATGTCATTTATTTCCTCGCATTTTTGCGTATTCAACAAGGCCGCCGGCCTCGACTATTCTCATCATGAACTCAGGAATCGGTTCAAGCGGATACTGTTTTTTGTCTGCTTCGATGTATGCCTGACTGAGATTCACGAAAACCTCGGTGCCGTCGGCAATTTTGTCCGTATCCGGACAAACAAGCGGTAAGACACCGGTGTTTATCGCATTCCGGTAGAAGATCCTCGCAAACGATTTAGCAACGACAAATTCGATGCCGGCTCCTTTCAGTGCGAGCGGGGCATGCTCGCGTGATGAACCGCAGCCGAAGTTTCTGCCGGCAACGATCACATCGCCGTCTTTTGCTTCCGCAGCAAATTCATTGCGCGTGCCTTCAAATGCATGCGATGCAAGCTCTTTTGGATCATAGATCGTCAGGAACCGGCCAGGGATGATCGCATCGGTATCGATGTCGTCGCCGAATTTCCATGCTCTGCCCATGATTCACACCTCCCTCGGGTCGGTGATCACGCCGGTAATCGCGCTGGCGGCGGCGGTAGCGGGAGAAGAAAGATACACGAAACTCTCGGTACTTCCCTGTCTTCCCCGGAAGTTGCGGTTCGATGTCGAGAGGGAAACCTCGCCGGGAGCTAAAAGCCCGAAAGCCCCGCCCATACACGGACCGCAGCATGGAGCTTCAACCAATGCTCCGGCTTCGACGAACTTCTCGATAAGCCCTGCTTTCAGGACTTTCATGTACTCGACTTTTGATGCCGGAACCATGATCACGCGTACATCTTCAGAGAAGACATTATCGCCAAGAACCTCTGCCGCTTCGGCAAAGTCTTCATACCTGCCGTTCGTGCATGAGCCAATGAAGACCTGATCAACCGGTTTTCCGGCGACTTCGGTTACATCGACGACATTGTCGACATTATGCGGGACGGCGATCTTCGGATTGATTTTGGAGATGTCATAATTTCGGGTTTCAAAGAACACCGCATCCTCATCGCTCGCGAGGGAAAATGGTGTGACCTCGGTTCGTCCACGCATATACTCCCAGGTCTTTTCATCCGGCGGAACTATGCCTGCCTTTGCTCCCATCTCAATGGCCATGTTTGCACAGGTCATTCTTCCGGGAATGTCCATCTCCGAGAACGCATTCCCGCAGAATTCAAGCGCACGATACGTCGCGCCATCTGCGCCGATATCTCCGGCGAGCGTCAGGATAAGGTCCTTTGGGCCGACACGGTTCTGGAACGTTCCGTTTGCATTGATCCTGATCGTCTCCGGGACTCTGAAGTAAAGTTCACCGAATTTCAAGACATATGCCATATCGGTCGAGCCGATACCTGTCGAAAATGCACCAAGAGCGCCATACGCACAGGTGTGGGAATCCGACCCGACAACGATATCGCCGGGTTTTACCCTTCCCTTTTCCGGAACGACCTGATGTCAGACTCCCCCTTTTATGTCATAGTTGTAGATGCCCTGTTCGCGGGCAAACTGTCTCATCATTACATGATTTTCTGCTGCGCTGATGGAGTCAGCCGGGATCTGATGGTCGAAGAGCATGATGACTTTTTTCGGATCAAAGACGCTGCCTTCACCCATCTCTTTCATTACATTGATCGCAAGAGGACCCGTGATATCATGTATCATCGCACCGTCGACCGGTGCCATTACTACATCTCCTGCCCTGCATTCTTTTTTGCAGTGAGCGGAGAAGATTTTTTCAGTTATGGTCAATCCCATTTACATCACTTTTGATTTTTATGATAATTTTTACTTTTTTTTACTGACGAAGAGCGGATCCAAGGGATCCTCTCTGCAGAGCAACTCTGCCGGTCCTTACAAGTTCGAGAATGCCGTAGGGGCGCAGAAGAGATTCCAGAGCAAGAATCTTATCCGAGTCGCCCGTGATTTCAAGCACGAGAGTTTGTAATCCGACATCGATGATCTTCGCCCGGAAAATCCCGGCGATCTGCATGACTTCGGAACGCTGAAGTCCCGGCTCGGCATGAACTTTGATCAGGGCAAGTTCGCGTTCAACATGCTCTTTTTCCGTGATATCCGTGATTTTTATAACATCTATCAGTTTATTGAGCTGTTTTTTTACCTGTTCGATGTGCATATCGTCACCGATCACAACAATCGTGATCCGGCTCATACCAGGTGTTTCGCAGGTCCCGACGGCAAGGCTTTCGATGTTGAACCCTCTTCGGGAGAAGAGGCCGGAAACCCGTGCGAGGACACCAGCCTTGTTTTCAACAAGGATGCTCATGATATACTGTTTCATCTCCCTGACCCTCCATTGTGACAGTGTTTTCCAATCATATCGCTGATCGCAGCACCTGCCGGAACCATGGGATAGACATTTTCTCCCCGCTCAATCTGGAAATCCAGAAGATAGGGGCCGTTATAATCTAACGCGGTCTGGAGAGCAGAGTCGATCTGATCAATGGATTCAACTTTCATTCCCTGAATACCGTAGGCTTTTGCGATTCCGACAAAGTCCACAGCTGGCAGTTCCGTGTAGGAGTATCTTCTGTCGTAGAAGAGTTCCTGCCACTGTCTGACCATCCCGAGATACATGTTGTTCAGAATGACGATCTTCACCGGAATCTTATACTGCGCAACGGTGGCAAGTTCCTGAATGTTCATCTGGAAACTCCCATCGCCGGCGATAAGAACGACCGTTTCATCGGGCTTGGCGAACCAGGCTCCGATCGCAGCCGGAAATCCGTATCCCATCGTTCCAAGGCCGCCTGAACTGATCCACTGGCGGGGTTTTTTAAATCCGTAGTGTTGTGCGGCCCACATCTGGTTCTGACCGACCTCACTCACGATTATTCCGCCGCCGTCAAGAAGCTCGGAGAGCTTTCGGATGACGTTCTGCGGATGAACTTTGCCGTCTTCTACGACACGCAGGGGATGGTTCGTCCGCCATAATTTCACCTGTTCGAGCCAGGGTTCGGAGATGCATCCGTTCTTTTCTGCCAGACAGATCATGTCGGCAAGGACGCTTTTGGCATCACCCACGATCGGCACATCCGGGTTCACATTTTTCCCGATTTCGGCTGGATCGATGTCGATATGGATAACTTTTGCATGCGTTGCGAAATGACTCAGCTTGCCGGTTACCCGATCATCAAACCGTGCTCCGATCGCGATAAGCAGATCGGATTCGGATACTGCGTAATTTGCATATTCAGTCCCGTGCATCCCGAGCATTCCCAGATTCAACGGGTGATCAGCCGGAATCGCGCCAAGACCCATCATCGTTGTCGTGACAGGAAGGCAGAAGAGTTCGGCAAGCTTCACCAATTCTTCTGACGCTCCTGCTGCGATTACTCCGCCTCCGACGTACAGGACCGGTTTTTTTGCATTGTATATCAGGTCAAGTGCCTTTTTGATCTGTTTGGAATGGCCTTTTAACGTCGGCTTATATCCTCTAAGTTCAGGCTCTCCGGAGAGAACTTCTTCAGCAGCTACTTTTGCCGTCAGCACGTCTTTGGGTAAATCGATGAGAACCGGTCCGTTTCTTCCGGTTCCTGCTATATAAAACGCGGCTTTCACCGTCATTTTTATGTCACGCGCATCTTTTACCAGATAGTTGTGTTTAGTGATCGGCAGCGTTATTCCGGTGATATCGGATTCCTGAAATGCATCATTTCCGAGCATTCCGGTTGGAACCTGACCGGTAAGTGCAACGATCGGGACCGAATCCATGTTCGCCGTGGCAATTCCAGAGATGAGATTGCAGGCTCCCGGACCCGATGTCGACAGACATACACCTACGCGTCCGCTGGCTCGGGCATATCCGTCAGCTGCATGAACGGCTGCCTGTTCATGTCTTACAAGGATATGGGTTAGCTCCGCATCGTATAGCTCGTCGTATATCGGGAGGACCGACCCTCCCGGATATCCGAATATGATGTCAACACCCTCTTCTTTTAAGCTTTCAATCAGTATTGCTGCGCCTGTTTTCATTCTCATCTCTCAGTAATCTATTCATGCCTGCTATTACCGCCTCGACACTTGCCTCTACGATATCTGTTCTGGCGCCCCTGGAGGTAAGCACCCTCCCATCCTTTCTCATTTTCACCGTTACATCAACCAAAGCATCCGTTCCGCCGTTGATCGCATCCACATGAAACTCCTCAAGTGTGATGTCGCCGAATTGGGCGATTGACTGCTGGAGGACCTTGATGGTCGCATCGACCGGACCTGTTCCGGTGGCTGCGCCGGTAACTTTCGTCCCGTTTACGACCATCGTGGCCGAAGCCGTTGGAATGGCGTTACTCCCGCTCACAACCGTAAACTGTTTCAGGTTGATCACCGGCTTGCATTCCAGAAGCATCACCGAATCTGCGATCGCCATAACATCGGCATCGGTCACTTTCATACCCATGTCACCGACTTTTTTGACCCTCGCAACGATTTCGGCAAGATGTTTTTCTCCCGGTTCGTAACCAAGCGTCTTAAAGGCCGACTGGACCAACGCGGTTCCAGAATGTTTTCCAAGAACAATTCTTCGTTTTCTTCCAACCGTTTCCGGCGACATTGGTTCGTAGGTCGTCGGGTCCCGCAGGAGTCCGTGTGCATGGATACCGCTTTCGTGGGTAAATGCCATGCCGCCGACGATCGGCTTGTTGGCTGCGAGTGGTATCTTTGTCATCTGTGATATGAGGGTCGACAACGCATAGATTTTGGTCGTGTCGATCCCGGTGTCATAGCCGTAGAGCTTTTCAAGCACCATCACAACCTCTTCGAAGGGCACGTTTCCTGCACGTTCTCCCATTCCGTTGATGGTCGTGTGGGCGCATGTAGCTCCCGATCTTAATGCCGATATGGTATTCGAAAGAGCCAGTCCGAGGTCATTGTGACAGTGGATGCTCAATGGTGCGAAGCATAACGGCGGGATCATTTCTGCTGTTTTTTCAGGCGTTAAAAGCCCGACGGTATCACAGAAACAAAGCCTGTCAGCTCCGTGTGCTACTCCATCTCTAAAAAGCCGGGCCAGATACTGCTGATCTGCCCTTGAAGAATCTTCGCCCGAAAGTTCGACGATAAGTCCTCTTTCTTTGGCATATGCAACGGTTTCCATTGCCATTGCATAGACTTCTTCGCGGGTTTTCCCGAGTTTTTTGGTTATATGAAGGTCAGAAACCGGAACGACGAGATGCACCGAATCCACACCGCATTTCACAGCCAGATCGATATCTTCGGTCTTGGCCCGCGCATATGTGCAGATTTCCGCGTTGAGTCCCGCATCGGATATCAGCTTTATAGCCTCTCTTTCGCCTTTGGATGCGACCGCGGATCCAGCCTCGATCACATTCACGCCGATTGCGGAAAGTTCTTCTGCGATTTTCAGTTTCTGTAAGGGTGTCAGAGAGACGCCCGGCGTCTGTTCCCCGTCACGAAGGGTCGTGTCCAGGAAACGGATGTTTTTATAGCCAAATAAAACAATCACTCATGGGATTAAACTCCGTTTAGATTGTCTAACTTCGATTGGTATATATAAGTTTGGGAAAAAACACATTCATCATGCGCTCGAGATTGTATTTTCCACAGAAGTGCGCAGATAACGGGGTCTTACCCCGTTTTTTGACCAACAAACGAAAGTATTATATTGTATCGATGCATTGATACTGGGTATGTCTCAGGAAGATGGGATCGGAGCAGTCACTGCGAAAGTGGCGGATTGCATTCTATTGCGATAAAAGTACAGTCAACACGAACAGAAGAGTGACTATTTTAGACACCACACTTCGTGATGGTGAACAGACTCCCGGCGTGTCATTCACACTGGAGCAGAAAATTGAAATTGCGCATCAGTTGTCCGATATCGGCGTTGATGTGATTGAAGCAGGCTTTCCGGCATCTTCGGATGTCGAATTTGAAACGATCAAGAGGATTTGCGCTGAAGAGGGGATCCGCCCCAAAATCTGCGGACTCGCACGCTCAGTCAAAGCGGATGTAGATCGTTGTATCGAGGCCGGCGTTGATATGGTCCATGTGTTTATTCCCACATCTGAGATTCAGAGAACCTATACCATCAAAAAAAGTCATGCAGAAGTCCTGGCGATTACCCGGGAGATCATTACCTATGCACGTTCGAAGTGCGATTACGTGATGTTCTCACCGATGGATGCAACCAGAACGGAACCGTCGGAACTGGTTGAAATCTGCAAAGCAGCAGATGAGGCCGGCACGACGATAATCAACATTCCCGACACGGTCGGTGTAAGCACCCCTTCGATGATAAAACCCCTCATCGCAATGATTCGCGAAAACGTCAAAAGCAAAATCGATGTGCACTGTCACAACGATTTCGGTCTGGCGACCGCAAACACCATTGCAGCAGTTGAAGGAGGAGCTGACCAGATTCAGGTTACCGTAAACGGTATCGGTGAACGGGCAGGAAACGCGGATTTAGCCCAGACGGTCATGATCCTGAAATCGATCTATGGAATCGAAACCAATATTCATACCGAAAAACTGGTGGAGACTTCCAGAATGGTTTCCAGATTTTCACAGATCGCCGTTCTGCCAATCCAGCCAGTCGTAGGCGAAAATGCATTTTCGCATGAAAGCGGGATTCACTCCCACGGCGTAATGGCTAACCCCGGAACATTCGAGCCGGGAATCATGACGCCCGAAATGGTGGGTCACCGACGGCGCTTAAAGCTTGGAAAACATGTTGGAAAACATGCGGTCCGGCAGATGCTGGAGGACATAAACGTAAAACCGTCTGACGCCGAGCTGGACATGATCGTTGCAAAGGTCAAGGAGATCTCCGGACGCGGGCGAAAAGTAACCGAGTTCGATCTCTTTGAGATCGCAAAAATCATCACCGGCAGCCATAACGACAAAAAAATGATCGAGCTGGATGATATTTCGGTATTTACCGGAAGCCACGTGATTCCGACTGCAAGCGTACAGGCCGTAGTCCACGGTGAACACAAGATCTGTTCCAAAACAGGAGACGGACCGGTGGATGCAGCAATGAAGGCGCTTTTAGCAATCGCGCCTGGAAAAGTTCAGCTGAAGAGCTTTCAGATCGAGGCGATTTCCGGTGGAAGCGATGCGCTCGGATGTGTCACCATCGAAGTCGAGGATGAAAAAGGCAGGATCTTTGATGCAGCATCATCAAACAGTGACATCGTGATTGCATCGGCTGAAGCGATGGTGAATGCCCTGAATGTCGTTTACCGCTCGGGTGGTTTCGACAGATAAACAATTAAATCGTAAGGAAGTTAATTTACACAGTATCTATCAAAAAGGAAGGAAAAAAGATGATGGAAAAATATCATGAAACGGATGCGGACCTGAAAGATCTCTCAGGAAAAACGATCGCAGTTATCGGTTACGGATCACAGGGAAGAGGCCAGTCACGGAATCTGAAAGACAGCGGCCTCAATGTGATCATCGGAATCAGGGCCGGAAAGAGCAGAGACCTTGCAAAGAGCGACGGATTTGAGACGTACGATGTCGCCGAAGCGGCCAAGAAGGGAGACGTTATCATGATTCTCGTCCCCGACGAAAACCAGGCAGCAGTGTACAAAGCCGAGATCATGCCGTATCTGACTGAGAACAAGTGTCTTATGTTCTCCCACGGATTCAACATCCACTTCGGGCAGATCGTTCCTCCGGCAAACGTCGATGTGATCATGGTCGCACCGAAAGGTCCGGGCCACATGGTCAGAAGAACCTACGAAGAAGGAAAAGGAGTTCCAGCTCTGATTGCAATTGAGCAGGACTACACCGGAAACGCAAAGAAGTTTGCTCTTGCCTATGCAAAAGGTATCGGCGCAACCAGAGCAGTGGTTCTTGAAACGACCTTCAGAGAAGAGACGGAAACCGATCTGTTCGGCGAACAGGCAGTTCTTTGCGGAGGAGTTACTTCCCTGATCAAGGCAGGATTCGACACCCTCGTCGATGCTGGATATGCGCCTGAGATGGCATATCTGGAAGTTCTTCACGAGATGAAGCTCATCGTCGACCTGATTTACGAGGGCGGATTTACCAATATGCGTGAAGCCATTTCCAACACTGCTCAGTACGGCGATGTCACCCGCGGCCCCCGCGTAATCGGAAACGAGTCCTACGAAGCGATGCGCGAGATTCTCTACGAGATCCAGTCCGGCGAATTTGCCAAGGAATGGATCCTCGAGAACATGGTCAACAGACCGACGTTCACTGCGCTCACCCGCGCTGACGAGGAACATCTGATCGAAGAAGTCGGTTCAGAACTCCGTGCAATGATGCCTCAGTTCAAAAAGAACTAAAACTTCCCCACTTTTTTTAATTATTTAGATTCGATAGAACCTTTTATGATTGCTTACCGCGCCTGCATGTGCCGCAGTATGCCCGAAAGGACGTTCTGCTTGCCCGTATCCCGGAAGATGTTTTCTCTATACGGATGCCGATGGAAACTCTCTGTGCGATTACACATCCGGGGATTCGGGCACTTCAGTAAGCGAGACAGATCAAATTACTGTTTCCGGAAGTTCTACGGATACATCAACGACTGCTCAGACAGATACCGGGAGTGATACGGTTTCATCCGTCATTTCAACCAGTTCGTCAACAGGTTCTGAAACCGTATCTTCCGGGGACTCCGGTTTAAGTCCGCTGGTATTTTCTGCTGCTGGACTTATAATCGGCGGTGCAGTAATTCTTCTCCTTGCGATTGTGATGAAATATCTCAGAAAAGAAAACCCGGAAGTCCTGCAAAAAATATTCGTCTATGCCGGCATTTCTCCGATTTTACTTGGGCTTCTCATTATTCTCTATGATCCGGAATTATTCGGAATTACGGGAACATTGGCCGACATGATCTCATCCTACTCAGGGATAGTGTATATGTTTGGAGGCACGCTTCTTGCTGCTGTTCTTTGGCTCAAAAATGCCATGTCAACAGAAGCGCTGATATCGATTTCCATCCTCACGACAGCTGCAGGCTTTTTGCTTGTCATCCCCATCGCACCGGATGGTTTCTACTCAACGGTATCCAGAATCACGGAGTTGTCATTTGCAGGTCTTGGGTTTGCGGGACTGATCGCTTTGATCGTGATCACATACTTCTTCGGGCGCGTATTCTGCGCACACATGTGTCCAGCGGGAGCGCTGCAGGAACTGTTATACCGGATTCCAGTGAAGAAACTGCAGATCAAAGATAGACGGATTCCAAAAATAATTCGGGCCGGGTTCTTTGCCGCCCTCGTAATCGGAGCGCTCTGTTCCGTCAATATATTCGAATATGTCGGCATATCGTCATTCTTTGCGCTCATGTTCACGGCAGCGGCGGGAGTGTTTCTTGTGATCCTGCTTGCTTCGATCTTCATTTACCGGCCGTTCTGTACGTTCTTGTGCCCATATGGATTTGTATTCTCCAAAGTTTCACGGTTTGGAAAGTTTGGATTGAAAAGAACGGATCAATGTATCAACTGCAGAAAATGCGAGAGGATTTGCCCGACCGGAGAAGCCGGAAGCGAGGCAAAAAAAGCTGAATGTTATCTCTGCGGAAAATGCATTGAGAAGTGCCCGGTTGAATCAGCCATCATTTACGGGAAAAGATAACAATCCAATTATTTTTCCGTATTATTTTTCTAAGATATTAATAAGATCACAGATCATAAACCGAATAATACGGGATTAAGAAATATGAAATCCTCTTTTTTCCGCATAGAATGGTTTTATTACCTATCATGATAACTTATACTAACATGTGCAATGACTGTCTGTCAGCAGAGCGAGGAATCGCCGCCAGCAGAAGCTCTGTACCAAGCACATCGCACAACTCGCCTTTTGAAGATGTTCTGTCCTCAGTAATGGACGTTCTATCATTTGTATACGTCAGCGTAGCTGGCATTTTTAGCATTAGCTATCAGTTCTGGTTTAGACAGTAGTCAAACTGCACCAGAATAGATCTCCATAAAATAAACCAAGCCTTTTATCGGGAACTCCTCTGGTGCAGTGGATACCAGATTTTTCCAAAGATCAAAAACAAGAAAATGAAAAAGGAGCCCAAACATGAGAGGTAAAGAAATCAGACTCGAAAGAATCATGAAAAGAGATACAGGAACAACCGTCATCGTCCCGATGGATCACGGAGTTTCCATCGGACCGATTCCCGGGCTGATCGATCTGGAAAGATCGGTCGATCTGGTCGCAAAAGGAGGAGCCAACGCCGTAATCGGTCATATGGGCCTCGCCCTACACGGTCACCGGAAAGGCGGTCCGGACATCGGCTTGATCCTGCACCTATCCGCAAGTACGGATCTTGGACCGGATCCGAACAACAAAGTACTGGTCAACAACGTCCAGAATGCCCTGAAATTGGGAGCGGACGGCGTTTCCATGCATGTAAATATCGGCGCAGAAAATGAAGCAAACATGCTCAGCGATCTTGGACGTGTCGCCGTCGAGTGTATCGAATGGGGAATGCCGCTTCTTGCGATGATGTACCCCAGAGGAAAAGACATCAAATCCGAAAACATGCATGAAGCCGTCAAACTCGCGGCCCGCGTGGGTTCGGAACTTGGGGCCGACATCATCAAAACCGTGTACACCGGAGACCCCGATTCATTCAGGGAAGTAACCGAAGGATGTCATGTACCGGTAGTTATTGCCGGAGGTTCCAAAATGAGTGATCTGGCCACCATGCAGCTGATCGAGGGAGCGATGGAAGGGGGAGTTGCCAGGGTGTCTATTGGGAGAAATGCATTCCAGCACAAATATCCGGACAAATTCGTCAGGGCTGCAGCGATGATTGTCCATGAACGAAGAACTGCAGAAGAGGCAATCGAGATCCTGCTGACAGAGGATTGAAGTGGCATGAAACGAAACAGAGAATCATCAGGTCAGACAAGACATGAAATCATTCGCAGGAGATAAAGACGTGAATCCGGGAGATATCGTTGGCATAATCGGCGGTTTCGGCGGAATGGGACGTCTGTTCTCGGCCGTCTTCGAACGGGCAGGCTATAAAGTCGTATGTTCGGGGAGAAAAACACCGGTCTCCAACGCGGATATTGCCTCTACCTGCGATATCGTTATCGTCTCTGTTCCGATTCATGACACCGTCCGGGTGATCGATGAAATTGCTCCGCTCTTGAACAAAGAGCAGCTTCTGTGCGATCTGACCTCAATAAAAACTGCTCCGGTTGAGGCGATGCTGAAATCCAAAGCGCAGGTTATCGGCCTGCATCCGATGTTCGGTCCCTCGGTTTCCACGATCTTTGGTCAGACGATCGCGGCATCGCCGGTCAGATGCGATGGGAAAACCCGGGACATGCTTTATCAGATCTTTACGAACGAAGGAGCCAAGATTTGTCAGATGGAACCTAAAGAGCATGACAAAATCATGAGCATCGTCCAGGGGCTTGTACACTTCACGACTCTATCCGTCGCCGAGACGATAAAAAATACCGGCATCCCGCTTGAAGCAATTCTTCCGGTGATGAGTCCGGTGTACCGGATAGAACTCGGGCTGGTCGGGAGAATCCTCGGGCAGGATCCGGACCTGTATGCAGACATACTGCAGATGAACCCGGAAACAGCCGGCGTTATTGAAAAAATGTCGGATTCGGTCAATACCCTGAAAGCGATCGTTGCATCGAAGGATTCGGAGAAGTTCGCTGCGTTCTTCACGGGAAACAGCAATGCATTCAGAGCCTACATCCCCCAGGCAACGGATGAGACTGATCTTATGATAGATACCCTGGTGAAGATGAAATGACGTTAGCGGCACTTGGACCAAAAGGCACGTTCTCCTGCGAGCTTGCCGAAAAAATCAGGAATGAAAATGAAGAGATCCTGATGTTTCCAACAATCCGGGATGTTTTCACGGCAGTTCTCGAGAAAAATATCCGGGGCATAGTTCCGGTTGAAAACAGCGAAGCGGGCGGCGTTGGCGAAACGCTGGACGGCCTTTTACAGACGGAGTGCCGCATCACCGCTGAATATTTTATGCCGATTCGTCATTTCTTCGTTTCAAGATACAAGCCGGACGAGATCTCGGTCATCTACACTCACCCGCAGTCGCATGAACAATGCAGTATCTATCTAAACGGCATGAAAAAGGCGGCTCTCATCCACACAAGCAGCAATGCCCAGAGTGCCAAAGAGGCGTCGTTTATCAGCGGATCGGCGGCCGTAACGACGGAAAGCGCCGCAAAGTTGTATGATCTGCCCATACTGCAGAAGGATATTCAAAATTCACTCAACAATACCACCCGGTTTCTTGAGATATCAGCCGGTGAGAAAAATCCGGATGACCCCGAAAAATGCAGTGTCGTCATCATCCCAAGAGAAAACCGTCCGGGTCTGTTGTACGGGATCTTGGGGATCTTTGCACAAAGGGGAATCAATCTGACGCGTATCGAGTCCCGGCCGTCGAAGGAGGGGATTGGACGATATGTCTTTTTCATCGATTTTGAGACTGATCCCGGCTGGCAGGCGACGATCACGGAATTGAAGAAGATCACCGGCGTCAAAGAACTGGGCTGCTATAGAAAAAAGGATTACGTATAATCAGAGAGTGCCGAAAACAGAATAGAGATACGAATATCCCATCGGGCACGGGTAGATAAATCTCCACTCTATTATTATGGTGCTAAAGATGGGATGTGACATTTTCCATCATCCTTCATTTAGCACTATAATAATCCACACAAAAATGACACTCAGGCATAAAAGCGATTCCTTTTTCAACGATTAGTGCATAGTAAATAAAGCCTGTTCCCATAACCAGTTTAGCGGCGGTGACGGAACAGGTATTCGTTTTTCCAGAGTTCATCCGTTCCAAAATCATAATGCCGGATACAATACCAACAGATATGTTCGCTCCCTGCGGGATGAACTGTATGGTCTGTTACAGGCATTGTGTATCAAAAAAATCCTGCGGGGGGTGCTTTTCGAACAAAAACGGCACCTCCGAGGGATGCAGGTCCTGCAGGATTCAGGATTGCGTCAGGGAGAAAGGGATAGAATACTGTTTTTCCTGCAATAATTTTCCCTGTAAACAGATAAAAAAGATGGATAAAAGATATCGGGACAGATACAATCAAAGTCTGATTGAAAACGGCCTTATGGCGAGAGAACAGGGTCTTGCAGCATTTCTCGTTGCCGAGCGGAGTAAATGGACCTGCGGGAAGTGTGAAGGGATTATCTCGCTGCATGACAATGAATGCAGCGAGTGTCAGACTTTTTTTGGAAAAACCATGCAGGTATCTGAAAAACACCTGAGATTTCATTCTTCCGTTTCTTTCTGTTCTCCGAGACGCTCCATGACCCACTGCTGATCGATTGCCGCGCACTCCGTTACGGGCACATCCCAGATCGGTTCGCCGGAAAGAACACAGGTCTGATACAAAGAATACGGCATCTCCAGTGTCCCCAAAAGCTCTTCATTGCGGAAAGCTGCAAACAAAAGCATATCCTCGCCGTTGATCTCTGCGCGCTTGGTGAACTTCAGCTCATCAGGGATCTTTTCAGGATCGTCGTCCTGCATCTTTGCAAGCGTCAGGACCTTAAATAGCTCAATAACACGGTCGTCGAGTCCTGCTTCGAAGATGAAGATCTTATCTTTCAGCGAGTTCATGTCCGGAACAAGCCTCATCGGCCGTTCGTGATAGATCACCTGGTCGGCGATGTCGCCTTCGATCCCGACCTCGCGGTCTTCGCAGTCCGGTTCGAGATAGATCAGAAATCCGCCGTTCGTTTCCTTATCCTCATACACGAACGGATAACCGGCATATCCTGCAAATCCGCATTTATCACAAGTGAACTCGAAAATCTCCCCGCTCAGAACCTTTTCCCGCATCTCGGGATCGGTCGTCACGTTCACCGACGGGCAGATCGTGATCGTCTGTTCGTGCTCGCAGACCGGGCAGACTACAACATCTTCGTCGGTGATCATACGCGGATCCACTCTTTATCGACAACGGTGTAGCCTTCTACCGGGCGTTCCCAGATCCCGTGCATGAGCATTTTGATCTTCTCATACGTTTCGAAGGGGATCTTGATCGGATCAAGATATTCGGTTCCAAGACGCGGCACGAAGATCAGCGATCTGCCTTCACAGGCGAAACGGTCCTCGGCATAATACAGGGCATCGGGAATGATTTTTTCCTTCTTCGCTTCCATTTCGCGAAGGATCGAATCTTTGACGAGTTCGATGATACGATCGTCCAGTTTGTCACGGAAGATGAAGATCTTCTCGCGCATATCATCCTGCGTGTGGACAAGACGCATTCTGATTTCGGAGAGAAGATGCGCGGGCAGAACATTTGGGAGACTGACTGTCCGTTCGGTCGAATCCGGCTGGAAGTAGAGGGAGAACTTTTCGTTCAGGTCATGATAAAGGATCGGATATTCAACGGCCCCGGAAAAGCCGCAGTTGTCGCAGATGAGCGTTGTAAGTGATCCTTCGAGAAATTTTTCGCGAATGTCCTGGTTCGATGCATTGATACTTTTGTAGAGTGTAAACTCCTGTTTTGACCCGCATTTCGGGCAGGTGATGACTTGTACTTCCGATTTCATTACTCTTTCCTCCCGCTTGGTCCGCGGTGATAATGCGCGAACTCGCCGGTCTTTATCAGGTCGCCGGTGAAAACTGGACCGTCGCGGCAGACCCTCAGGCCATGATCATCCATACAGCAGGATCCGCAGACCCCTGCCGCGCATTTCATGTACCGGTGCATGGAAAACTGACCGCGGTTTTCGATGCCTTTTGCGACCAATCTGTCAAGGATACCTTTCATCATCATCTCTGGACCGCAGACACAGATCGTGTCGTAGGATTCTGCATCGATGCTATCAAGGATTCCGGTTACAAACCCGTGGAATCCATAGGTCCCGTCATCCGTGGCGATTTTGAGGTCGCTGACTTTTGCAAGATCTTCGGCAAAGACAAGTTCCTCACGCGTCCGCGCACCGAGGATGAAGGTGTCCACTTCGCCCGATGCTGCCAAAGTGAAGAGCGGGGTGACCCCGATCCCTCCGGCTATCGCAAGTACTTTTCCGCTTGGTGAAAAACCGTTTCCAAACGGACCGCGAATACCAAGTTTATCTCCGGCTTTCAGCGAGAAGAGTGCTTCTGTGGCATCTCCTACTTTCATGACGGTGATGGAATTTGCGGCAGAAAATGCCATGGGGATCTCGTCGACTCCCGGGACCCAGACCATACAGAACTGACCTGGTCTGAATGCAAAGAGTTTGTCGAAGACGAATGTTTTGATGGTAGGCGTTTCATCCACGACCGTCGTGATCGTGACGATTTCAGGCATCTCAGACATGGGCACACCCCACGATCTCCTCTGCGGGTATTCCGTCTTTGGAGTAAAGATCGGCTGAAATTTCAGAGAATATGTTGACTGAGTCATGGATCGCGCTGCCGATCTCGACGGCAGAGGCGCCGGCCATCATCATCTCGAGAACATTGTCGGCACTCGAGACTCCACCGCAGCCGATGATCGGGATATCGACGGCATCATACAGATCGTAAACGCTCCTGACTGCGATCGGGAAGATCGCTTGTCCGGAGAGTCCGCCAAAGCAGTTGCCCAGAACCGGACGGCGCATTTCGGTCGAGATCCGCATTGCCTTCACTGTATTGATTGCGACAATCGCGTCGGCGCCGCCTTCTTCTGCCGCTTTTCCAATTATTTTGATATCGGTTACGTTGGGGGTGAGCTTGACCCAGACGGGTTTGTTGTATGTTTTCACGATCTCGGTGCACTCCCTGACGACACGGGGATTGACGCCGATGGACGCACCGTATCCTTCAGCATGCGGGCACGAGAGGTTCAGCTCGAATGCGGCCGCATCCGGGAACCAGGAAGCTACGGTCCCAAACTCCTCCGGAGTGCCGCCGAAGATGCTGACAACAACCGACTCTCCCTTGAGGGGAGCGATCTCCTCGACGAAATCTTTGGAGGGGTTTGGAAGTCCCATGGCATTGATGAGTCCGCCGTCAACCGGGATGAGGGCAGGTCCGTGATGACCGGGAATTGCTTTCGGACCTATGGATTTTGTCACGACACCGCCTGCACCGAGATTGAGCATGCGTTTTAATGATGCACTGGTGGTCCCGAGGATCCCTGCCGCAAGCAGCATATGATTTCTGAGAGGGACGCCGGCGATCTCCTCTTCTGGTAGTTTTATCTGGATCATTGTATTTCTTGCAGGTACCATTCGCGGTTTTGGGTTATGTAATTCTCTATCATTCTATAGGGTGGAACATTTCCCTCGTCGAAAAAGACTCTCAACCATTTTAACTCTTCCAAGCCAAATATATAAGCAGGTTTAACGTTTACATGGCAAAAGATCAGATACGTAATGGACGGCTGGAGGGGGAAAGATCTGCCTTGATCGAGCAGTATCTATCCTCAATGGAAGCGGACAAACAGATAGCAGAGAGCGACATCAGAGTTGACATCGCGCATATCCTGATGCTTCGAAAACAGAACTTGATCGACGGAGCATCCGCAAAAAAACTTCTGACGGCTCTGCAGGGATACCTTGAAAACGGGCTCCCTGAGAATGCATTCGATATGACCCGCGAGGATATCCATGCCGGAATCGAAGCTCAGCTCATCGCCGATGCAGGTTCGGATGCCGGAGGCCGAATGCACCTTGGCCGCAGCAGAAACGACGAGGTGGCGACCTGTCTTCGGATGCGGACCCGTGAACTGCTTATTGATACCCTGACGGCATTATTTGAACTGCGCCAGTCGCTCATATCCCGTGCAGAGGAGCACACAACCACAATAATGCCTGGTTTTACGCATCTCCAGCACGCCCAGCCGACAACGCTCGCCCATTATCTTCTTGCCTACGAAAGTCTCTTTGCCCGTGACACGTCCCGTCTCTTCGATGCATATACGCGTGTGAACATTTCCCCGCTGGGTTCGGCTGCCTTTGCCGGAACGGGTTTTCCCATCGACCGCAGTCTGACCGCCGAATATCTCGGATTTGCCAACCCGATGGAAAACAGCATGGACGCTGTTGCGAACCGCGATTTTATTGCCGAAACTCTGAGCGATCTTGCGATCCTGATGACCAACATCAGCCGGATGTGTGAAGAGCTGATCCTCTGGTCGACCTCCTTTGTTAAGTTCGTTAATCTGAACGATGCCTACTGTTCGACGAGTAGCATCATGCCTCAGAAGAAAAATCCGGACACTCTCGAGATCATGCGTGCGAAAAGTGCTGCCGTGATCGGTGAACTCACCGCGGCCCTCACACTGATCAAATCTCTTCCGATGAGTTATAACCGGGATCTGCAGGATCTGAACCCGCATTTATGGAATGCATTCCATCAGACAAATATGTCGCTTCCGCTTCTAGCAGAAATCATTTCTACTGCCGAGTTCAACGTGCCTGTGATGAAAAAGCAGGCCGTGGTTGGCAATACTACCGCCACCGAGCTTGCCGATTTCCTTGTGCGGGAGTATAATATCCCGTTCAGAACCGCCCACAACATAGTCGGCAGGGCGGTGAAACTCGGATCACTCGATCTCGATGTAGTGGACAGTGCGGCAAAAGAGCTTGCAAATATCTCACTCAAAGAAAAGGGATTGACCGAAGAAACGATCAAGAAGGTCCTTCACCCGGTAACCATTCTCCGGCAGAAGCAGAGTTTCGGCTCGCCGAATCCGAAGATGATGAAAAAAGCCGTAAAGGTGGCGGATATCCGTCTGGTCCAGGATCAGGTGACCGGCGATATCCTGCAGGATCAGCTGAGAGATGCCGATGAAAAGATGAAAACAGCCATACAGGAATTAGATTTATGACTCTGAATAACAGTGATCCGGTATCCGTAACATTTGCGGGGATCGAGATGGACGGTATTTTCATTAACCGTTCCGGCGAACATGCGATCGTAAAACTTTCGAGCGGGTACAATATCTGTGTCCCCGAATCCTTCTGCTCGCCTAAGGAAAAGACTGCCCCCGCAGAAAAACCAGTCGTATCTCCTTTAAAGCAGGATGCATCCCTGCCGCTTCTCTCAATAATTTCGACCGGCGGTACAATTGCAAGTACGGTCGATTACCGGACGGGTGCCGTGTCTTCCAAGTTCACGGCTGAAGATATTCTCCGCAGTATCCCGGAACTTGCCGGAATTGCCCGATATCATACGCTTCAGCCGTTCCAGGTCCTCTCCGAGAATATGAATCCGGCCATGTGGCAGGAACTTGCCCGGACTATTCACGATGAAATTCTCAAAGGTGCAGAGGGGATCATCGTCACGCACGGAACGGATACGATGCTCTACAGCGCTGCCGCCGTTTCCTTTATGCTGAATACGCCGGTCCCGATCGTATTTGTCGGAGCTCAGCGGAGTGCCGACCGTCCGAGCAGTGATAACGCGATGAATGCGATCTGCTCGGCAAAAGCATCGGTCAGCGATCTTGGAGAAGTGGTTGTATGTATGCATGCGACTGAGAGCGATACGACCTGCGCCCTTCACCGGGCGACCCGTGTTCGCAAAAACCATACCTCCCGCCGTGATGCGTTCCAAAGCATCGGACGCGAGCCGGTTGGCGGAATCGGGTATCCGGAAGGAACGGTCGTTCTTGCAAAAGATGCGGTCCTTCGCGGAACGGAAGAACTTCGTCTCGCGGATAATCTTGCATCGAACTGCGGCCTGATTCAGTATTATCCGGGAATGAATCCCGCCGTCATCGATGCATTCAAAGGTTACAAAGGTCTCGTGATCGCAGGAACGGGTCTTGGGCATGTTGGAACCGACTGTATCAGGAGTATCACCGGCCTTACCACATCCGGCACGACGGTTGTTATGACATCCCAGTGTCAGGCGGGAAGTGTATGCGACCGCGTATATGAGACCGGACGTGATCTTCTGGACGCAGGAGTCATCGAAGGCGGAAGTATGCTTCCCGAAGTCGCACTCGTAAAACTCATGTGGGTTCTTGGAAATGCTACCCGAAAAGAGTATATCAAGCGCCTTATGCAGACGAATCTCAAGGGTGAACTTGAGTATGATCTCTGGAGGTATGCATAATGGATTATGAAGCAATTGGTCTGAAGGCCGGTCTGGAGATCCACCAGCAGCTCAACACCAAAGAAAAACTCTTCTGTCACTCCCCGACAGTTGTCCGCGACTCAGCCGAACACACCGGCGAGGTGAGCAGATATCTCCGTATCGCGACCTCCGAGATGGGCGACGTGGATCGTGCGGCAAAAGAAGAGATGATGAATCAGCGTCTCTTTACCTACTACACGTACGATACCACCGGTCTTGTCGAGATCGACGAGGAGCCGCCGGCTCCCCTTAACCCGGATGCACTTGACGTCGTCTTAACGATCGCCAAGATGTTCAACATGACCCCTCTTCCGGAGATCCACACGATGCGGAAGATGATCGTTGACGGTTCGGCAACCAGCGGTTTCCAGAGAACGGCTCTGGTCGCGCTGAACGGAGCGATCGAGCATGCATGCAGGGTCGAAACGGTCGCCGTAGAAGAGGAGGCATGTCAGCGTGTCGAAGACACGATCTTCTCCGTCGACAGACTGGGAATCCCGCTGATCGAGATCACCACTTCTCCGTGCATGAAGACCCCCGATGAGGTCCATGATATTGCCCAGTATATCGGTATGACGCTTCGGTCGACCGGTCGGGTCAAGCGCGGGCTTGGCACGATCCGTCAGGATGTCAACGTCTCGATCCGGGACGGTGCCAGAGTTGAGATTAAAGGTGTTCAGGAGCTCGATCTCATCGCAGAGGTCGTCCGCCGCGAGGTCCAGAGACAGCTCTCCCTTATTGCTATCCGGGATGAACTGCTGGCAAGAAATGCCATGGTGAACGGAGAAGTATATGATGTCACTACCGTCTTTGCCAAGACCCAGTCCCAGGTCCTGAAAAAAGCCCGCGTGATTTTCGGGACCGTTCTTCACGGATTCAACGGGCTTGTCGGTCTTGAGATCCAGCCGGGCCGCCGTCTGGGGTCGGAGATGTCCGATTATGCAAAGAAATGCGGTGTCGGCGGACTCTTCCACACCGACGAGCTTCCCGCATACGGCGTCACTGAAGAAGAAGTGTATATCCTCAAAGAAACGCTCGGCGCCGGCCAAAATGATGCCGTTATTATCGTCGCCGCAACAGAACAGAAATGCCGCTGCGCCATGCAGATGATTATTCGGCGTGCGAAGATGGCCTTCGAAGGTGTTCCGGAAGAGACCCGAAAGATGCTTGAGGGCGGTTCGACCGCCTATATGCGTCCGCTCCCGGGTGCGGCCCGTATGTACCCGGAGACCGATATTCTCCCGGTCCCGGTCACGAGAGATTACTGGGAGAGTATCGCGACCCCGGAACTTTTGTCGGTGAAAGCTGAGCGTTTCGTCAGCGAGTATGGCCTTGATGCCGGTATGGCCAGACAGATGGCTTTCTCCAAAAAACTTCCACTCTTCGAGCGCGCAGTGGCAGAAGGAATCCGGCCGGTGTTTGCGGCAAGGACGATCCTTGCTTCTCTAAAAGAGTTATCGCGTGCAGGAATCTCCCCAGACGCTTTATCCGACGACTTGATTATTTCGGTGATGAAGACCGTTGAAGCAGGAAATGCGGCAAAAGAAGCCTTTTTGGATATTCTGACGGCGTGCGCCAAGGGCATGTCGGTCTCCGATGCCGTCAGCCGTGTTGCTCCGTCTTTCTCCCGCGAAGAACTTCAGGATCTGGTCCACGGAATCGTGAATGATCGGATGGAATTCATTCATACCCGCGGGAAGGCTGCTCTCGGCCCGGTTATGGGGGTAGTAATGAAGGAAGTCCGCGGAAGGATCGACGGAAAAGTGGTTTCCGAAGTACTGGATGAGGAGCTTGGCCGTATCCTCTGAGGATATGCAGGTGAAGCGTAGAGATATGTTTAAGTGAATAGGGCACTAACAAAATACGGAGTTCAATATGGGTAAGACAGGAAGTATCAACTGGCACCAGGTAAAAGGTGTCAACGGTCAGATTCGCCTTGTCCCGCAGAAAGAGGGAGAGGTCAAAAAGCCCGGACCGAATCAGAGATTCAAGAGAGCAAGCATCGTCTCAAAGATTGAGAGCCGCATGGCAAACAATCTCCAGCAGGGACGTGGACGTGGCCGCGGTCCGAAGATCGCCGATCAGCGTATCCGCCGCCGGATCCGCCGCTCGAAGAAATCCATGATGGGCGCAAAAGCAAAAGCAAAGCGTTAACATTTCACATTAATTTTTCTTAATCATCAATACATGATGCGGAAACCCCCGCGTCATTCTTTTTCACTTGTTTGTAAAATCAGCTTTGTTTTTCGGATTTTGATTTCGCAGTTTTCTTTTTCGGCAGAATCTTGGGTGTTTTTCAAGCCGCTGCGAGAATTAAAAGAGGACTTACGTGGTGTTCTCCTTAATCCAATTCGGGAAGGGTATTACCTGGTGTGGAAACAAGAGACTATTTTACCGCGAATCTCCGCGAATTAACGCGAATCACATTTTTCTTGCGCCGTCGTGCTCTGCTCCGGCTTATCGCCTACGCAGGAATCGCACGCCGTCTGGAAAAATGCTGGGGAAAAACCGGCGTGCCGGTTTTTCTCTCCGTTAACTTCTCTTTTTTGTGTAATCGAAAATATAATGAAACAACAGAAAAACCCGCACGCGGGTTTTTCCGATAGCATTTTTCAAGTGAGGGTGCGATTCCTGCGTAGGCGATAAGCCGGAGCAGAGCACGACGGCGCAAGAAAAATGCGATTCGCGTTAATTCGCGGAGATTCGCGGTAAAATAATCTCTTGTCTCCACACCCAACAGACTCCGTCCGGATTCGATTGAGATTAACACCGCGTAACTCCTCTAAAAAAAGTATTGGTGAGAGTTCAGGGCATGATCCGTTCGCCGATCAGATAATGGCGGCGGTGGCCGGTGATTTTTACCGTTATCCCGGTTCCGATCTCAAGATTTTCCATGATAACGATGTTCTGATAGGTCCTGTCCCGCGCCGTAACGCTTCCTGCTTTTACCACTTCAGTCACAACTGCCGTCATGATATGACCGATCAGTGCCTCGTTGTTGGCGTCATATACTTCATTTGCCGCATCGGTAAGCTCCCGAGACCTCTTCTTTTTGATTGGTTCGGGGATTTTTTTCATCTTTGTGGCCGGAGTATTCGGGCGAACGGAAAAACGCGTGATGTTCACCTTTCCGGGTCTTGTCCGCCTGATCTGTTCTGCTGATTTTGCCGCGTCCTCATCCGTTTCTCCGGAAAATCCCGCGATATAATCGGTACTTATCCTGATCTCCGGGAACGCTTCGCGTGCCCTTTGGCAGATCTCTTCATACTGCGCCGAGGTATAGCGCCGTCCCATCAGCCTGAGAACCGAGTCCGACCCAGACTGGACCGGGATGTGGAGAAACAGAAAAATCTTCGGATCTTTGAGTGCGTCAAGGAAATCATCGAGGATCGGGAGAAGCGTATCGGGATTTGCCATCCCTATTCTGATCATGAAATTACCGGGAATCCCGCAGAGCTGCCGTAAAAGGTCCGGGAGTCTCAGTCCGTCGTTTCGGTCAAGACCCCAGGATGATGTATCCTGTGCGGTCAGCTGGATTTCCGTAGCTCCGTCTTCAATGATGCTTTTTGCCTGGCAGACGATGTCTTCGGCTGAAAAACTGACCAGCTTTCCCCTTGCGAGTCGAGTAATGCAGTACGTGCAGTGCCCATTGCATCCCCTGGCGATCTGGAGGACGGCATTTGTTCCGGAATGGGCTGTTGCGACCTCCATATAGCAGGAGTGGATAAGGGCAGGATCGATGATATGGATGTGGGGGTATCGTGTGCGGAGGACGTCTGTGGCGACCGGAAGCAGACATCCGGTGACGAACAGAAGTTTGCCCGCATACAGATCGAGACGTTCATACATATACTGCTCGGTTTTTTCGATCACCACGCAGGTATTAATGAGTATTGCGTCTGCCTCCTCTGCGGACGATGCCGGCACGCATCCCTGATTTCTGGCGATCTCCATCAGTTTCTCGGTATCTCCCGCATTATAGGTACACCCGTAGGTTTCCGTATAGAGGGAAATATTCTTGAGAAGCTTCAGTGACTCGGCGGTTTCAGCGTCCATGTATACCTTACTATATCTGCCCACAGATAAATAATTAAATAGTATTCTAACTATCTTTTAGAACGGGAGAATTCATATGGGAAAGATACAGAAATCCGGGAAAATACCAAAAAGCAGGTATCTGAAAAAATCCACACGCTTTCCCAAAGAGTCTGGCAGGTATTTCAATAGAGAGTTATCCTGGCTTAAATTCAATGAAAGGGTCTTATACGAAGCGGAAAATACCGACAATCCTCTCCTTGAACGAGTAACATTTCTCGGGATCGTTGCCGGAAACCTGGACGAGTTTTTCATGGTCAGGGTGCCTGCCTACCAGAAAGGCGCTACCTACTCGGCCGATGAATTCAGCGAAGTGATCGGGAGCAGCACGCAGCTTGAGATGATCTATTCCCGTGTGATCGTTCTGATGCGTCATATGGCGCAGGTCTGGAACCGTGATCTTGTGCCAAAACTTGCCGCCGAGGGGATATTTTTCATCCGGTATTCGGAATGTACCGATGAAGAGAAGAAAGCCTTCAAACAGGAGTTCGAAACCGAGGAGTTCACCATTCTCCGCGGTGACCGGTTTTCCGATATTCATCACGACGAGTATCTTCGCGGGTTTGCCATGCTGGTTCAGACAAACAAGGGCAGGGCAGTTATCCCAGTTCAGCGGATCATCGACGAGAGGGGAAGGATCGTTCCGGTTGGCGTGCGAAAAAATACCTTCATCTTCCGGGAGGATATCCTGAGAAAACACATCCCGTCCCTCTTCCCGGACGAGACCGTATATGCCGTTATGACGGTTCGTCTGACGCGCGATTCCGATCTTGACCTCAAAGGCGATGATGCCGATGATCTGATCAGCGCAATCATCGACGCGCCCAAAACCCTGGCGAAAAGATTGCCGAGCAGACTTGAAACGCTCGATACGATGCCGTTTGGCTATATGGCCCCCCTGGTGGATGCCCTCTCGCTGGTTCCCGAACTGGTGTATGATATGGAAGCACCCCTTGGTCTCGCCGATCTGAAAGATTTCCCGGTGAAGCGTCCTGCCCTGAAGTTTCCAACCTATACGGCGTCTCTTCCCTCCGGTCTTTCGGGAAAAATATTTTCGGCGATCACCCGCAGGGACCGGTTCATGTTCACGCCGTACAACAGTTTCGACGGACTGATCCGTTTTATGAACGAGGCGGCGGAAGATCCCACCGTCATTAAGATCCAGATGACGTTGTATCGGCTGGGTTCAGAATCGCCGGTGATCGACGCTCTGCTTGCTACGGCAAAAAATAAAAAAGATGTCACCGCCGTTGTCGAACTGAAAGCAAGTTTTGATGAAGAGACCAACTTCAGGTGGGCGACAAAACTCAAAGAAGGCGGGGTCAACGTCATTATGGGATACCCGGGCGTCAAAGTCCATACAAAATGCTGTCTGGTGACCCGAATCGAAAACGGACAGATCGTCAGATATGCCAATATCTCGACGGGAAACTATAACGCCAAGACCGCAAAGATCTACTCGGATATCTCGATCTTTACCGCAGACGAAGATATCTGTACCGATGCCGCAGCATTGTTTTCGATGTTTTCCGGCTCTGTTCCTGCCCCGACGTATCGGCGTCTCATCGTCAGTCCCCACTCGATGAACGCGCAGCTTATCGCAAAAATCATGCGTGAAGCAGAGGTTTCCGGAAAACAAGGGAGGATCATCATGAAGATGAATACTCTCACCGACAGGGAGATCATCAACACCTTGTATGCCGCTTCGGAGATGGGAGTTCAAATCGATCTCGCGGTACGCGGGGTCTGTATGCTCAGACCCGGCGTTCCCGGTCTGTCCGAAACGATACGCGTCATCTCCGTTGTCGGCCGGTTTCTGGAACACGCCAGATTCTATTACTTTGAAAACAGCGGCGATCCGGAATTGTATATCGGCAGTCCCGATATGATGCCGAGAAACCTGCACCGGCGTATCGAGATCCTCTGCCCGATCCTCGACAAACGGATAAAAAAGATGTTCATACAAAAGCTCATCCCCGAGTTCATGTATGATTCGGTGAAGGGCCATACGCTCGACGCCTACGGCCGCTACCATCCGCCGGAGCGAAAACCCGGTAATCTGAGTTCCCAGCAGAAGTTTATCGCCATGCAGAAGGTATGGAGATAACATCTTTCTTCACTTTTTCAGTTTTTGATGTTCAATTAATTCAATTACCTGAATTTTGAGATTTTGGGTCAAACTCTTGTATTTTAAGCATACCTTTATCATCTTTTTGTGCGATATTACTTCAATATGACAAGTGTAATTCTGATTGAGCAGGAGCTCAATCCAAATGCCTGGAAATTCCAGATCCTCAAAGCGGTCATTTTTGTTTTGTTTGGTATCTTCTGTCTGGTCTTTCCGTTCTCGTCTCTCAACCTGGGTGCCTATCTGGTAGCGTTCATCCTGTTGTTTGTATCGATCGCTGCATTGTTCTCCGGGTTTGCCGCATTCGGCGAGCCGAAGAGCACGTGGTGGATGATCGTGCTTGGTATCATCGGTATCATAATAGCCGCCTATTCCTTCCTGAATCCGGCGTTTATGATCACGTTCGGCACGATCTGTGTAGGAATCATCGCTCTTCTCTCGGGTCTGACCGATATCATCCTTGCATTCGGCAAGGGACTCTCCGCAGGTATCCGTGTTCTGACCTTCATTTTAGGAGTGATCACTCTTATTATCGGTCTGATCTTCCTCCTTAAGCCGGGAATCGGTGCCGAATTACTGATCCTCCTTGTGGGTATCTTCCTCATCCTCGGCGGCGTTGTCGCTTTGATCGAAGGAATCATGTTCAAAAAATTCATGTCCGAAGTGACGAACTGATTTCTTCTTTTTTTCTTTTTTGATAGGACTTATGCGGTTTTATCCTCAATCCAATTCGGGAAGGGTATTACTGGGTGTGGAGACAAGAGATTGTTTAACCGCGAATAAGCCCAAACGGACTTAGTCCGTTTGGGCTTATTCGCGGTTGGTTTTTCTCTTGTGTCTACACTAATGCCGTACACGAAATCGAAGTGCATCTCATACGTACGTCAGTTTATCTCGGTCAAGATCACAACACCGCGTAAGTACTATTTGAAATGCCGCCATTGCCAAACCTTTTATTATATCGGTGCTATAAAATCAGAGAAGAGCATTATGGCGGAAAATACCAAAAAAATAGCCGATATCGCAGTTATTCTCGGTATCGACGAACAAACCTGCCGGACGATCGCAAAAGAGTATGACGAGATCCTCCCCTGCAGAAAGATAGGAAAAGTCAACGTGTATGAGGACAATACCGTCGACCGTTTCAGAAAGATCGCCGACCTCCAGGCGCAGGGACTCCCAAAAGAAGTGATCATCCCGGCGATCCGCGGAGGAAAATCCCTACAGGAACGGGCCATCGAGGATATGAAAAAGATGGGGGTGGATATCTCTAACGAACCAAAAAAGGAAGCACCAAAACCCATTCCCCGTTCCGAGACCGAAGAAGAGTTGATCCTCTCCGTCCGATCCGCCGAGTCAAGCATTGCCGCAATGGAACACCGCCTCTCCGCCTTCCGGGAAAAATCCGCCGACGATACCGCCGCCATTCTGGATGCCGTCTCTTCCGTCTCTGCAGAAGTTGCAGAATTAAAAGTGCAGGTCCACACCCTCTGGGATCAGATCGCAGCCCTGGAAGAGTTCCTTCGTGCCTCCCAAAACAAATCCTTCTGGAAACGCTGAACATCTCCGCAAATTTTTCCATACCTGGGATGGGATCTCATCGATTGCCCGGACACAAAATACCTAATCTCCACCGCACATATATGTACATATAATGCCTTCCCAGTGTGCCGTATGCAAAGGAAAAGGACTCTGCGGTCTTCCCAGCTGTCCGATAACCCGGCGATTCCACGCACTGAAAGACACGCGTCCCGTTTCTGAATACATGGGGGCGTCCCCCTCGGTTTTCGTCGGCAGCTACGGATATCCGCGGGTCGTCGGCGGGCCGCTTATGATCAACGATACCGACAATCCCCTTGACTGGGTCAGACAGGGTTTTTCCATCGACGATATCGTTTCGGTCCGCTCCAGAACGATACGCGGAGGTTCCGATCTGGATGTAAAGATCCCGGACATCGGCAAGGTCCAGGAGATCGCCCTTTCGGCTAAACCGCTCGATGTGGAGGTAGCGTTTGAAAAACCGGTCTCGTTCGATATCAACTTTGACGGGACCGTGACGCCGGTCGGCATGTCGGGTGCGATGAAAAAACTTGATGTCATCGACAATGCCTCGGTATCCCGGATCGTTGACCGGTGTACCTCCGACACCGATCTCAAAGCGACCGAAGCCGCACGGATCATGTTCGAGAACGGGACGGATGTTTACAAGATCACGAATCTTTTAACTGCCGGCCTTCTCGGAGTAACCCGCCGCGTGGTCCCGACCCGCTGGGCGATTACCGCCACGGATGACATGATCTCGACCTCGATCAAGCGCGAGGTCGTAAAAATGCCGGCCCTCCCCGAGTATCAGGTTTTCTGCGGGACACTGTATGGAAATACCATCTGCTTTATTCTCATCCCGTCGAACGACTGGAGATTCGAGATGCTCGAACGCTGGCAGAAACATTCTCTCTGGTCCGGAGACGAGGAAACGATCGTTGTCGACGGAGAAAAGGGTCTAACCAAATCCAAATATTCTCCGATCGCCGGAGCCTATTATTCGGCACGACTCGCCGTTCTCGAGTATCTGAAAAGCATCGGGAGATGTGGTCGCGTTTTGTGCATCCGGGATATTTCCGGTGAGTACTGGGCTCCGCTTGGGACCTGGGTAATCAGGGAAGCCGCCCACGAATCCCTTTTCCACTCTCCGGACAGGGTCGGGACCCTCGGCGAAGCCGTGACTTCGGCTTCGCAAAAGCTTGGAACCGGGTTCTGGATCCCGAAAACGGATCTTCTCAAGGATCTTCGACAGCAGAAGACGCTCTTTGAGTTCTGAGCCGGAAAGATAAACCTCTCGGAAAACATTGTTAAATATCGTTACGATCCGTATCCCGCCAAGGCCGATGTTTCAACATGTCTGGCAACAGAGGAGAAGTCATGAAAGCAATTGTTTACGAATCAAACACTGGATTTACGCAGAGATATGCACTTATGCTGAGCGAAAAAACCGGGCTTCCGGCATATCTTCTGGAGAATGCAAAGATCGAACTCCATAAAGGAGATGAGATCTTTTTCCTCGGATGGGTGTGTGCAGGCAAGATCAGCGGGTATGCGAAAGCCGCGAAGATCTATTCGGTAAAAGGTACGGCTGCCGTTGGGATAATGTACCTGGATGAGACTACGATCCCTCAGTTGAGGGAGAACAACAAGATCAACGACCTGCCGCTCTTTTTCCTGCGGGGCGGGGTCGCTTTGGATAAGCTGAGCGCCATCAAGAGGAAACTCTTGACGATGATCGCAAACAACATGGAAAGGGCCGGACCGAAAAATGAAGGGGAGCGGGCAGTCATCGATATTCTTCGAATCGGCGGAGACTTTGTGAGACCGGAAAACCTGAACGAGATCGTTGAGTTTATTCAGAGAAATTCCAACTAAACGGATCTCTCACAACGCCGGTTTTTCATCTATTGTCCTTCTTTTTCTGCAGAATAGATAGATAGGTGATTTCTTTTCTGATTTTTGGGGTGCGGGGCCGCGACTTCGGCGCGGAGCGGCCCGCGGTGGAGATATCCTCATCTTCGGAGATGAGGAAAAAGAACTTGCCTGTTAAATGCTGAGGATAGTTACAATACCTCTTTATTAATTATGAATTCCTATTTTACAACATGGCCTCTTCCAAATTATCAGAAAAAAATACAGAAACAATCATCCGATATGCAAAGGCGCTGTCAAACACCCTGAATAACTCCGGGAATGAAAATACCGCATGGGAAGAGATCAGACTCGATATGTTTCAAGCTCTTTCAGAGAAGTATCCTGATATTGAGGAGATACAGAATCTTTATGCTGACTGCCTTTATATCTTATCCGGCGGGGGTTCATTTTATTTTTCAGCGCCCTTCTACTATGATGATGCTGTTCAATATGTTCGTAAAATTGCCTGTCTTTCCGCAAAATATCCATTGAATGAAACAATTGCAGAAAAATATGCAGGAGCATTGGAAGCTTTATGCAGGTCTGACCCGGAAGAGATGGAGTGGGACGGGGAATCAGACGATGAACCGCGTATTTACGGCTGGATGTTTAAAACATACACTGAGATAATCAGCAGTTTAAAGTTGCTGACGACCATTTATCCGGATAACTTTCCTGTTTTTGAATCATTTCTTGCGGGAATGTCGATATGTATTCTTGAGTCTGAGTTTGATGAAGGGTATGAGGAAGAGGAGGAAGATGAATCAACAGCAGGACGACTGCGCAATGAGCTTGCAGCGTATGTATTTTCAGAACTGGATGATCTGAAACAAAAGGATTATCCTGCAGAATGTAATGACGTTGTCGGGTTGTTTACCTGGCACGGCAGTAATTTGTTTGATGATATAATTGATGATTTATCTGAGACCTACTGTGGGTCTGATGAAGATGATGGATTTGTTTGGCATTCTGGTGATAATGCGAGTTTTCACTATTATCTTGACCGTCTGAAGATCATTGATGATTTTATAGAAAAACTTTACAGACGCTATCCGGAAAATGAGTATGTAATTGGATTTTACTCGAGAATTCAACTGGATCTATTTGTAAATACCGAGTGTCCTGATCTGGATGAGGCATTGTTTCACGCGGAGAAAGAGAAGAAGCTTCTGGAGCTTTACAAAAAACACAAAGACTGCGAGGCGGCTGCAGAACATTATGCCGTTTATCTGAAGCATATCAGTATGAGTGAAAATATTACGGCAAGTTTGCGGAGAATGAATAATACAAAATTAAAACGTCTTGCAAAGCAGTTCCCTGAAAATGATGAGATTAAACGTGAATATGCCTCACTCACTAAATATTTAGAGGAAAAATAAAGGAAAAAAAAAGTTGAATCCAGTATTGATATCCGCCAAATATTGCAAATGTTTCGATACTGTCACTCCCTCAAGGTGCCAAACGGAATTATAATCAATGGATCATATATCACCGGAACACAGAAGCTGGAATATGAGCCGCATCAGGTCGAAAAAGACGAAACCTGAGCAGGTTGTAGCTTCATACCTTCGAGAAAACCATATTGGATATCGAAGATACTCAAAAGATCTGCCGGGAAAACCGGATTTTGTTTTATCTAAATATCAGGCAGTTATTTTTGTAAACGGCTGTTTCTGGCATAGGCATGAAGGATGTAAAAGGGCAACTACGCCAAAAACAAATACTGAATACCGGCTTGCTAAATTTCAAAAGAATGTTGAAAGGGATAAGGCAGCATATCAGATGTTAAAAGAAAACGGGTGGCGTGTATTTGTAGTCTGGGAATGTGAGCTTGGAAAAGATGCCCAGTATAAATTGAAAGAATTGGTTAGAGAGATAGTGACGGATGATATATTTTAGCAAATTACGCATGATCTCTAACACTGCCCGCAGTTAGCCGCATCCAGTATGTCCTGATAGGTCTCACATCCTTTGTTATTTATGGATTGCAGGAATATGCGGCATCGATCTTCCATTTTAATATCATTTAGCCGGCAGTAATCCAGAAATCCCAACAGAGCTCTGCCGCTAACTATTGTACCTTTAATCTCTCTTCCGGGTAAAAGCCGTTTCACAAGCAGAGTGATTTTATCCAAATTACTAACCCCCCCAAACTTATTGGCAACCACATATCCAAAATGATTCACCGTGCATCCGTCATATCCATCATAATTAGGAATATATTCAGATGCCATATGAGATGTCAAACTAGCAGAGAGAGCAAATTTTTCATGATAATTTTTTGCATCTATTAAGCAGCATTTGGACTTGTCGTACTTAGCGAGAATCTCAATCTCAGTTGCAGCATTATTATTCGGCTTAGGTCTCATAACTACCTCAAAACCCAGAGCCTCAAATATCTTGCCGGTTTGATCCTCAAAATCTAAATTATTAGGATTCATTAAATATGATTTGGCAAACTCATCATCCAAATCACTGAAATTGGACTGCATTATTTCTGCAGCAAGTTTTCTCCCCTCATAGTCCGGGAACTCCTCGCATAAGACTGACACTAATTTTTCTCGTGATAATTCTGAAGGGTTTGGATAAGAAGCCAGAAGACGCTTAGCTTTATGTATTTTTTTCAAATAATTTGTAGCCGGCTTAATTCCATCGTAATCATTCACTTTGAATGAGTTCACATCTAAGCCGTTTGCCTGTGCAAGCAAATCAAGGGTGGCATATCTGTTTGGGTCCTTAAATGGATATTTTTGATCATATTCCTCCAAAGTCCTTTTTACTGTAGGTAATTTTAAAGGACCTATGACTAGCGGCATGCCGGGGGTATAGGAAGCCAAATCAGTGTATCGGCAAATCATCATGAATGTGTGGGCAACATCCCCATTAGCCTCTTCAAAATCTCTCGCAGGTGAATCGGAGCGACATCTGTGTTCATAGGTCTCTGCAATATCGGCTTTAATCTTTTCTCGTTCGGGAGGTGCAGATAGTCTAAATCTCTGTATTTTCTCGGCAACAGCTTGTAAATCATCATCCGTTTTGGTAGGTAATGCAAAATAGGTGATTTCTTCTTTAGTAATATGGCGTTCTAATTCCGGCAAACATAACAATCTCAATAAAAATCTCGCCGGACGAATTCGGAAACCGTCTTCATATTTTGGTCTAAATCCTGAATCAAGAAAATATGCATTGGGTATTTGCAGTGTTAATATCTGTTTGGTGATATTTTCTTTGACAGCCTCCCCTTTTAGAACTTTTGAGCCTGCTTTTGTTAATTTCAGATACCCTTTCTCATTAAGATATACATATCCAAAGGTACGAAGCATGGCCGCCCATGTCCGGCCGCCTGATCCGTCTTTACTGATATGTCGAAGTTTGATATCATCCGTACTTATCTGAGCTTCATAATCCTTTTGAAGTGACCTATTGCCTTTCCACTCTTTAGTAAAGTGTTCCGTGACTGTATTCAGAGCAATTAATGCCTCACGGTGATATGTAGGATCTCTCTGAGGTCTTGTAATGAACCATAGCTTTCTGTTTCCAGATTCTTCGTTCATGATATATTTTGTATTAATTTATCCACATTAATATTACATGGAATACTGTCATAGGCTATTCCTGCGAATGTTCTCAGAACTGCTTCAAAGATGATTTGAGCTCCTCTGCAGGGAACGGCCATACCAATCTGTTTTCGGACTGATTCTTTCGATCCATGAAATATATATGTATCAGGAAATGTCTGGAGTCTGGCACGTTCTCTGTTTGTTAATGCTCTAGGTTCTGCATAATGATAAACATGTGTCCCTCCTCCACCGGAACCGGTAACTGTGTATGCTGGTTTGTCTGGATCAAGACGTTTATAGATATGGCTTAGTTTGGCGTTTTTCACATTAAGCTGTAATTCTTTTGGAAGGTCAGCAGTAAATGCATTCTCTCCCGGTTTAATGTGTTTCAAACGTTCAACTACGACTGAAGACTGTCTTGTCAATTCATTGTTTGCTGCATCTTTTGGAATGGGAGGGCATTCAAGGGCATTTCTCGCTGTTGTGTTGATTTCTTTGTAGGATTCAGGACTTGGCGGTCTGAATTCATAGGGTAAATCATTTCGGATCCCGATAATAATAATTCTGTGACGTGCTTGCGGGATTCCATATTCCTCAAATTTATATAAGTGCGGATAGACTCTATACCCTTCATTTTTTAGATCATGGAGGATTTTTGTGAGGGCTCCTCCATCATTTGCATTTCTTATTCCTCCAACATTCTCAGCAAGGAACCATTGAGGGTGATACGTATGAAGAACATTTACGCCGTATTGATACAAGGGGCCAAATGTCCCATCAAATCCCTTCTGTTCACCTACCACTGAAAAATCATTGCACGGAAAACCAAACGCAAAAGCATCAATTGGAGCTAGTTTACTGATGTCCAAAGTTCTTACATCATGACATATTACTGATACAGGTTTATCACTGCAGATGTTGTATTGATACGTTTTGCAGGTATCCTCATCATAATCATTTGCCCATTGATGAACGATTTTATATTTCGGATTCTCTATGGATGCATGGATAGCACCGTAGGCTAATCCACCCGGTCCACAAAATAATTCACCTAACCGGAATGTTGTTTTATTACTCATTGGGAATGACCTTAGGGATTGTCGATGTTATGTTTACATTGCATACATTGAATAAGTTGTGATTATAGGTATTGGAACACATTGAATTACTTCTCCCGGATCAATGAAACCAGCCACTCCCGGTAGATCGCCCGCCGACTCTCGATCAAAGACGTGCCGCACTCACTGCAGAACTTCGCCCTCGCCGCATTCACAAAAGAACACTCCGGACATACATTCACAAGACCAAGCCTGCTCTGCATAGCTCCCCTGATCCACTCCTGCGTCGTCATTCCTTCAACCTTAGCTGCCGTTTCCATCCTGGATTTCATCTCCGACGGAAGGCGTACAAGGATCTGATCATCATTTCGTTCTTCTTTCATACTTCAAACAGACCTCTCTTCCCAAGTCACCAGTATCTCCCTCCGTCAGCACCCCGTCGGTCTCCCGATCTAGGAGCCGCATCTTGGTGGTCAGATCCGTTGTTTCCTCTATCAGACGCTGCAAGCGGCGGAAGATCACTCATCATATCTTACCTCTGATCCAGGAATCCTCGAACACATAAACAACCTGGGATTTAGCGTAATATAAATCCCAAACCGCGCGGTGCGATAATGCCCCGGGAAAGCGGAAAAAACCCACTCTCAATCAGGGAGATAGTGTACAAAAAAATGAAAAATACCGGGATCTCCAGACCTCCAAACGAAAATCTGACCTTACCCCTCCAGAACTTTAGCATCAATATCTCCCGCTCTCCGCCCCTGTCCCCCTTTTCGTGTATTTCGTTGGCGGGTTGGACGCTGAAAGCGGACGAACTCAGCCGAGCAAATCTTTGATTTGCGTTTTAGAAAATTTTGTGTGGGGGACGGGGGAGGTAACCATTTGTATCCCCGCCCCGCCTATTCAATGTATTTCGTGATTTAGTTTGTATTTCGTGTATTTCGTGTGATGCATTGTACCTCCCAAAAAAATCCAACATACCTAACCAACCCGCTCCTCCTATAAAAACCCGCATTACCACGTATTACGTGAAAACATACCTTCAAATAACCTCAAAACCAACAAAAAATGAGACAAGTTCGTATAGGAAAAAAGAATCAGTGCGGTCCGGCATACGAGTCCTGCGGGATGGTTAGCTATTTTAGGGTACGGTTCGCAGCCACATAAGTCGTCCTCCTCTGCCCACGGGCCAACCTGAAAATTTCTTCCTCTCCGAACTGATCACGAACCCCAGGTTCGCGACACAACGGAACTCAGGCCCCTCGTTTGGTCTGAAAAATTGTACGGATACCCGCCAGGGGTAAACTTGAATTAACCATGAACACATTAATGAAAATGACAGAAATCGAAGATTTCAAAAATGTAACGACAATCAGATTAAACACTGCGATCAACTCGAGCCGCGTCAGATTCCCTGACTCGCTGTCCGTAAAGATCCCCACTTTCTCACGACAGGGACTCGAGATCGCAGCACAGGAACAGGGGCTCACCCTCTCCGAACTCACGCGAGACAAATCCTCTCGGCCTTGCCGAAGTGGAGCTTGGGAAGGAGACCTACAAGACCTATGTCGGCTACTTCGATCCGAACACTTCCGAGATGAACGTCAAGGTTCAGGTCACGGCATATACCCGTGCTGAGTATGCCGCGGCAATCACCGCCCTTACCGGCAGTGCGGATCTCAAGACCGCATTCGGGAACAGCAGTACGGCAGAGACCTCCGAGATCGGTACCGAAGCGACCTGGAACGTCCGCATTTCCGCAAAGCTTGGGACCGATACTTTCCAGATCAGCCTGAACCGCGATTCGATGACCGTCTCCGGCTATGCCGACGACGCCACCCTTGCAGCGGTCGATGCCTGGGCAGATACGATATCCGCCCTGAACTAACGGGAGGCGGAGATGCAGATCTCCCGCCGGCTTAGGAAGCTGATCCTTGTGTCCCTCGGGTTTCTCATTATGCTTTTTGGGAAGCTTGTTGAGGAAGCGGGGACCTTTAGGTCCCTCAGCTGAGCAAATCTCTGATTTGCGAACTTGCGATCAGCAGGAACGTTAAGGCGGGGTGAAGAGATTCACCCCGTGTTTTCTTTTTTTTATGTAATATATCGTTTGTTTTTTATTTGATCAGATGAGTAAAAGGCCTGTCTGTAAATATTTTTAACCAATAATTCTCAGTAGTAACACAATAAAAACTAGAGAAAATATGTATAATCCAATCGCTCGAAGGTTGAATATATTATCCATACACCACTTTCCTAATAGTAATATAATTGTGATAGTCCCACATCCGGCAAGTAGTAACAGAGATGAGATCATAAATAACACATATATCCAATTCGTTATAGGAGAACCCAGAAAAATATTTATAAGGGCAACCCCACCTATCCCAAATAATAAAATAAACATGAAATCCATAACACCTGATATATCTTTGTAGAATTTATATTTCATAAAATATTCATCGAATTTTTTGTTCAAATCAGAAAGTATCTGGCTTCGAAGGGTTTTCATTGAGTAGTAATCAGGTCTCTTAGTATCACCTGAATCGAGATTACTTAGAGTGGTTTTATTCAGATAATCAGCCAGATCCACTATGTGAACATAAAAATAAAGTAGAAAGTAGTTCAAAAAAAGAACTAGGAATAGAGCACCAAATATCCATATAATATCTGGGTCAAAAGCCAGATCATCTGAATAATTCGCATAAAGAGAAAGAATTATTGTAAAAACCACACCAATAACTCCCATTATAATCGCCGTTTTTGTTCTAATAGCAGTGATCTCATGACAAATATTATGATATCTCTCCAGGTAGATCTCATACTGAAGTTCTGTTAATGCATCCTCGGATCGTGGCACCTGGGGATGCCATGAGAAATTCATTCTCTCACCCCACATACGTGTGTTTCCGTGCACCCTACAGAAACCACCCCGTAGATTCGTGCATTATCCAGGACGTTAGAACTCATTCCATTTTTATTTCTGGTAAATTTTGTATTTTTATCATGGGAAGACAATAATTTTTCAGACATATTCTTCTCTTAATCTCAAACAGGCATAATACTATTTGCCAGGATCCGTTCACCTGTTAGAGATCACATGAATATAGGAATCAGAATTGGCCAATTACTAAATTTACATAAATTAGTAATTGATTAGTAATTAGAAGATACCTTCCAGAATCAAAATAAAATGGTCTGCGGTAATGCGGGAAATTATTCATCGTGAGGGAATTTGTTTAGTGTGGACACATGAGAAATCCCACCGCGAATAATCGCGAATCTCCGCGAATCGCATTTTCCTTACGCTGTCTTCTTGTCCTCGTCGTTTCGCCGTCCCGGCCACGCGGAGCCGATAAGGCGGAGCGTAGGGACGCGACCGAAGGTCAAGAGGGCGAAACTGGAAAAATGCGATTCGCGTTTATTCGCGATTATTCGCGGTGGGATTTCTCATAGTTCCAAAGAATACCTTACACGAAGTCAGAGTACACTCAACAAAAAAGAGATTCTCTTTATTCTAAATCCAAAAACCTTTGGATATTCCCACCGGGGACGCTCCACGCCGGTTCACACGTCTGTTTGACGTGCTCAAGCTTTGGTCGCAAGTCTATCGACTTGCTCCGCTGAGGCCGCCCCTGCGGGCCAGCCCGCATCCCAAAAAATATAATTCGCCAGCCGGTGTACGTTGTACCGCAAGGAAATATCATGAGTACACCATCGATCATTACTTTTTTGACGGAACATGCAGAGAAAAAAACGGTCTCTTTTCATATGCCGGGGCACAAAGGCTCCGCGATTTACCGGCGATTCGGTTACGACGATTTTCTCCAGAGGATGATGGACTGCGACATAACCGAGATCCCCGGTGCCGACAACCTTTTCCAGACAGAAGGAATCCTCAAAGCCGCTCAGGAGGAATATGCCCGACTCTACGATGTACAGCGCTCGTATCTCCTCATCAACGGTACAAGCTGCGGCGTCATAGCAGCCATCATGGCCTCGGTTCCCAAAGGCAAAAAACTCGTCATGGCCAGAAACTCCCATAAGGCGATATTCAACTCCCTCGTTCTTGCCGACATCCAGCCGGTCTATGCCTACCCGGAAATCATCGATGAATACGGCATCTCCGGCGGGATCACGGCTGACGAGATCGAACGGTGTCTTGCCGAAAATCCCGAAGCCGAGGCGGTAATTCTTCCCTCTCCCAACTATTACGGAATCTGCTCCGACATCCGGGCTATCGCCGAGGTCGTCCACAAACGAGGCAAGATTCTCATCGTCGACCAGGCACATGGTGCCCACCTCAAATTCTTCCGTAACGCAGGCTTCGCCGACATGCCCGAATCCGCCGAGGAGCAGGGAGCCGATATCGTCGTCAACTCCATCCACAAGACCCTTGCCTCTTTTACGCAAAGTGCCGTGCTCAATCTCAACTCCGACCGGGTCGATCATTACGTCCTTGAAGACAAACTCCAGATGCTGGAATCCACCAGCCCGTCGTATCTTCTCATGGGCTCGCTCGACATAAATGCCGCGATCCTGAAAGAACACCAAACGACCCTCATGACCGAGTGGCATGGGAGCCTCATGCATTTCTATCGGGAGGCACCGACCGTCAAAGGCCTTCGGGTCATCGGCAGTCCCCTGGATACAAATGCCGGCATCAGAATGGATATTACAAAAATCAACCTCGACATGAGTGCCGTTGGGGTCGATGGTGCCCGGCTCGAAGAACTCTTAATGGAACGTGGGATCTTTGCAGAACTTACCACCGGCCCGATCCTCATGTGCATGACGGGGATCGGAAATTCCCTTAACGACAGTAAACGGCTGATCGAAGCTTTGAAAGAGATCAGCGAATGCTGCGGTGCTTTGGCCCCTTCGCCTGCAAAATCCTCCGTCACTGCCGTTCTCAAAGAAAAACTCCGGCTGTTCCCCGTCCCGCAGGACAAAGAACGTATCCCGCTGCTTGAAGGAGCCGGAAGGATCTGTGCCTCATCGATCATCCCGTATCCGCCGGGAATCCCCTTCATCTGCCCCGGCGAAGAACTCACCGAAGAAGTGATTCTTTACATCAAACGGCTGAGAGACGCAGGCGAAAAGGTCATCGGCATCAACGATCAGGGCGAAATCATCGTCGGCCGCAAAACTTCGTGACCGGCGTCCTGCCCTGCACTTTTTTCTGTGAGCGTGCGCGTGAATGCGCCCCTGTATTTTTACAAAACCCCCCTACCCCAAACACCCGAAAACTATTCAACCCCCCCCGTGTCATGAATGGAAAATCCGGGCATGCAGGGGTTTTTTTTGAACTCTGTGTATATCGTCCCAAAGTCCATAAATCAGGCCATACGCCATTCTTTTTCGAGGGACACCTTTAAGCCTAGGAGGGGGCAACTATGTAAAGTAATCTCAGAGCCGCCCGGTGTGCGGGGCTAGATTTCCTGTACATTCATACTATCTAAAAAAAGGAGTGTGGTCTATGGGTCTTGAAAACACAAATGACGTCTTGATGGAAACAGCCGTATTCGAAGAGTTCGAAAGTAACGTGCGGTCGTATTGTCGGAAATATCCGGTTATTTTCTCAAAAGCCAAAGGCTCTTTACTGATTGATCAGAATGGAATCGAGTATATCGATTTCCTTTGCGGGGCGGGCAGCTGTAATTATGGTCATAATAATAACTATATCAAGGGGAAAGTAATCGAGTATCTGCAGAATGACGGATTAGTCCATGGGCTGGATATGTATTCCATTGCCAAGGGCGAGTTCATTCAGTTCATGCAGAAGAATATTCTGATCCCGCGTGGTCTCAATTACAAGATCCTGTTTCCGGGACCGACCGGAACCAACGCTGTTGAAGCTGCACTGAAAATCGCCCGCAAGGCAAAAGGCAGATCCAACGTATTGGCATTGATGGGCGGGTTCCATGGCATGACTCTTGGAGCCCTGGCCCTGACGACGGAGAGATCTGCACGGGAAGCCTGTGGTGTGACTCTCGGCAATGCAACGCATGTTCCTCATCCGTCGATGATGAAGAATCTGGACACGATCGAATACATCGATATGATCTTAAGCGATGATCACAGCGGTGTTGACAAACCGGCGGCCATTATTGTCGAATCGGTCCAGGGAGAAGGCGGTATCAATATCGTATCCGATCAGTGGCTCAGAGACATCCGTGCCCTGTGCGACAAACATGATATGCTGCTGATTCTTGACGAGATCCAGACCGGATGCGGCAAAACGGGAACGTTCTTCTCGTTCGAACGCGGCGGCATCTCTCCCGATATCGTCGTCATGGCAAAATCCATCGGCGGCATCGGTATGCCGTGCTCGATCGCTCTCGTTAAGCCTGAATACGATGTTCTTGCACCCGGCGAACACAACGGAACGTTCAGAGGCTTCCAGCTCTCGTTCGTTGCAGGAAAGGCGGCTCTCGAGTTCATGCTTAAGGAGAATGTCCTTGACGAAACCGTACGGAAAGGCAAGATCATCCAGGACTATCTGGCTGCAAACCTGCCGCTCATCGATCCGGGTCTGACCTTCCGCGGTCTTGGACTGATGTGGGGTATCGACTGCGGGGCATATCCGGCAGGGACTGCCCACCAGATCAGACAGCTGTGCTTTGAGAACCGGCTCATTCTTGAGCTTTCGGGCAGAGAGGACTCGGTTGTAAAGCTGATGCCGGCATTAACGACAGATGATGCTACACTGATGCAGGGTCTCGAGATCGTGCGGAATGCAGTAACTCAGGTCATCACGGCAGTGGTTGCTTCCCAGACAACCAGCGATGATCAGGATACTACCAAATTATTTGCCTGAATATTCAGGCACATCTTTTTTTTAGAACATAACGGTTCGAATGTAACTTTTTCCAAAGAGTTTCGACTGTTGTTATTTTCTATCTTCCTGGTGATAATTAATAGCAGTTTATAATTTTCGAATGTAAATTATATTCTCCATGATGGAACTACCCGACTACTGTCAACTTTGGGATGAAACCTATACACGTGCCCTCGAAGGAAAACTCAGCCCGGGAGATACGGAAGACAGTTTCTGGTCGAATCAGGAGAATGTCGACCGATTCGTCAAACATCTTCTCAATAAAAAAGGCGGCCGAATCGAGGATAATATCGCATCGATGCATATCCCTCCTGGATCAACCGTCCTCGACATTGGTGCCGGACCAGGCACACTCGCCGTCCCTCTAGCCAGTGCCGGATGCAGGGTCACGACAATAGAGCCTTCGATTCCCATGGGTGAGGCCATGGAACATTACCGGCAGCACATGCAGGCTCCACCCATTTCCGAGATCCGCAAACGATGGGAAAACGTAACGCCTCAGGAAGCGGGTCTCCATGATTACGTTATCGCATCCAGATCGCTCATGTTTGGGAATCTGCGGGAAAATATGCTCAAGATGGGTACAAAAAAACTGATCGAAGCGGCTCTCGAAGCTGCGATGGAAAAAGGTGCAGCGGTCGAATATATCAACATTGCAAAGCTGAACTTCAAAGGATGTCTGGGCTGTAATGAATGCAAAAAAGACCAGACCAAGTTCTGCTGCTTAAAGGACGACATGTCCGACCTTTACGCCAAACTCAATGAGGCGGATGTGATCCTGCTTGGATCGCCGGTTTTTTCGGCGATATAACCGGACAAAGCAAATGCTTCGTTGACCGGATGTATGGATTCCTCGGTCCCGCCGGTTCCAAACTTAAGAAAGGAAAGAAGGCGGCAGCCCTCATCACTCAGGGTTTTACCGACGAAACACATTATCCGATCGCGGCCGAACACCTGACCAAAGCGTTTGTCAGCTGCGGTGCAGATATCCTGGCACCGGAATTTTTCGGCGGGCTCCACAACGCAGACGAGGTCACGGAAGCACAGCTTGCACGGGCACGGGCGTTTGGTGAAAGACTCGCTGAATAAGGATCCACTCCTTTTTTCATTTCACGAAGCGAAACACTTTCCATCGACCAACTAAGGTCTTGTAAGATACGCTTGGCGTTTTGACAAAACCGCACGCAATAACCAGCAGAAAACCCAAGAATCATGATCATTGCATATATCCTCATAATCCTCATCACAGCCGTCTGTCTGTATCTTTTTTTTACTTTACCCAGGAAAATCCAGAAAAGAAAAAATGCTGGTCTTTACAGAATACCGCATTGCACACAGGGGATTATTCGATAATTCTACCGCGGCTCCGGAAAATTCACTGCCTGCATTTAAAAAAGCGGCCGATGCCGGTTATGGAATCGAACTGGATGTACAGCTGACCAAAGACCGTGAGGTTATCGTTTTCCATGACGATAACCTGCATCGCTCTTCAGGAGTCGACACGTTGATTTCCGATTGCACCTACGAGATGCTGCAGGAATACCGGTTGTTTCACTCGGACGAAAAAATACCCAAATTATCCGACGTCTTATCTCAGGTAAACGGAACCGTTCCTCTCGTCATCGAGTTGAAAAACGCCTCTGCCTCCGAGTATGCAGAACTGTGCGAAAGAACTGCGGCGTGCCTTGACACATATAACGTCTTATTTTGAAAGACCTTTCCTTTGACTTTACCGACCTGATCCTTCGTCTTACCCGAGACATAACCAATCCAGACTGTTAAGACAACTGCAATAATAGTCACAAAAACGGCATAGCCGAGCATCGCAGGAATATCACTATGGCTTCCAAAAATCTCTTTAAATACTGCCTGAATCGCAGAGTTCCATGCAAGAGCTGCAACCAGACCAAACGCTGCGGTGATAAGCGCAGCAAGTTTGTCAATCACATCAATAGATAATGACATGAAAGAAGATAGGAAAACAGAATATTTAAATGATTTCTAAAATGATTTAGTGTTCTTTGGTACCTTTTCCAACAACACCGGACACACCGGGAATTGCATACTTCTTCTCAAGCCAGTGAACACCAATCGTTGTGATCGTCACGAGAATCAGATAGAAAACTCCTACTGCCGCAAATGCCTCGAAGTACATGAAGTATTTGCTTGCAATGATTTTTGCCGCACCGGTAAGTTCGATCACCGCGACCACATAGGCGAGCGACGAGTATTTTATCAGATAAATGAACTCGTTTGAAACACCCGGAAGAGCACGGCGAAGTGCCTGCGGGACAACGACATACAAAACTCCCTGTGCCTTGGTCATTCCAAGTGATCTGGCCGCAAGCAGCTGACCGCGTTTGATCGACTGGAGTCCCCCACGGAGATACTCGGAATTATATGCCGAGTTACACAAAATGAATCCGACAAGAGCGGAGAAATAAGATCCGAGAACGATCCCGATCGACGGTAAACCAAAGTACAGGATAAACAGCAGAACAAGAAGCGGACATCCGCGGAAAAATATCACATACAATTTTGCAAGCCATTTGACCGGCGTGGGTCCGTAGACTCTGGATACAGCCACAAGAAGACCAAGAAGGAAGCCAAGTGGTGCCGTCATGAGCACAAGCTGGATCGTCACCACTAACCCATCCCAGAGAGCAGGAAGCAGAATATCCTGCCAGAAGGGTATTTGGGAGATGAACGAGTCTATGGCGTTCTGGAAAAATCCGCTTAGCCCGTCTGCAGGCACAGATGTACTGGTCAGATTATCCATATCACTCGTCTGCGTAACTGCCCATAAACGTACGTGTTTTCACAAAATTCGGACTTGTCGGGATCTCAGACGGCGGACCGTGTTCGACGATCTCACCATTCTCCATCAGATAAATCTCGGTCGCAAATGAGGTGGCGAATTTCATCTCATGCGTAACGACGATACAGGTCATCCCATGAGCCGCAAGGGTCCGCATGACTTCCATCACCTCACGTTTCAGCTCGGGATCAAGGGCCGAGGTAGGTTCATCGAAAAGCATGACCTCGGGATCCATCGCAAGGGCTCTGGCAATGGAAACACGCTGGGCCTGACCTCCCGATAACTGCGCCGGATAAAAGTCCGCACGATCGGCCATACCAACCTGCTCGAGTTCATGCATCGCCTTTTCATGTGCAGATTTTTTATCCATCTTTTTTACTTTCAGCAGGGCAAGCTCAACGTTTTTGACTGCAGTAAGATGATCGAAGAGGTTGAAATTCTGGAAGACCATTCCCATCTTCTGCCGATACTCATTGATTTTCTTGCCGGAGTGAACGATTTCTTCGCCGTTGAGATAGACAAACCCGCTGTCGGGGATGGTCAGCTGATTTATGCACCGAAGAAGCGTGGATTTTCCGGTACCTGACGGACCGACAAACACCTTCTTCTCTCCTTTGCGTACTTCGAAGGATACGGATTTCAAAACCTCGAGATCTCCATACGATTTGCAGAGATTCTCGACTTTGAGAATGGGGACGTCACTCATAAACACTCAGCCTCGTTATTGCCGAATCCTGGGATCCGGACTTTCTTTTCTATATATTGGATAATCATCATACCTCCGTAATTCAACAATATGAATATCACAGCGCAGGTGAGATACAGGATCATGGGTTCGCCGGTCCGGGAAATCACCTGGCTCGTTCTGGTCAGCAGTTCGGCGACGCCGATTACATAAGCAACGGCTGAGTCGGTGAGGAGAACCGGATATTCATTCGACCAGCCGGGAAGGGAAAGACGAAGCGACTGGGGCAGAATGATCGAGCGAATTGCCTGCCATTTAGTCATCCCAAGAGAACGGGCAGCAAGCATCTGACCTTCCGACAAAGACTGAATAGCTCCGCGGAAAATCTGCGACTGGTAGGCCGCACTCCTAAGCCCGAGCACGGTCACGGCAACGCCGAACACCGGCATATCCCATGACATGAACGGGAAAAGCGCGAAGTAAAACAAAAACAGTAATACGATATTGGGGAGTCCGCGGAAGAACCAGACATAAACGCCAACGAACCAGCGGACCGGCCGCGGACCATAGACTTGGCCGAGAATCAAAATGATTCCGCAAATAAATCCGATTAAGAGGGAAAAACCAACTAAAAGAAGGGTTACACCCACGCCTCCAAGGAGATATCCCGCGGAGTTCGTCACTGCAGAAATCGATTCAAACATATTACCTAAAAACCCGAAAGACTGTTGCTCATTTTATTGGATCTTCAATCAGAAAAAAGGTGTGGAAATACTATTCAGCGGTACGAATGAGTTTGCCGCCTTCAGTTACAATACTTCCTGACGAAATCGCAGCATCGATACCCATTTCCATACGTTCTTTTACCGGTGCGGTCAGTTTGAACCCAAGGACAAGGGCAGTCTGCCGGACAAGATCCGATTTCGGCGTGGCAAACTGCTTGCCAAGAATAATCTCGGCGGCAAGACCGATTTCTGAAAGCGATACATCAGAGCAGGACCATTTCGCGGGCCGCTCGCGGGCTGCCAACTCCTTATTTGGAACCGAGTAGAAGCCCTCATCATCCACGGTCAAACGATCGGCATTCACTTCATCCTCCGCAAGAGAAGCGATCTTTTTCTTGATTGCCGGGGTCATCTTCGGGACACTTCCAAGCTCCTTTATCCGGGAATTCAGCATGCTCAAAGAGATCGGACCTTCTATAGACACGATCTGAAGGATTGCCGTAGCAAGTACGGAATCAGGCACGGATGAGAACTGGTGATACTTATTCAGATCGCACTCGCTGCAGAAAACATACGGCTCGACCTTTACCCTTGCATATACTGGCTGTTTTGGCTGTTTGATCTCAGGGGTTTCCTCTCTGATGAGCGCAGGAGATGCCGGGGTCGGCTCCGTTTTTGGCGGCTCCTCGACAATCTCCACTGCAGGCTCGATCGGCTTTTGTACATCTTCAAGGAAATCCAGAAGAATTTTCGTGCAGGAAACCGGATGCTGGAACCACTCGGCAGACCAGATCCGAACAAGATGCCATCCAAGGCCTTCAAGGACCTGAATCCTTAACCGGTCACGATCACGCGCCACTTCGGACGACCAGTAGTTCGATCCGTCGCAGAGAATTCCTGCCATATACACCCCGGGATCTTTTGGATCGGAAACGGCGATATCGATCCTGAATCCGGCACACCCAACATTACGGGAAACCAGATACCCATAATCCTCAAGCATAACTGCGACGGAATCCGGGAAGTATTCCGCATCATCCGCTCCCCTGATATCGGAGCCGCTCGTCATCGAAGAGCGGTCTTCCGCATACGTCAGGAAACGCGAGAGGGCGGCAACTCCGGACGAAGAATCCGGATCGATCTGCAGATCCACCCCGCGGAAGTTGGAAAAAACCACGCACCGTTCCCGTGCACGGGTGATCAGAACATTCAGCCTCCGCTCGCCTCCGGCCTGATTCAAGGGACCGAAGTTTCGGGAAAGCCGGTGATTTTCATCGAAGCCGTATCCAATGCTGATAAGCATCGTGTCTCTTTCATCTCCCTGAACCGTTTCCAGATTCTTTACAAAGAAATGTTCACCGTTAGCAGGGTTCATCAGCATCTCGACTTCCGGGTGGGTCCTGAGAAGCACATCCACTTCATGACGGATCGCGTCCTGCTGGCGGGTGGAAAACGTGGCAACGCCAAGCGTCTTATCAGGATACTTCAGATAATATTCGATAACGGATTCGGCAACCACTTGGGCTTCACCTTTGTTCACGCCAGATTTTCCGCGTTCGTATATCGTATTCGGCAGATGCACAAAGGAGAGACCAAGATCAGGAGTTTCGTGCCGTGGCGAGGGGAAGACCATCAGACTTCCGTCATAAAACTCCTCATTCGACACGGCAATGAGCGATTCATGCCTTGATCGGTAATGCCAGCGAAGCCTCCTTGTCGGATACGACTGTTTACAGACGTGCAGAAGACTCTCCATGTCCCCGATTCCGGCAACTGACTCCTCATCGTCCTCATCCGGACCGGCGATCTGATCGAAAAACGTGGTCGGCGGGAGCTGACGGGAATCGCCCATCACTACCAGCTGACGGCCGCGCATAAGAGCACCGAGAGCATCCTCGGGTCTGACCTGACTCGCCTCATCGAAGATGATGATGTCAAACTGGACGGAACGGGGATCCAGATACTGAGCAACGGAAAGGGGACTCATCATAAAACAAGGTTTGATCTGCTGGATAAGTCCGCCGGCCTTTGTCATCAGTGTTCGAATCGACATGTGACCGCGTTTTCTGTTGAACTCGCCGGTCAGAACACCCATCTCAGAGTCACGGGAGGCACCCACATAGATTTCAGGAATCGTTTGGTCCAGTTTCTGAATGATTCTGGCCGCATTTGCGGAAATCGCTGCCCGGTCGTACTCGGCAAAAGTCTTGATCTTCAGTTCATGAGGCGCCTGGGCAAATCTGGCAAGGAGCGGACGAACACGGTATGCTTCTTTCAAAAGAGCATCTGCATAACCGGTAAGATATGCAGGAATGAGAGCCTCGGCTGAGATCTTGTCGGTAAAGAGCAGAGGAAGAACGGGGGCCGCCGTTGTCTTCCCGCAGGTTTCCGCGTACGTCAGGAATGTACTCCATTCGCTCAGCCGATCGATCTCTGTGATCCAGAGATCGGTAAGCTTACGCATCGAAGCGAATGTCTGGTCTGTATCCAGGTCCTGTATACCTAGCCGATTAAAAAGACCATCACGTGCTTCGCTGTGCGCAATCACCGCATCCTCGAGCGAGGTGAATAATGGAGACAAGGCAGGGCCTGTTATCTTCCCGGAACAAAGCAGTTCGATCGTGTGCGGAGTGATGAGTCCTTCCTGCGCCATTGTCAGTACTGCCATTACCCAATCTGCATATTGACGGAGTGAATCCGGATTGGTGTATTCATCTTTCCATACGGGAGCAAACAGAGAGAGATAAACATCTTTGTCCTGTTCCCACTCATCTCTTGCCGTGAGATAGTTCCGTGCATCTTTCAAATCGGAGAGAATCTTGGCATCATCCGGTACGTGACCTACATAATACCCAGCAATATCTGCCTTGAGTTTCTTATATCCGCCGGAGAATATTTTCCCAAACGCACCTTTTTCCGAATAAGCAAGAAGTTCCGAGTAGAGACGAGCAGGATTTCGCAGAAAAATTTCCGGGGTAAAGTTTGCCAATATTCGGGAACTGTGATCATAAAGATCCTGCATATTGGCAATAAGACGGTTCATCTCCGCCTGGTTTCCCCACAAAGGATTTTTCAGGATATCGATCGTCACAGAATACTCCTTCAGCAGATACCGGCAGGTCTCAATAAGGCGGGAAACCTCGGTCTCGCTTCGGGGAACCGGGATATCTGTCATATCGGAGACCGCACGCATAACGGTCTGAAGGTTCTGAATTTTTTCCTGGTATGCTATAACAAGTTCGCGGATATCATCCTGATCCCGCGGCAGAATCATGCCGGGTCTGGTCATTGCCCACGGATGAGCTGAAAGAGATTCGCCATCCTTAAGAAGAACAGGTATGTAAGATGCTATCTCCTGCAAAGCAGAGAGAGTAGCCTTGTACTCATCAGGAGTGAGCTCCACTGCATTTTCAATTGGGATCTTTTGGAGCCTGTAGTTTGTCCGGTGGCGGCTATTTTCAAATTCATACCGATACTGTTCCCTGATGCCGAACAGGTCATACGGCGTGAATCCGCAGGCACCGATCGGTGTCTTGAGTTCATTACAGTACCCGTCCAACTCGGATCGCAGAGAATCTATCTGAGCATGAGCCGACGTTAAATCAGATGCAGCGAGTGAAGGATGCTGGAGACTTTTTTCAAGTTCGCGAATGAGCTCGGTCTTTTTTGCTTTTTGGCTGTGAAGTTCCAGACAATATGGAGAGAGACCGGCCACGTCCAGCCGGCGTTTCACCACTTCAAGAGCGGCCATCTTTTCGCTGACAAACATTACCGTCTTGCCGACAGCCAGCATCTCGGCAATCATGTTCGTGATCGTCTGACTTTTCCCCGTACCAGGCGGTCCTTCAACAACGAGATTTCGGCCGGCCTTGGCTTCTTCTATCACGGCGATCTGAGATGAGTCGGCATCCAGAATATTGAAAGTGCGTTCACTCGGGAGCCGAAGATCCACCTCATTTTCCTGGAAAAGCGGGGTAGAATTTTGATCAGCTTCCGGATGGAAGAACCGTTTAATCAGAGGATTATTTTCAAGCGGGGAGCCGCCATCCCAGATTGCCGGATCAAGATCCTTGAACATCACAAATTTACGGAAACTAAAAAGATCAAGAGAAATACCAGGTATAAAAAGCCAATCCTTTTCGGCAACCGTTTCGCGGATCACCGTGAAATAAGCTGATATCTCCTCAATTGTCTCAGGATGTCCAAGATCGGGAAGAATCACACCCTGTTCAGCAAGTTTTGCAACCAGCGATAAGGACAGGGTTGGATCCTCTCCGGTCCACCTAAGGGTATAGTTTTCCTTGACTTTCTGACGGTCAAGCTCGACCGGAATCAGAAGAAGAGGGGCTTTGAATGGTTTTGCCGGGCAGTCACGCTCGGTCCATTCCACGAATCCAAGAGCAAGATAGAGAACCGGATATCCCTGCTCTTCGAAAACGGTCCGGCTTTTATTCTGGAGACTATACAGTTTTTTGCGGAGCTCAATATCGGTATAAGGGGTATGAAGGATGAGATCGGCATATTTTGCCGTCTTGGAAAAAGTAGGATACTTCCAGATGCGTTTATCCTCCGATTCACTTCGGGAAGCTTTGCTTGCCGGATAAAACCTCATCCCTTTTTCTTCAAGAACAAGGAGCCGATAGATTTCCGCCGGATCACAGTCGATGACCTCGATCGATCTGCCGGGAGATGGTTTATAGTTCAGCAGATTATTGCGGACCGTCAGATCCAGTAGTCTGCTGCGTAGTTCTTCCAGTTCCACGATACCCTTTTCCATGTATATATCCCTGTAGATGTACCTATATTGGCGGGCAGACGCTTAGTAGTTATGTGATGGTTTTTCATCAACTGGCCGTGCGGGTAAACACATCGAAGTTGTAGTTGCCGATTTTTCCAGCCCGGGTGAAGAAGTAGGATACTTCCAGATGCGTTTATCCTCCGATTCACTTCGGGAAGCTTTGCTTGCCGGATAAAACCTCATCCCTTTTTCTTCAAGAACAAGGAGCCGATAGATTTCCGCCGGATCACAGTCGATGACCTCGATCGATCTGCCGGGAGATGGTTTATAGTTCAGCAGATTATTGCGGACCGTCAGATCCAGTAGTCTGCTGCGTAGTTCTTCCAGTTCCACGATACCCTTTTCCATGTATATATCCCTGTAGATGTACCTATATTGGCGGGCAGACGCTTAGTAGTTATGTGATGGTTTTTCATCAACTGGCCGTGCGGGTAAACACATCGAAGTTGTAGTTGCCGATTTTTCCAGCCCGGGTGAAGAAGTAGGCTATCCAGCCAGGATCCTCTTGGGTACCCGGACAGTCAAGCCAGTAGTTCAGCCGGATTGTTTCTTTCGTGTACCCGTCAAGAGAGTCATAACTATCATCATCATGGGTGATTATAATGTCATAATCCCCGGCAAGCATTGTCGATTCGTTAATTAGTGCTCCGTAATATGTGAACTTGTCCCAGGCATCCCCACGATAATACCACATAAACGGCCATGCCTGATTCGTTGCAATGACAACCCTATCGGAGGCATCAATCGCGGCCATCAGGGGAACGAGATCCTCCGAGTTCTGAACCTGAATGATCGGCTCGGCGATATCCGTCGGCGTATAGGCGACATAACAGGTCGTCGCAAACAGGAGTACAGCAGATACGGCAAGCAGGATCTTCCAGTATTTTCCGGTGAGGGTAAGGGCGAACGCTGCGACGAAGATCATCGGCACCAGCTGATGGAGAGAAAGCCAGGGAACCTTTTCCCCAATATAGGCGTAGGTCAGACAGGCGATCAACGTCCAGTATACAGCGAACCGGATAAACTCCCTTTTTCTGTCAATAGATGCGGGGGCTTCCGGCCGGCGGAATAATGCCGCAAAGGAGAATTTTTCCTTTGGTTCATCGGGAGACCGCTTCGTCCCACTCCTGAGAAACAGAATAATACCGGCAATCGCAAGAATAAGGATCGACAACTCGTATAGTATGAACATCAGGAGATAGAATACCGGAGGACCGGCGATCCGCTGTTCGTTGTGCATCGCAATCCAGTGTTCTATTGCGAGGGGGCCCGCCTGCAGGATCATTTCAGGATGTGTCCAGAATGATGAATACAGTGTGCAGATGATCCCAGCGAAGATAACGACCGCGATGATGAGGTCGCGAATCCATTTTTTCGGAAGGGTGATCTTTCGAGTCCAGATCAGATACAGGAAAAATACGCCGAACGTAACAAGGATCAGCGGCATATTTTCCTTGGAACACATTCCAAGAGCTACAGCCACGGAAGCCAACGCAAGATAATACCATTTACCCTTATCGAGCCAGGCGAGGAAGGCAACAACCAGAAGGAGAGAGAAGAAAACCACAAAGATATCGTTGCGTAAAAACCGGGAAAAGTAAACCAGTTCTGGAGCGATCGCAAGGAAAAGTGCCGCGATAACAGCGACTTTTCCGGTAAGATACCGTAGTCTGTATAGCCAGTATACGAGAGGAATGAGAGCGCAGCCGGCAACACAGGGAAGAATTCTGCCGACAAGATCGGAATCCCCAAATATGGCGAACATGGATGCCGTGATATAATAAAAGAAGGGGCCGTGATACACCGGATCATACAGATAATTGCCGGTAGTCAAAAGCTGATAGGAGAACCAGGCATGGATCGCTTCATCGTGATGAAAGAGTTTGAGATCCAGAAAAGCGAATCTGAGAATGATCGCCAGAATCAGGATGGCAAAAATCACGTGTTCAACACGAATACGATTTTTTATATTTTGTATGAACGGAAGCATGGATGCGTAAAGTATGTTTGTCATGATAGGATATGAATATCTTTGTCCGAACGATTATTTTTTGAACAAGTTATACAACAGAACGAAGTTTACACCATTGTATCAGTATAAAAGAGATACTGAACGTGAGTAATTATAAAAACAGAAAAATATATTCAAAGAAAAAACGGGGGGATCCCGTTTAATTTTCTAATACGATTTCGATGCTAATATCTTTTGGAACCTGGATTCGCATGAGCTGTCTGAGTGCACGCTCATCGGCGTCAAGGTCGATGAGGCGTTTGTGTACACGCATCTGCCAGCGATCCCACGTTGCCGTACCTTCTCCATCAGGGGACTTCCGGATTGGGACGATAAGTCTCTTGGTCGGCAGGGGGATAGGTCCAGCCATATTTACACCGGTACGTTCTGCAATCTCACGGATACGGGTACATACCGTCTCCACTTTCTCATAATCAGTCCCTGTCAGGCGTATTCTGGCTTTTTGCATTTTCTAAGTCACCACAAAAAATTCGAGTGAGCGATGAGATTATCTCATCTGCTTTGCTTTAACGCTCAGAACAAGACCTGCTGCAACGGTCATACCCATATCACGGACAGCGAATCTGCCGAGCTGCGGGAGTTCCTTTGCAGTCTCAATGACGAGCGGGCGGGTCGGAGTGATGGTACAGATTGCTGCATCGCCGGCCTTGAGGAATGCCGGGTTCTCTTCCTTAACCTGTCCGGAGCGGGGGTCCAGCTTCTTGTTAAGTTCGGTGAACATACATGCAGTCTGTGAGGTGTGGCAGTGGAACACCGGGGTGTATCCTACGGAAAGGACGGACGGGTGCTGGAGAACGACGACCTGTGCGGTGAATTCCTCTGCAACGGTCGGCGGGTTCTCGATCGGACCACAGACATCGCCACGGCGAACATCGTTCTTTGCAATACCACGGACGTTGAAACCAACGTTGTCTCCCGGAAGTGCTTCTGGGAACTCTTCGTGGTGCATCTCAATGGACTTAACTTCACCGGTAACGTTTGCCGGCATGAAGGAGATCTTCTGTCCTTTCTTGAGGATACCAGTCTCAACACGGCCTACTGGGACAGTTCCGACACCGGAGATGGTGTAGACATCCTGGATCGGGAGTCTGAGCGGCTTGTCGGTCGGCATGTCGGGCATCTTGAAGAGGTCAAGTGCTGCAAGAAGTGTCGGGCCCTTGTACCAGGGGGTGTTTGCTGATGCTTCCTTAATGTTGTCACCGCAGAATGCGCTGATTGGGATGAAGGGGGTCTCAGCCGGTTTGAATCCAACGGACATGATGAGCTTGGTCATCTTGTCTTTTGCTTCGTTGTACTTCTCTTCGGAGTAGTTAACTGCATCCATCTTGTTGATGGCGACGACGATCTGGTTGATACCAAGAGTCTTGGACAGGAAAACGTGTTCCTTGGTCTGCTCCATCGGGCCTTCGGTTCCGGATACGACAATGATTGCTGCATCAGCCTGGGATGCACCGGTGATCATGTTCTTGACGAAGTCACGGTGACCTGGGCAGTCGACAACGGTAAAATTGTATTTCGGGGTTTCGAATTTCTTGTGAGCGATATCAATGGTAATACCACGTTCACGCTCTTCCTTGAGGGAGTCCATTACCCAGGCGAACTCGAAAGTTGTTTTTCCTTTTAATTCTGCTTCTTTCTTGTATCCATCAAGAATGTGCTGCTGTACGACACCGGTCTCGAAGAGAATCCGGCCAACGGTTGTTGACTTACCGTGGTCAATGTGACCGATAACGGCAAGATTCATGTGGGGCTTTACTGCTGCCATGATAATGTATCTCCACTTTGACTCATTGACTGGATGTACATAAGCATGTAATCCAAATCAACACGAGTGTAAACAGATAGGTCCTACAACCATATAAAATAATTCCTCGGGTAAACGAACTGAACCGACAGACTAATAGGAAAATAATCCCGTATTCTCTGTAATGAAATCATTACCCCTTGAGAGAAAACCGAGCGGTAAATCGACCGTGATGTGCGGAGACAAGGAAGTTTCCGTGCACAGTACCTGTGTTTTTTGTGCGAACTGCGCAGGAATACGGGTAAACCGGAGAGTTACCCCGAATCCGTACGCTCAGGCGATGCGCGGATCGAAGGGAGGATTATCCCTTGATGAACAGCTGATGGAAGGGATGGTCCTTTTTAATACCGTGATCGAAGACAAGAACGCCACCGATATTGATTGTTCGGATGACGAAGGGACCGGATACCAGCCGCTCTCACGCAGACGCTAGTATTACCGCTACGACCAGAAGAACGACCATTCGGGTGAGTTCGTTGCCGGCTCCAGTCACATCCCCGTTCGTCCCGCCGAAAAGTTTTCGCGCAAGGAAAAGAAGGCACAGGAACATAACGAGAGCCGCGATGAGTCCTGCCCCCACATACATTTTTCCCGGCAGAAGGAAGAGCGGAAGAGTCAAAATTACGGCATAGATGCTGAACCGCTTTTTTGAACGATCGTAAATATATTTCTGAATGCCGTCGTGGAAGGGTTTTCCAAGCGCCGAAGAAAGAGCCATGCTCAGTTTTCCAAAGACTTCAGCTATAAATACGGCGAAAGCGATCTGCAGGATGGTCAGGGATGAGAGAGCTGCGTAAGAGATTAAAACGACCATGATTCCAAGAGCGAGCGCCCCGGCCCCGGTCGTTCTGTCGGTCATGGCAGAAATACGTTTTTCCCGGCTTCCGTGTGCCATGAGTCCGTCACCGAAATCCTGAAGGCCGTCAAAGTGATTGCCTCCGGAAATGAACACCGCCAGGGCGAGGGTGATGGCGGCAACGATGGAAGAGTTTTCAAATCCGAGATACCAGGAAAGCAGGGCAGGTATCGCGGCAATAAAGCCAGTTACGTATCCGGCCATGGGGTAGAGCCAGCTTCGCTTCGCAAAAGATTCAAAGTCCGCCGGTTTTCCCAACGGAAGAATCGTGGTGAACTGTAAGAGGGCGCGAAGTGACTGCATTTATATTATATCTTGTCAGTTCTAAATGATATAATATCATGTCATTTGTTTCAACGAGAGCGGATTTCTCAGCAGAGTCTCCGATGTTTGCCCTGATTCTGTCAAACTCCCTGGTCTCCACAATAGAAGGAGTATCCGGAGCAGGGGAGAGCCCGGCAAAAAGTCTGATGGTCCCGCCGTTAGACGCCGAACTTATCATAAACGGCGAAATCACCTCCGTTGACATGACACCGAACACACCGACCGGCTGCCCGACGCCGGCGGTCCTGACTCTTGCGATGATGGATCTGATCGGCATGAAACCTCTCATGATCGCGGCAGGTCTGGATCATGACGTCACCGTCCCCCATATGCAGTTCGGCGAGAAAGCCGGAGGCGATCCACGAGAAGGAAAAGCCGTCCCCAATGCGAAGGAACTTTTTGAAAAAGGCAGATGGCTCGGCGAATATCTCTCTCAAACCCACGACCTTCTCGTTCTTGGAGAATGTCTTCCGGGGGGAACAACGACCGCGCTCTGCGTTCTTCGCGCTCTTGGCTACCAGGCAAAAGTCAGCAGTTGTCTGGTAGATAACCCTGTCTGTATCAAAGAAAAAATCGCAGCCGAAGCAATGGAAAAAGTACAGAAGGCGGGTGTGACCGATCCGCTCGAGATCGTTTCCATGGTCGGAGACCCCATGATCCCGGTCGCCGCAGGGATCGCCGAAGGATATCGCGGGAAACTTTTCCTTGCAGGAGGCACGCAGATGCTTGCAGCCGCCGCAGTAATACGGGCACTTGGAAATACGGTTCCCGATATTGTAACGACCGTATATGTCTATGAAGACAAGACGGCCTCTTTCAAGGAAACAGCCGCCGCAGTCGGATCAGATGCCTATTATGTTGATCCGGAGTTCGGCTCGATAGGCCATTCCGGCCTTGCCAGATATGCTGAAGGCGAGATCAAAGAGGGGTCCGGCGCCGGAGGAGCGATGTTTCTTGCAAGTCTCCTTGGATTCACGCACGAAGAGATCAGGAGTTCGATTCGGGAACAGGTCATCAGATACACGTAGATGGAACTGGAAATAGAGATCCGCAATGCAGAGTTCGCCTGCAGATGCTGCGGGGAATGCTGCAGCGGAAAGGATAACGAAGTGATGGTCTCGCCCGACGAAATCGATCTGCTCTGTGAAGCAGCCGGCCTTACCCCGGATCAGATCGCCGAGCCATACCCGGAATGGATCCATGATCAGGAGGTGACCTTCACCTTTGGAAGGGTTTTGCGGCGAGGGGAAGATGGAAACTGTATGTTTCTAAAAAATAACAGATGCACCGTCTACGAACACCGACCGCATATCTGCCGGACCTATCCCTTCATGCTTGACGGAAACCGGATTCTCGTTTTTGAATGCTCTGGATGTAAATCCGGCGAGCCAACGCAGGACGCAGAATTGATCGCACAGGATCTTCTTGCCCGCCGCGAAGCAGAGGATAAGGAATTTCTTTTAACAAAAGAACAATACCAAAAGCATAGTATGGTCTTGGGGTCAACAATCATCTTCGACAGCAAGGGAGCTCATCAGCACAAATAACAATGACGGAAATACACATCGTTGGAACAGCCCATGTTTCACAAAAAAGCATCGATGAAGTCCATGAAGCCGTGGACACAGTAAACCCCGATGTGATCGCGATCGAACTGGACCCCGGGCGTTTTGCCGCATTGAAACAGCAGATGAAGGAGGCAGAGGATCGGGAAAACGGCATTCTGCCAACTGAAGACGGTAAAAAAGAAGCTCCCGAAGTAAAGAGTCTCTTAAAAGGAAACTTTACTCTGATGCTTGTTCAGTGGATCCTCGCCTATGTTCAGCGAAAAGTCGGTATGAACGTCGGCGTCGAGCCGGGAGCCGAGATGAAAGAGGCGATAAAAATCGCCGAAGAGAGAAATATCAGGATACTTCTCAACGACCGGAACATCAATATAACCCTTGCCCGGTTCTGGGGAAATATGAAATTCCTCGAGAAGATAAAACTCGTCTGGGTCCTTATCCGTTCGATGGTTGGAACAGATGACGAAACAGAGAGTATCGACACCGAAATGGTCGAGTCTCTGACAAATCCCGACATGATCGAGCTGGCCCTTGCCGAATTCCAGAAATTTTCCCCAACCGGCGCCAATGCGCTGATCACGGAACGGGATGCCTATCTGGCTCACGGCATCATCAATCTGGAACACAGTTCATTCGAGCGGGCAGTGGTCGTGGTAGGTGCCGGACACCTTCCGGGAATCAACAAATTCCGGGAACATCCCGAAACACTGCCTTCCATGAAAAGCCTGAACGAACTGCCGAAGAAGTATCCCTGGGGCAAGATCATCGGCAGTGTGTTCATTGCGATGTTTGCAGTGATCATTCTCGCGATCGCCTTTTCCGGGGCAACTGATCTTCTTATCTGGGCAATCATCTACTGGGTAGTGTTGAACGGACTGTTTGCAGGCATTGCAACATTACTGGTTCGAGGTCACCCCCTTTCCGCGGCCACCGCGGCAGGGCTTGCATGGATGACTTCTTTAAACCCGTTCCTTGCCTGCGGGTGGTTTGCTGCGATCGTGGAGGCCAGAATGCGGCCGCCGACGGCAGGCGACTTTAAGGCGATCGCAAAAGCCGAATCGATTCACGATATGTTTTCGGTCCCGCTGTTTAAGATTCTCCTTGTCGCAGCGGCGGCAAATATCGGCAGTACGATTGCGACATTTGCCTTCTTTATCTTCCTGACCCCCCTATTAGGGGTGGATCTTGATATGATGAAGGAGATATTGATAACCGGATTTGAGAATCTCTGGGCATTTTTGACCGGGTGGATCTAAGTCCCATTTAATTTTTCAAAAAAATTATTTTTCCCACCAGATGTGGGCTGTTTTCGAAATGCCGGGAAGAGCATACCCGTTATCAGTTTTTTGAAGACGTGCATCCAGATATTGATTCACGATCGCTTTTTGTTCATCGGTTTTTGCCAGAACCAGGGTATAGTAATCCTGCCGCATTTCTTCAACGGACGTATATGCCTGACCGACGGTTCTGGACTCAACCGTGAGATTTGCATAGATGCCGAGCTGATACAAAACATTCCAGAGAATATCCGCTGTTGGTTCATAATAATATGGCTCACCGTGCAAAAGGGGCCAGAGTTCTTTGTTTCCCCTTGATAGGGAGGGAGGAATAAGGAACCAGAAAAGATGGACCGCAGAACCTGCGCAGTCATCCATTTTTTTAATGCAGTCACCGATATTATCCATCATCAGTGAAAGGGAAGCGATCACAACATCATGTTTTCCGATTTCGTCAGGTGAAGTATCTTCCCACGTCTTTTGGAGAGTTCGGATTGGAGGGGCATTTGTGATCGCACGGTACGTCTCCAGCCCCTGGATCATAGGATTTGAGGGCTCGACAACGGTCACAGAAAAGCCGGATAACGCCAGAGGAACCGAAAGTGTACCCGGTCCTGCCCCAATATCCAGAATCGACGAACCTGACGGGATATTCATTGAGTCAAGCTGCTCTTTGATTCTTCCCCGGTCATCATTTTTGAGTCTTTTGACGTACCGCTCCACATTGGCCGGATTATCCCAGAAGGTTGCGTTGTCCTCGCCTGCGGTTCGTTTCTGCTCAAACGCACGGGCCATCTGTTCATTCCACATCCGAATGAAATCCGGTTTTTCTGAACACATATACTATAATTCCGGGCGGTGAGAAATAAACTGCGCGGACTTGAGAGAAAGACTCTTTTACCATTTCACACATAAGGTTAATCATGAATACGAGAAATCCGGGTATTGCAAACTTCGGTGTGACGATCATCCAGTCGAGACACAGTGTCAGAAAGTTCAAAGACGCGGAAATTCCGCCGGAGTTCATCAGAAAAGCACTCGAATGTGCAACAAAGGCGCCAACGGCACGAAATGTCCAGCCATGGATCTTTGTTGTCGTGAAAAACAAAGAGACTTTGGCAAAGATTGCCAACATAGCACCGAACGGAAAATTCATCGAAGGGGCCGCAGTGGGATTCCTTGTATTCGGGAAAGCTGACTGGCAGTATGTGATTGAAGACTGTTCGGCGGCAACCGAAAACCTGCTTCTGGCCCTTCATGCCTACGGATACGGCGGATGCTGGATAGCCGGCGACAAAAATGAGTACGCGGAGGATGTGCGTAAACTCGTCAATGTCCCGGAAGAGTTCAAGCTTGTTTCAATCGTTGCAGCTGGGGTTCCGGATGTCGGCGGCATTACTCTCGCAGAAAAACTGCCGCTGGACAGTCTGGTCTTCGAAGAGAGATACCAGTAATTCGTGGAACTCTCCACAAACCCAATTTTTGAGATGACGAACGCACCAATTCTTTTCCAAAAGATATGCTGATCTTTCATCATCTTTTTCTCGGCCTGGCGGCAGGAATAATTCTCGCCGTGCTTCTTTCAAATAAATGGGCCGTGCTCTATGCTGGGATCGGAGCGATCCTGCCGGATCTTCTTGACAAACCGCTTGGACAGATTCTTCTTTCCGATACCATAAACTATGGACGGATCTATGCCCACACACTGACACTAGCAATAATTTTGACTATCATTGGACTGTTGATCTGGCATAAAAACCGAAAAAATATCCTGCTTCTCTGTATAGGAGCGGGCGTTCTTATTCATCAGCTCGGCGATGCTATGTGGAAAGCACCAGTAAACTGGTTCTGGCCGTTTCTCGGACCTTTCCCTCCGTCATCGGAGATATATCCCCAGATACCTGAAGGATATCTGCCGTATCTCTATTTCGCATCATGGATACTGGCAGTGATTGCAGGAGCGGCAGTAATAGCCGTTTTGTACCGTTATCTAGGTCAATATCTTTCCACGGGGACCAGAGGTAAACGGATCCTTACGGGAACGGGGATGGTTCTGACGGGAGCAGGGACAATACTTCTCGTAAAATATCTCATCTGGGATCTATTTCTTACCGGCCCCTGGGCGAATTATTTTGGAACCATGTATCTTCATGAGCTCTTATCGATTTCAGAATGGATCTACGGTCTTTCATCCCTGATGCTGATTCTGCTGCTTCTGGATTATCCGGTACGCTTTTCAGAAATAACAAAAAAACGCATCATCAGCATCTGCGGGGCAGGCATAGTGACCGTATCTCTTCTTCTTTTGCTTTTTATCGGACTTGGATTTCCCGTGGACGAGGTGTACGGCGGGAATCTGTGGAGACTGGTTGCCGTAGCCGGATTATTTTTTGGAGGCAGCATTCTTCTATTTCTTGGAAACAGGATATGGGAACTGCCGGATGACACTTTCTACTTAAAAAAATGAGAGACGCGGCTTGATTCAAAATGCTGCCTCTGCGGCAATGTAAATCACTGAGTATCTTTTTCACCCACCAGCCTTATCCCCTTCTCCTTCCAAACTATTCTCTATGCAAAGCCCTATCCTCCAGGTGGCCCTTGACGTAACCGAACTTACCCGGGCACAACAAATAGCAGAAGAGGCGCTGGCTGGCGGTGCCGACTGGATAGAAATAGGCACCCCACTTGTAAAAAGCGAAGGAATGCAGGCAATCCGCTCGCTTCGCGCACAGTTTCCGACCACCACACTCGTCGCCGACCTGAAAACAGCCGACACCGGCGGGATGGAAGTCGAGATGGCAGCAAAGGCCGGAGCAAATATCGTCTGCGTCCTTGCAAATACGGATAACGCCGTCATCATCGACGCATTACGCGGAGCTTCTCTCTACGGAGTAGAAATCATGGCAGACATGATGAATGTCCAGGACGTGGTTACGCGTGCAAGAGAGCTTGCCGATCTCGGCGTCCAGATCATCAATGCCCATGTCGGTATCGATCAACAGATGGAAGGAAAAGATCCGCTCGACATTCTGGATAAACTCGAGGACCTGCCAATCAAAATAGCCGTCGCCGGAGGACTGAATGCACAAACGGCATCCAAAGCCGCGGCACGGGGGGCAGACATTGTGATCGTCGGTGGCTCGATCATCAAAGCGGCAGATGTCACCGAAGCAGCCCAAAAGGTTCGCGATGCCATTGACCAGCCAAGAGAGACCGACGCTGCAGAAATCAGTCTGGATGACAAGATCCGTGCTCTTCTTGAACAGGTATCCGCCCCGAACGTGACGGATGCTCTCTACCGGAAAGGAGCAATGAGCGGTCTTACCGTTCAGCATGTCCCAAAGAAAATGATCGGAAAAGCCGTCACCGTACAGACATTCGGCGGTGACTGGTCAAAACCGGTCCAGGCAATCGATGAATGCAGACCGGGAGATGTTCTCGTCATCAGCAATGACAAACGAACCGACATAGCACCATGGGGAGAACTTGCCACCCGCTCAGCCGAAAATAAAGGGGTCGCAGGAATCATTATTGACGGGGCCGTACGTGACTGGGATGATATCATCACCCTCAATATACCCCTCTATGCAACAAGCATTCAGCCGAATGCAGGCGAACCCAAAGGATTCGGCGAGATCAACGCGGATATCTCCTGCTGCGGTCAATCGGTCAGACCAGGAGACTGGCTGATCGGCGATCAGTCGGGTGTTGTCGTCATCCCGCGGGAACGGGCATACGAGATCGCACGGCGTGCGGTCGAAGTCCAAAAAACCGAGGTCAGAATCCGTGAAGAAATTCGGAGAGGAGGTACGCTCGGCAGCCTCTCGCAGCTTCTGCGGTGGGAGAAAAAGTGAGCCGAAAACCGAGAGTGGCAAATCCTTCAGACCCGGTTCTCTGGTGTAAGGAGGCCGCAGGACTGATGACCATTGGTGATGAGAAAGGAGCCATATTCTGTTATCAGGAGTCGATCAAACTTCGACCGGGTATCCCCGATGTCTGGTACAATCTTGCTCGTCTCTTTGAAAAGACCGGAGAAAGAAAAGAAGCACTGGCAACGCAAATCACGGCTGGAAAACTGTTTCCCGGAGACTTTCGATTTTCCGCAGAGCGGGCCAGGCTTCTTGCCGAATCAGGAAAATATACCGAGGCCGTGAATGCGGCATCGGACGCTTTGGTGAGTGCACCATACTCCCCAACTCTTCTTGCAAACAAAGCAGGATACCTCATCTTCGCCAAAAATCCAACTGAAGCTCTGCAGACTGCAGAACAGGCCCTCGCCATTGATCCGGGCTGTGCACTTGCCTATCTGCACAAAGCTCACGCAGAATCCTTATTTGGGAGAGGGGAAAAAGCGAAAGAAACCCTCAAGAGCGGGCTCTCGGCCGTTCCTGATGACTCACGCCTGCTGAAAATGCAGGCAAATCTCCAGATAAGAAACAAAGAATACGAAGAGGGTCTTGCATCAATAGAAAACGTCCTTCTGCTCGACCCAAACGATGCCGAAAGCTGGAGCCTGAAAGGCGCGGCCAGCGCGTATCTCGACCGGAAAGAGGCGGCGATCTCTGCATTCGAACGGGCAATGAAGCTTGATCCAAAAGAGAAATCCTACCGGAAAAACCGCGACGCGGTACGGAAAGGATAGAACCCTTCACTCTTTTTTTTCAGTAGGACTTACGCGCTGTGATCCTTAATCCAATTCAGGAAGGAGTATGTTGGGTGTGGAAGCATGAGAAAAAACCAACCGCGAATAAACGCGAATAAACGCGAATAAACGCGAATCGCATTTTCCTTACGTTCGGGTGCTCTGCTCCGGCTGATCGCCTACGCAGAATCGCACCCTCTCTTGAAAAATGCTGTAGGAAAAACCCGCGTGCGGGTTTTTCTGTTGTTTCATTATTTTTCATTACACAAATAGAGAAGTTAACGGAGAGAAAAACCGGCACGCCGGTTTTTCCAATAGCATTTTTCCAGACGGCGTGCGATTCTGCGTAGGCGATCAGCCGAAGCAGAGCACGGCGGCGCAAGAAAAATGCGATTCGCGTTAATTCACGGAGATTCGCGGTTAAATAATCTCATGTGTCCATACCCAGTCATCCCTTTCCCGAATTGGACCAACACCGCGTAATTCCTATAAAAAAAGAAAAAAAATATTCAGATCAGAAATTATAGTCTTTCGCCGGAAGCAGCTCGATGCCGGCTTCCACGATTTTTAATGCGGCTTCACGCGGATTCGTCACTTTCACGATCAATGCGCCGTAGTCTCCGGAACGGAATGCATACGCATACTCGATGTTGATGCCAAGACCGCCGAGAAGATTTGCCACTTCATAAAGGCCGCCCGGCACATCCTTCATTTTGATTGCAAGGACATCCGTATACTGCAAAGCATAATTCTGCTTGGCAAACTCATTGAACGCGATCTCCGGTTTATCCACGATTGCCCGGACGACGCCGAAATTATTTGCTTCGGCAATATTGAAGGCCTGGATGGAGACGCCCGTGTCAAGAAAAATCTTGGCGATCGCGGCAAGTTTTCCAGCCTTATTCTCTGAAAATATCGACAACTGTTTGATGATGTATTTTTCCGTCATTTAGATCACCCGATGATCGATTACACGTTTTGCTTTACCCTCAAAACGCGGGAGGGAGTTCGGCGGACAAAGCTCGATCTTGGCAGAGACATTCAGGGCATCCCGAAGAGCACGCTCGGTACGCGTCTGCATCTCCATGAGACCGTTAATACTATCTGTCATCGCATCAGGCTTTAATTCTACCTTTATGAGCATATCATCAAGCGGGCCGGTCCTGAACACTTCGATCATGAAATGGCTCGTAAGATACGGATTTTTCAAGAGGGCGTGCTCGATCGCCGACGGGAACACATTGATTCCGCGGATGATCAGCATATCATCGACCCTTCCCTGCAGACGGTCGATCCGCGGCGACGTTCTACCGCAGGGACAGTCTCCCTCAATGATAGACGTGATATCTCCAATCCGATACCGGATCATGGGGATCGCTTCCTTCTTCAGGACCGTGATCGTCAGTTCTCCCTTCTCACCGGGAGGAAGCTGCTCGCCGGTCTTTGGATCGATGATCTCGGTGTATGCGATATCCCCGCAGATGTGCATACCGTTCAGCTCGCTGCAGTCCGTGAACATCGGGCCCGAAATCTCGGACGTTCCGAAGATGTTGTGTGCCGTGACGCCGGACTCGGCGTAGATGTACCGGCGCATCGCATCTGTCCACGGCTCTGCACCGAGAACGGCGGTCCGAAGAACCGTGTCTTTGCTGAAGTCGACACCCATTTTTTTGGCAACATCGATCAGATGGATGAAATACGAAGGAGTACAGGCAATCGCCGTCGTTTTAAGATCCTGGATCAGCTCGATCTGCCGCTCGGAGTTTCCGGTCGATGCCGGGATCACCGTCGCGCCGACCTTCTCTCCGCCGTAATGCAGTCCAAGACCGCCGGTAAACAGTCCATATCCATAGCAGACCTGTAAAACATCCTTTTTTCCGATCCCGCACGACACAAGAGAGCGGGCAACACACTCGCTCCAGAGATCGATATCATTCTGTGTATAGGCCACGACCGTCGGCTTGCCGGTCGTTCCGGACGAAACATGATACCTTACCAGATCATCATGCGGAACACAGACGAGTCCGTCTGGGTAATTATCACGGAGATCCGTCTTTTTCATGAACGGCAGCTTGGTGATATCAGCAATAGAAGTAATGTCTGCAGGTTTGACACCGGTCTCGTCCATCTTTTTGTGATAGAATGCCGATGAATCATAGAGACGCGTGACCAGTTTTTTCAGTTCCTGATACTGGAGCTTCGAAAGCTCATCTTTGGGCATCGTCTCGATTTTTTCGTTATAATACGCCATAATTAAATGACCCTCCGGTCAACGACTCTCTTTGCTTTCCCTTCAAAGCGGGGGAGAGAACCCGGCTCTACAAGCTCGACTCTGGCACGCAGCGTCAGCGTCTCCTGCAGAGCCTTCATGATCTTCGTCTGCAGTTTCGAGAGATCCTGAAGTTCTCCCGAGAAGATGTTTTTATTCATCTCCACCTCGATCATCATCTCGTCAAGATGGTTGACCCGGTCGATGTAGACCATGAACTGATCTCCCACTTCCGGGATGTTTTTCAGCACATGCTCGATCTGACTCGGGAAGACGTTGATTCCCCGAACCGTCAGCATATCGTCGCTTCTTCCAAGGAGTCTGGTGATCTTCTGACCGCGGCCGCACGGACACTCATCTTCCATGAGCATGGTGATGTCACCGGTCCGATACCTTAAGAGAGGCATTGCCTCTTTCACGATCGGCGTCACGACCATCTCTCCCTTCTCTTCAGGACCAAGCACCTCGCCAGTCTTTGGATCGATGATCTCAACGATATAACAGTCATGCCAGATATGCAGACCGTCCTGTTCAGGACATTCAAAGGCAACGCCGGGGCCGAAGAGTTCGCTCATCCCGTAACTGTCGTAGGCCTTAAGACCAAGACGGTTCTCAAGATCGCGGCGCATATTCTCAGACCATGCCTCAGCGCCGAAACAACCAATCTCAAGAGACGCAAGATCGGCATGCATCTCTTCGGCCACTTCGGTCAGATGCATTGCATAACTCGGCGTGCAGTGAAGACCCTTGACCTTGAAATCCTGGATCATCTCGATCTGCCGTTTTGTGTTGCCGACACCAGACGGCACGACGGCACAGCCGATCTTCTCAGCGCCCATATGGATGCCGAGACCGCCGGTAAAAAGAGAGTAATTCGATGCATTCTGGAAAATATCGCCAGGTCTCAACCCGACCATCGTCAGGTTTCGTGCGATAAGTTCCGACCAAATATTGAGATCATTTTTCGTATAGGCAACGACCGTCGGTTTCCCGGTCGTCCCGGATGTCGTATGGATCCGGTTAACCTGACGCATCGGCACCGCTAAAAAGCCAAACGGATATCCCCCACGGAGATCTGCTTTCTTCGTGAACGGGATCTTTGCCAGATCGTCAAGTGATTTAATATCAGACGGGGTTATTCCCGCATCTTTGAACAGGGTATTATAGAAACCGATATTCTGCGTCCGTGCAACCGTCTCCTTTAGACGTTTGAGCTGAAGCTCTTCAAGAGCCTGGCCGGACAGGGTTTCCATCTTCTCATTCCAGAACATATGGTTAAGTCCTCTGCAGATGGAGGCATGACACGATGTGTCATGCTACATTTTAGCACCCTATTACATTGTTTTATACAGACATAATGGTTATTACTTGGACTCGGGGGCCTACATTATCCCGCTAATCACAATAAATGTGATGGCTCCAAGAGCGAGCATGATACACGAATACTGGATACCCCCTTTGATAGAGCCCATACCCATCATACCAGCAACAAGCCCGGAACAGAAGCCGTGAATAAGGATCGAATGATAGATGATCATCTGATATGTCTGGGCGGGAAACCCGGACCCGGAGCTGGAACTTAAGAAGGAAAGGGCTTCGGAGTTTTCCATCATGATATTGAGAAAAACCTCCGACATGATGACCTGAACGAACACGAAGACCGCGAACGCCATGAAAACGATGACGACATACACGCCCATGTCGCTCTTTCTTTCCCTTTTCAGAGACTCTCTGTTCTTCGCTTCATGATACTGCAGATCAATTGTGAGCGACAGATCATTCGTGAAATGCTCGGTCTGGGAGAGAAGAATGACCAAACGGTCGACGGACAGATTCTTCATACGGTCCGCAAACCGCTTTAAAGCGGAAGATAGCTTCTCACCCCACAGAAGATCACGGGAAAGAATACGGATATCCTCCTGGATGTAACTTTTTCCTTCCTGAGCGGTGAGTTCAATGGCATGGGTCAACGTCATATTGTATTTTACCAGGGAACTGAGCTGCCTGCAGAAGTCGGGAAGAGCGCCTTCCACCTTATCTATTCTGCGGACATACCGTCGATAACTTATTGCATACGGCATGAGAGCCACCAGAAGCATAACAACGACCACATCATCGACGGCCATACCCCATTGATAGATCATATACGGATTGAAAAAGACCTTGACCGTGGAGAAGTAGAGAATGATACCCGTTATCAGCGACAGAGGGATACTGAACACGAAAACAAGAGAGGGTTCCTCCCGGATGGCAAGCCCGGGGTGACGAATGAACTCCATATATTTCAGGCGTTTGTCGTATTTTCTCAGCTTTTCATAGAGAGGAGTTTCATCCACCTCCGATTCGACTATCGTAAGCTGAGGATACAGCGGAACCGTCGATCTGGGCATTTGGATGCGTTTGATGATGTATGTCTGGCCAAGTGCATCCAGAAGAAGGAGGAAAATCACCGTTCCGATCGGCAGCATCAGATAAACAACAATCGCGAGGATCATCGGGTCCGATCCCGAGATAAGGCCGATAACCATGATGACGATCACGACAAACAGGGGGCCTGTGACGAAAAGGGTGATATACATCTCGGCGATCGCGCCAAGCGAGGAGAGGTAACTTTTCTGAGCTACCTCGCTCTCTTTCTGCATCTCCTGAAGTTTTCCGTGCAGAAACACCTCGGCATTACCGATCGACCGGTAGGTCGAAGATAACTCCGAAAGGAAGAACCGAAGTTTATCGGAAGGCGTGGTGTCGGCAAGCCGCTGAATAGCGGTGAACTGATCGTAGCTGCAGAAATCCATATCCGAGACGACCTGATGGAACTCTTTCGCCGCATCGCCGTAAAAATCGGCATACTTGGCAATGGAATGGACAGATGCATAGAGTGTTGCTCCGCAGTGATGCAGAGCATACATGAACGACACCATGTCATAGAGAGAGGCTTCGATGAACCGTTTCCGGCTCCGCATTTCCAGCTTCGGGTAGGAGATAATAGCGTAATAGACGGCAACATTCGCAAGAACAGCGATACCGGCACACGACGGATAGGTGAAGATGATATACTCCGGGTCCGTGAACAGATTTGCAACCGGGAAAAAGAGAACGTCGATAACGATAAGGGAAAAAACGATGAGAATACTGGCAATTAAACCAAATACGCGCGCATAACGAACGAGTCCCTTGACATCGATATCAATACGTGCCGAGAAGAGTTCCTTTTCAAGGGCTCGAATGCGTTCCGGAGATGGAGTTAAGGGATTTCTCATGGCCTACCGGCTACTTCTTTTCCGGAGAGGACTCCGTGTTCTGTTCATCTGTGTACAGGTCAAAGGATGAGATGTCTTTGTCCGGGGCAACTTCGAAGAGCGGACCTGGTTCCGCCGGGCCAAAGATTTCCTCTTCAGAGGGGACGTCAGCCGGGACGTCATAGAAGAGACTCTCTTCATCTTCAACAACAGGGGCTGCCTTTAGTTCAGGCTCGGCTGATTCGGGAGCCGGCTCGGGGGGAATCTCGACATCCGGTTCAGCGGGTTCCGGAGCAGGTTTTTGGGGAAGATCTTCTTCTGGCTCAGGGGATTCAGAGGAAAGATCCGCCAGAGGCTCACCGGATTCATCTGCAGGTTTGGGGGGAAGGACAAATGCAAGCTCATTGGATGTGGGAACATGCTTTGGGGGGAGCGTGGACACAGGCTTAGCTGATTCAGGGGCAGGCTCCGATCCGGTAGCGCCGGAACCATCAATCGGCACGGAATCAACGATCGGCGTCTGTTCACCAGAAACAGGCACCAGTTTAGTAAAGGAACCGGACCCTTCGGCCGCGGCCTTGGACTCACCGGAGGGTTCCGGAATATAGCACACGCGGGAGGAATCAGAGCCATCTCCGCGATCAGAGACCGATGAACCCACCCCATATGCCGCATCGGACTCCGCTGGTCCGTCCACCATTTCCGGATACTCGGCTTTATCGATCGGGCGGTTGGCCAAGGTCTCATGCCGTTTGCATTTTCCTGGAAGAATCTGGACAAGATCGCCGACATTCGCCATAACATACTTGGGTCTTGAGAGAAACAGCCAGACGATCCGTGCAAAATCCCGGTAATCCCTGATATCCTGATCAAGCATCGCCTGTAAAACGGCAGTACGCTTGCGGAGTTCCTCGCCCATCGTTGTCATATTCATACCAGTCTTTTCAGCGATTGAGGAATAGACCTGGGACGTGCCGGAGAAACTGGGTGTATCTTTCTGGAAGTTGTACAGAAACACCGTGTTGATCTCAAGCTCGCCTTTATCGGTCATACCCACGATCTCGGTGATTTCCTTACACCGGCGAACCTGCTTCTTGTTCCTAAACATACTTCCCTGACAGAGCACGATATCGAGAGTTTCGATCGTTGCCTTCGGCACATCCTGCGGAGGGTTCTCCAGACGGTGAATTGCCATTGCCACATCTCCTCCGTGCAGAGTGGAATATGTCGTGTGTCCCGAGTTCATCGCCTGGAAAAGCGTCTGCGCCTCAATACCGCGAACCTCACCAAGAAGGATATACTCGGGTCTCTGACGCATCGCAGCTTTTAACAGATCGAACATGGAGATATCCCGCTGTGCAGTGGTGGCAGCACCGGATGATAACGGCACCAGACTCGCGATCCAGTTGTCATGCTCCAGCATGATTTCGCGGGTATCCTCAATGGATACCACTTTAGATAGAGCAGGGATGAACTGAGAGATAGCGTTTAAGGTGGTTGTTTTTCCGGAAGCCGTTCCTCCGACAATCAGAATGGAGTAGTTATACTGGACCGCCATCCAGAGATAGACCATCTCATCGATCGTAAAGGTATTATTGACCAGAAGATCAATCGGTGAGAACGGATTCTTTCTAAACTTACGGATAGTAAAGGAAGAGCCGCGCGTCGAGACCACGGTACTGTAGGTCAGCTGGATACGCGATCCGTCGGAAAGAGTCGCGTCCACGATAGGATTTGAAAGAGAGATGTGTTTTCCGGCTTTCTGCGCAAACAAAACGACCAGACTGTCCAGTTCTCTAGGATCGGTGAAGAAGATCGCGGTCTTGATATCCCTATATTTGCGATGATACAGGTAGACCGGCAGATCATACCCGGAACAGGAAATATCCTCGATGTCATGATCACCCCGAAGAATATCGACACGCCCCCACCCGAAAAACGTCCGTTTCAGATAATACCGCATCTTGTATACGGTGGCATTCGTAATATCCAGATCATATGATTCGAGAAGGACGTCGATTGATTCATACAGGACCTCCTGCATATCGTTCAACTCGATATCCTTCATGATCAGCATATCACGAACGGCAGGCTGGAGGCGTTCGAGAAGTTCAGCTTCAAAATACGTCAGAGCTGGTTCATGGGCAATATAGACATTTTCATACTCGGCAGTTCTGATGATGGTAACGCGGGTAAGGCCAGGCTCTATCCAGTAGGCTTCGAGAATCTCGTCTGTTTTTCGCAGTTTGGGAGAGACAAGAGACCCGTCCCGTTCGAAATCATACTCCGGGAGGGTCTCATACACTTCCTCTTGTGCCTCATCCTTGTTTTTTCTACCAAACATCAGCGATATTCCCATATATATCTCTGCAGCATTTCATTGCAGAAATTAAGATTAACAATAATTTGTATGTTGCAGTTATATATTTTCCCTGAAGGGAGAGATGATTCCTTCGCAAAGGAGTATATGATACGGATAGAAATACAGTGTATTATGATTTGGTTAGGCGGCAGGAGAGAGAACGGGGTATCTCCCGTTATCGCCACACTATTGATTCTTGCGCTCACGATACTTCTCATAGGCATTTTTGCAGCCGGGATTTTTTCTCTGGGGAATGTGGATTCTGCGCCGATAGCCGGAATCACCATTTCAGAGAAGAACGGTATTATCACTATGACCCATTTTTCGGGAGATACGCTTCCTGCCGGAGAATATGCAATTTTGGTAAACGGTGTTGACCAGACCCGGGAATTTCAGGGAGATGGTGTGGATTTTTCTCCGGGCACAACACTTGTCTGGGACAGAGGGACAACAGAGCTCCTTAATTTGGTGTCCGTCATATATACCGGGAACGGATGGGCTGTCGTTATTGCCGAAAAACAGTTTTACTCAATCAATACCTCCAGGATAAATGCAGCATTTGCGGCCGAAGTAACGGAGGGAAAGAATGCCACGAGTCAGGTGAAGGTGGGCGTGTCGGGTACAAAACCTCTTCCCGGTGTGATCGCGGATCTTGCCGATGCGTGGGTCGTTCTCGATCAAGATTCCTACCGAACGACGGTGGAGTTCACGGCCGAAGAAAGTTCGCCTGACCTGGAGTTTTCCTGGAACAGCGGAAATGGACAGACGGCAGATACGCAAGCGGCGGCGTTTGTATATGATACGGCAGGAACATACACGGTTCGTTTGGATATCCGGAATGTTACTTCGGGAGAGGTTGGAACAAGCTCGATGATACTTGCAGTAAGAGATCCGGGGGTTACGGCGATGGCGTGGGTGAAGAGAGATAGCGACATTTATGATTATCCGATAGTGGTACGGTCAACGACGGGGCACGCTTCGTTGAGCTCTTCGGGGGGTGGTCAATCCAATACTACAACTATCCCAAAATCGAGTTCAAAATAGTGCTTACTGATTCAGGCATCCCATCATTTAACCATGTACGATCAAAAGTAGAGATGGTCGTGGGGACCTGGTATCATGCAGCAGGGGTCTTCAATCAGTCTGGAACAACTACGGCAGAGACGCTCAGAATATATGTGAATGGCACATATCCAGCTTCCACCTACTATGATACAAACCCAACCGGAAAGAAATATATGGAACCGTCAGGTTCGCACATCAATCTAAATTCATTATTTAACATCTCATCATACTCCGAAGTGCCGTTCCCATTGAATGGTGCTGAGATCGCTGCGATCTATGCTTTTGAGAAGGATGATCCGCGGTAATGAGGGGGTTCTTGGCCGAAATACCTGATGTCAGGGTAAGATGGAGAGAATATCTGCAGTCCAAACACCCCCACATCCCCCTCCACCTCCACCCGAAAATAGCCATTTCGATTGGAAAATGACCCTCCGCCGATCAAAAACATCCCTCTTTTAACCAGCAAAAAACTATCACTCAACAAAAAATACTCCGAATGCTACCGATTTCGCCGGTAAAACACCAAAACTATATAAAGAAAACCCCAGGCGCCTGAAAAAAACGATGACACCCGCCAGACTACCTACCTAGGTAGTGACCTAGAGCGGAAGAAAATCTCTCATCAATCACTTTTTTTTTAGGCGCCTAGTCTCTTATTATTATTATTTTATGTACATTACAGAAGAGAGAGAGAGAGAGAGAGAGAGAGAGAGAGAGAAGAATCAAAATAAAAATTACTACTATATAAATTAGTAACGCGGTAGGTAGGTAGTCTTTCCCGGGGTATCGTTTTTTCCAGGCGCCTCCCTCTCAATATATATACTATGACCTCACCAAATCGAAAATACGCCAAATCCTGCCGATTTCGATTTTTACCCGCCGAAAATCATTAGAGAAAATCCCTCAAAAATTGTTCCCGAGAGGTCAAAATGGAATCGAAACACCTGTTTGCGAGTGGAAGCGGGGACCTTTAGGTCCCTCAGCTGAGCAAATCTTTGGTTTGCGAAAAATGAACAAAATTTCGTCCGTGAAGATCGTCCCAAAAACGACCCCGGAACTACCGATCCAATTCGGGAAGGAGTTTGTTGGGTGTGGAAACCTGAGAAAAAACCAACCGCGAACCGCAAATCAGAGATTTGCTCTCCGACTCGCTTCGCTCGCTTGAATCGGCGCGAATCCGCCCTTCGGGCGAGGCGAATCGGATTTGCTATTCCTCACTCTCGCAAGTCTCTCGCAAGGCAAAGCCTTGCTCGGCTGAGGCCTCCCCTGCGGGTCAGCCCGCCCTCGACTTGCTCGTCCCTTCATCGGGAACGTTCGGGCAAATCCTGTCGGCGCCCCAGCGCCTCCCAACTGCAATTCCTCTCTCCATCTCATTTTGCGATTGCCAGAAAAGAACCACCATCTCATATGTAATGATCAATGAACATCTCTCTCACAGGAGGCGCTGGGGCGCCGACAGGATTTGCCCGAACGCTCCCGATGAGGGATGAGCAAGACAGCGAAGCTGGATTGCGAAAGTGAGGATCAGCAAATCCAATTCTGAGAGCAAGCCAACGGCTTGCGGGATTCGCGCCGATTCAAGCGAGCGAAGCGAGTCGGAGAGCAAATCTCTGATTTGCGGTTCGCGGTTGGTTCTATCTCATGTATCCACACCCAACCAACTCCTTCCCGACCTTCATACCGCTCCATTCCCGAATCTTCACGTTCTTCTCCCCCTCGCAAGGCAAAGCCTTGCTCAGCTGAGGGCGTCCGCTTTCAGCGTCCACCCCGCCCAGTCGCAAATCAAAGATTTGGTCGCAAGTCTATCGACTTGCTTAGCTAAGATCGCCGGCTGCGCCGTCAATCCGCCTCAGCTGAGGGCGTCCGCTTTCAGCGTCCGCCCCGCCCAGTTGCAAATCAAAGATTTGCTCCGCTAAGGGACCTAAAGGTCCCCGCTTCCCCAACCTCATTTTTTGCATCGTAAACCCCCCCTCCTCTCTCACTGAGCACCCGGTTTTCTCCAAAAGCGGAGGCATTATCGCACCGCGCGGTTCGGGGTATAAATACTCACAATCCAACAAAAGATATATTCCGGGGACCTCTCCCGAAAAACCAAAACCAGCAAAAATAGCGTGATACCAAGAAAAAATGCAGCAAACCGCCGGCCATAATCCAACCGGCCAAAAGGACACCCACATCCACTTCGACGCCCAAAATCAGCACTCTTATTTTCCCTAAATTATGTTGCAATTATTGAAATAATCTCTCGTTTTTGAAAAAAAAAACATACACCAATATGCATAGAAAAATAATTATTTTGTATGCAGACGAGGGGGAAATGACCCCGGTGAAACTGCTGGAAAAACCTCTGAAAAAGAGGGGATGTGATAAAAAAATGAAAGAACATTTCAACCTCACGATCAGCGACCCTGACAAAAAGACGTTCGCTGCATTCACGAAAAAGTATCCAAATCCGAGGACATCGAA